>CAZUAS010000134.1:0-6430 GCA_964618515.1 uncultured Ignavibacteriales bacterium | reverse complement strand
CGGGGTCATAAGCCCGGCTGTATACCCTGGTGCCCGGCAATTCTATCAGGACCGGCGTCAGTTTCATATCCAGCCGAAGACTGTCGGCTGTCAGAACTATTTCCGCCGTATCGGAACTGTAACCGACATGGCTGAACTTGAGCCGGTAAGCACCGCTGTCAAGAATCAACCGGTATTGACCGTTTTCATTACTCAGGGTTGAATAGTTCGTCCCCAGCACCTGGATGGTGGCATAGGGAATGACATCCTGACTCCCGGAATCATATACACAGCCGGTTATAATACTTCGATCATTTTTCTGGGTAGACAATGATTTTATATTATCACTATCGACAGCTGGAACAGTTATGGATAAGAGCCATAATATAAAAAAGTAAAACCCTGTCCTCATTAATGGGACCTTCCCTGAAAAAAATGTCTTTTCTTTTTAATCCACGCTTTCAAATGAACAAATAACAAAGGTATTATACGCTGTAAGAAATTGTCAGGTTATTAAAATTTTTATAAGTTTTTATTTTACAATCAAAAATACAACCTTACTGCATAATCAGAAACCTATATTAACCTGAATAAAATATTTAAGGCTATTTTTGTTCACATACCCAGTGAAAAAAGTGTTAATAAATGTTGATATCCATATAAGATATTGAAAGGTTTATAATTATTTTTTAAATAATATTAACACTGCCGTAATGTGCTTTTATTCAAATAGTTACAAAAATTGATTTTTAATAATGATTGTGTTTGGCCCTTTTATAAAATCTATAAAAATTTTTTTTAAGGCTACTTTTATGAAATTCAAGGAAATACATTTTTTTAAAAAAAACACTATTTTTAGTATGCCTTAATTTTTTAACTACAATATATTGTATCACTTTTAAGCTGACCTGAACAAAAAAAGCAAAGGTCAACTTTGAATGTGGGGAAAATGGTCTAATTGATTAAATAAAAAAGATTTTTGCGTCTCTCTAATAAAAGGGATTTTCAACCAATTTTTTGGAAAGACTACAGGAGGTTTTCTTTGAAATTAAATCGGTATTTCACCCATGAAGGGGAATCACCATACAGCCGAATAAATTTCATCCGGCGGTCATCGGAAATTAAAAATCCCGATGGTTCCACGGTTTTCAAACTGGATAACATAGAGGTTCCGGAATCGTGGTCACAGGTGGCGGTTGATATTATCGCCCAGAAATATTTTCGCAAAGCCGGGGTACCGCTTAAGGATGAGCAGGGACAACCGCTATTGGACAGCGAGGGTAAGCAGAAATATGGCGGGGAAACGACCGCCCGACAGGTTTTCCATCGCATGGCTGATTGCTGGCGGCACTGGGGTGAAAAATACAATTATTTCGACAGTCCCAAAGACGCCCGGATATTTTATGATGAACTCTGCTACATGCTGGCTGACCAGATAGCCGCACCCAACTCCCCCCAGTGGTTCAACACCGGTCTTTATCAGACATACAATATCAGCGGCAAGTCGCAGGGTCATTATTATATTGACCCGGAAACGCATACTTTAAATCAGGCTAAAAACGCCTATGAGCATCCACAGCCCCACGCCTGTTTTATCCAGTCAGTCCAGGACGACCTGGTTAATGAAGGCGGCATTATGGACCTCTGGGTGCGCGAAGCGCGTCTTTTCAAATACGGCTCCGGGACCGGCAGTAATTTTTCCAATATTCGTGGCGTCGGCGAATCCCTCTCCGGCGGCGGCAAATCATCGGGCCTGATGTCGTTTCTTCGCATTGGCGACCGCGCCGCCGGCGCCATTAAATCGGGCGGCACCACACGCCGGGCTGCCAAGATGGTCTGCCTTGACCTGGACCATCCCGATATCGAAAGTTTTATCGATTGGAAAGTGCTCGAAGAACAGAAAGTCGCCGCCCTGGTTACCGGCGCCAGAGTGATTAAAAACCAACTCCGGGAAATCGTAACCGCCGCCCGCATAGCCGGAGATAACGGCGATTCCATTTTCGAGGTCAACCCGGAGAAAAACAATAAACTCCGGGAAGCTTTGAGCCATGCCCGACAACACGCCGTCCCGCCACAATATATAAAGAAAATCCTCGACCTGGTCGCCCAGGGCATCACGGATATCGACTTTATTGAACTGGATACCAACTGGGACAGTGAAGCCTACCTCACGGTTTCGGGACAAAACTCCAACAATTCTATCAGAATCCCCAACCGGTTCTTCGAAAAGCTCCAGAATAATGAAAACTGGGAGCTGTACAACCGCATTGACAGGTCTCTTGCCGGAAATATCCCGGCCTCGAAACTGTGGGATAAAATCTGTTACTCAGCCTGGGCCTGCGCTGACCCCGGTGTCCAGTTCGACACGACCATTAACGAATGGCATACCTGCCCCGAAGATGGCCGTATTAATGCTTCTAATCCCTGTTCGGAATACATGTTTCTTGACGATACCGCTTGTAACCTGGCATCGATAAACCTGGGTAAATTCCTCAAAGAAGACGGCCGTTTCGATATCGAAGGTTACCTCCACACCATCCGTATCTGGACGATTGTTCTTGAAATATCAGTGTTGATGGCTTCTTTCCCTTCCAAAACCATCGCTCAAAAAAGCTATGAATTCCGCACCCTCGGCCTGGGTTTCGCCAATCTGGGCACGGTACTGATGCGCCTGGGTATACCTTATGATTCGCCTGAAGGTTATGCTTGGTGCGGCGCCTTGAGTGCTCTTTTAACCGGCCAGGCTTATGTAACTTCATCGGAAATGGCCAAGGAGCTGGGAGCCTTTCCCGGTTTTTACCGCAACCGTGACCACATGCTTCGGGTTATCCGTAATCATCGCCGGGCCGCCTATAACTCCGAGAAATCAGAATACGAAGGCTTGACGATAAAACCGCGGGGGATAAATCCCAACTACCTGCCGGAGTATCTGGTAACAACGGCTCGCCAAGTGTGGGACCGGGCTGTCGAAATGGGTGAAATCTACGGCTTTCGCAACGCCCAAGCAACAGTCGTAGCACCCACCGGCACCATCGGACTGGTCATGGATTGTGACACCACCGGTATCGAACCCGATTTCGCTCTGGTCAAGTTCAAAAAACTGGCCGGTGGCGGTTATTTCAAAATCATCAACAATTCCGTTCCCATCGCTTTAAAGAAACTCGGCTATGAAGATGCTCAAATAAAAGAAATAACGGAATATGCCACCGGTCACAAAACCCTGAAACAGGCACCGTTCATTAATCATGAATCGCTCAAGGCGAAAGGTTTCGGCGAATTGGAGCTGAAAAAAATTGAAGCCGTTTTAGCCAATGCTTTTGATATTTCTTTCGCTTTCAATAAACATGTTTTGGGTGAAGAATTCATCCGCGATACTCTGGGATTCGCTGATAAGCATACCGACCAGTGGGACTTCAACCTGCTGGCGGAACTCGGCTTTACCCGGGAACAGATTGAAGCCGCCAATGAATACTGTTGTGGGACGATGACGCTTGAAGGTGCGCCATACCTTCAGGAAAAACATCTGCCAATATTCGATTGCGCCAACCGCTGCGGCAAAAAAGGCAAACGCTTCATCAATTATGAGGCACATATTAAAATGATGGCCGCCGCTCAGCCATTTATTTCCGGCGCCATTTCGAAAACTATCAATATGCCCGCCGAGGCTTCGGTCGACGACGTCAAACGGGCTTATCGACTCGCCTGGGAATATATGAACAAAGCCGTAGCCCTTTATCGCGACGGTTCCAAACTCAGCCAGCCGCTTAACAGCGTCCTAATTGACAACGATGGTGAAGTTGATTTATCGGTCGAAAAGGTAGCCGGAAAAATGGCCGAAAAACTGGTGTACCGTTATATCGCCAAGCGGCGTAAATTGCCCAATCGCCGGGGCGGATACACCCAGAAAGCCGTGGTCGGCAGTCATAAAATTTATCTGCGGACAGGGGAATATTCCGACGGTACGCTGGGCGAAATATTTCTGGATATGCACCGTGAAGGGGCGGCTTTCCGCTCCCTCATGAACTGCTTCGCAATCGCCGTTTCCCTGGGTCTCCAGCACGGAGTACCGCTCGAAGAATTCGTCGAAGCTTTCCTGTTCAGCCGTTTTGAACCGAACGGTATGGTGCAGGGCAATAAATCGATTAAACTGGCTACTTCGATTATTGATTACATCTTCCGCGAACTGGCCATAACCTATCTCGGTCGTACCGACCTAGCGCAAATTTCCGATGAAGACCTGCGCGGTGATACAGTCGGTTCACCCGCTGGTGAAACCATTGAATTCGAGGAAGAGGAACCGGCAACCACCCGGGTTACCGGCCAGATAACAAATGCCAAAAGAAACGACAATGATATAAAAACCACCCATCTACGTTTTCCTTTAAACAAGGATAACGGAAATGGCAACGGCTCCGGAGGTAACGGTCATGGTAAGCAGATGGAGCATCCGGCTGCAACTGCTGCGAGTAAAAAACCGGAGGCGGTGCTTGAGTTTGTCGGCGCGACAAAATCAGCAGATAAACAACAAGAGGAGGGGTACCGTCTCCAGCACCAAATCCGCAATGCCCGGTTGAGAGGTTACGAAGGAGACATGTGCAGTGAATGCGGCTCTTTTACGATGGTTCGCAACGGCACCTGTCTTAAATGCGATACCTGTGGCGCGACCAGCGGTTGTAGCTAAGCCTTGTTTTAATTACCCAATCAAAACAGCACTGATATTCGACATCAGTGCTGTTTTTTAATCTTTTTATTTTTTTCCATCAAAAAAATTTTTTTCATTCAAAGAAAAACGATACCCCAAGTAATTATTACTATCCCGTAAGGTATTGTAAATAGGCAACTTATAATTTATTTACAGATTTTGAATAAAATAATGTAGATTTGCCTTGACATTTCCGGAAAATCATGTAACTTAATCACGCAATCGGAAAGTGTTACTCTTTCTGTGGATTACCTAATATCGTCCACCCAGGCAGGCCTTGCTTGTCTGGGTTTTTTATGGTATCAATTTATTCCGGGAAGTCTTCAAGTTGTTGCCCGGCATAATACTTTTTAGCAATTGACACCCGCCTGACTTTCTTTTAATTTGCGCTACCATGAATACGCCCAACAAATTGACCCTCCTGAGAATAGTGCTGGCGCCGTTCTTCATGTTTTTTTTCCTGACTGAAAACTTCTATATGAAGCTGATCGGGCTTTTTCTTTTCATCGTTGCCGCCCTGACTGATTTTGCGGATGGTTATTATGCTCGCAAGTTCGGTGTCATCACCGGCTTCGGTAAGTTCATGGACCCTCTGGCCGATAAGATCCTGGTCTCCTCGGCTCTGGTTTCCTTTATTGCCTTAAACTATGTTTCACCTTTGCCGGTAATTTTAATAATCGGGCGTGAATTTTCCATCACCGGCCTGCGTCTTCTGGCTGCCTATCGCGGGGTTATAATACCCCCTACCTGGGGAGCCAAGGTCAAAACTTTTTTGCAGTTGACGGTCGTCGGGTTGGTTCTGGGCTATATCTGTCTGGTTACCGCCCTGACTTTTTTCAACCATGACTGGCCGGTAATTAATCATTTCAACCACCGCCTGTATTTCAACCTGTTAATGTGGCTTACAGCCGCGGTGACGGTCTGGACCGGCACTGATTATATTGTAAAGTACTATTATATGATTAAAACCGCTTTAAAATAGGCTGGATATGAAAGAAAAACTGGCAATAATTTTAGCCACCGGTTTTGGCTGGGGATTTTTCCCTGTTGTCGCCGGTACCGTCGGAACTATTCCCGCCTGGCTTGTGGCTTTTTACCTGGTGGGGGATAACCCCCTGATCCTGTCGCTCTTAACCATAGTTACCTTTATCATTGCCGTCTGGTCTGCCGGAGCGGCGGAGAAGATATACGGTCATGATGCCAAGAAAATCGTCATTGACGAATGGGCCGGGATGTTTGTTACCTTACTTTTCCTTCCTTATTCGCTGACCAGTTACCTGATAGCATTCTTTGTTTTCCGATTATTCGATGTTGCCAAAATTCCTCCGGCATCACAAATGGAGCGCCTGCCTCGTGGCTGGGGCATTACCCTGGATGATATCGCGGCGGGAATTTACGCCAACCTCTTGACGCGCCTGATAATTTATTTTATAGATAAATATTGATAAAAAAAACTGATGAACAAATGGACATTGAAATAATAACTATCGGTGACGAAGTCATAACCGGTCACACGGTTGACACCAACTCCGCGTTTATCGGTCAGCAGTTGACTGGAATCGGCTTGAACGTAAAATATAAAACATCCGTGGGCGATGCCTTGGAAACAATGGAAGAAGCTTTTCAACTGGCCCTGAAGCGCAGCCAGGTGGTTATAACCACTGGCGGACTGGGACCGACCGAGGACGATGTCACAAAAAAAACAGATCGGAAGAGCGTCGTGTAGGGAAAGAGTGTAGGATAGGGTGT
>CAZUAS010000133.1:0-6467 GCA_964618515.1 uncultured Ignavibacteriales bacterium | reverse complement strand
TCATTGCTCTTAAAGAAGGTATGACTACCGACAAGCCCGACAACCATACCAGCCGCCTGCCCTTTTTTAATAGTCATATCGGGCAGTTGATGACACTGGAAGAATTTCTTCGAACTTATTCCGGGATAAGCTGAGTCGGAGACAAACGGCAAGGAATTTTTTTCTTGCCCTTAAAGCTAAAATGATTAAATATTTACTCTTTAGTTTAAGCTGAGGTATGAAACAGCCGATTCTACGGAAAAAAATCATATAACGGAAATATTTATGTCAATGACAGTGCTTTTTTATGAGGATGGAAAATACCGAAATTTTTATCCTCTTACCTATTTGCGTCCGGTTTATAACCTTCGAGCTGGCATCTTACCTTTATTTAACAGAGTTGACAGATATTTTAAATATGACCATCTTGCCTTTCTGACCCGATATCAGCTGGCCGCTTTCACCGCCGAACAGTATCGCGAATACCCGGTCAATATCATTAAAAAGGGAGACGGAGAGGTACTTTTTATTAATGGGCGTATTCGTGATTACGGTGACCTCCCGAAACTGGTCCGGGAAGCTAAGCTTTCCACCATTTTTAAGAACCGGGGTGAAACAGTTGCGATACTGTTTAAGCAGGAGTCGATAAAAAAAATTCCTGCGGTTGCGACGGTTGAGGAATATCTTCGAGCATTAAAGGAAGACAGCGATAATATCCCCGACCTTGAGACTACCGCGGTTCTATATAGCCACCTCTGGGAGCTGGTCAACGATATTGAAAAAGAAATAACGGCTGATTTTGAATTTTTAAAGCCTTCTTCAACCGCATCCCCTGGGAATGTCAGGATTCATCCCGGCGCACATATTGTAAATGATAATCAGGTTTTTCTCAGTCCCGATGTTGAGATGCTGCCGGGAGCGGTAATTAATGCTACGCATGGGCCGGTTTATATAGGTGCTAATGTCCGCCTTGAAACTCACGCGGTCATTAATGGTCCCTGTTTCGTAGGCGCCAATACGCTGGTGCTGGCCGGTAAAATCAGTGCCTGTTCCATCGGGCATACCTGCCGGGTGGGCGGGGAGGTCGAGGAGTCGATTTTCCAGGCTTATGTCAACAAGTATCATGCCGGTTTTATCGGACACAGTTACGTTGGTGCCTGGGTGAATTTCGGGGCCATGACGACCAATTCCGATTTGAAAAACAATTATTCTAACATTCGGGTCACCCTCAACGGGCAGGCTGTCGATACCAGCTCGATAAAAGTCGGCTCCTTTATCGGCGACCATACTAAATTCGGTATCGGGACATTGCTTAATACTGGTATCAATATAGGTGTCTGTTGTAACATCTTCGGTGGCACTTTGATTTCCGACAAGGAAATTCCGTCATTTCGGTGGGGAAATTCTCAAGGCTATGAAACTTATCAGCTTGACAAAGCGGTGGAAACAGCCCGGCGAACCGCGGGTCGTCGTAATTACCACCTTTCGGACCGGGAAATAGAAATTTTGAAACACCTTTTTGATGACAGCCTGAATGATGAAGGTATTCTGAATCTTTAAAAAAAGATGTAAGTTTTTATCAAAAAAGGAAATGCTTTGTTGACAGCAAGCGGTGCTATTTTGTATTATTTTTATTGTTGGTAAGGAGTTAAATGCCTGAACTTCGTAAAGATCCAATCATCGGCAGGTGGGTAATTATCTCCACAGAACGGGGGAGAAAACCTTCATCCTTTGCCCCGGTACCACAGCGCCGGGAAGCCAGTTTGTGTCCATTCTGTCCGGGTCATGAAGACAGTACGCCGCCGGAGGTAATGGCTTACCGGGTGCCGGGTTCGGAACCTAATCGACCCGGCTGGAACCTGCGGGTTATTTCCAATAAATATCCGGCTTTGATAATTGAAGGTTCGCTCAATCGCGAGCCCAAAGGTATTTATGACCGGATGAACGGCATCGGGGCGCACGAGGTCATTATCGAAACCCCTGAACATGCCCATGACCTGGTGGACATGACGGTGGATGAAATTCGCAATGTCCTGTGGGCGTACCGGGAGCGGATGATTGACCTGCAACGGGATATACGTTTCAAGTATATCCAGATTTTCAAAAATCACGGGGAAGAAGCCGGAGCGTCGCTGGAACATTCCCACAGCCAGCTTATTGCCACCCCGATTATACCCAAACGGGTACTGGAGAAACTGGAAGGCGCCCGGCGCTATTATGAATTCAAAGAGCGTTGTATTTACTGTGATATAATTCGCCAGGAATTGAGTGAAAATGAAAGGGTGGTCAAGGATTATGACGCCTATATATCGTTTGAGCCCTTCGCTTCGCGTTTCCCTTTTGAAACCTGTATTATTCCCAAATCACACCAGTCAAGTTACCTTGAAATCAGCCGGTCCGACTTTTTTGTTCTGGCCGGTTGCCTTAAGGATACCTTGATTAGACTCCGGGTGGCTTTGAACAATCCGCCGTTCAATTATATTCTGCATACCCGGCCGATCTCCAATGAGTCCATGGAATATTTCCACTGGCATATAGAAATCATACCTAAGCTTACGAAAGTAGCCGGTTTTGAATGGGGGTCAGGTTTTTATATCAACCCGACTACTCCCGAAGACGCGGCTGCTTTTTTGCGTGGAATAGATGTAAATGAATATGAAAAGATAAAAGCTAAAAAGAGCTCCTGATCATGGCTTCATATAAAATCCTGATGGCGGCATCGGAAGCCGCGCCGTTTGCGAGAACTGGGGGACTGGGGGATGTCCTCGGAGCACTCCCCAAAGCTCTGGCCCGCCGGGGTCACCTGGTAAAATTATTTTTACCTCATTATGCTATGGTCGAGTATAATAATAATTTACCCCTGCGGCCGCTTGAACCGGCGTTTGATATCGACATCGATGGTAAGCTATATTCCGCTTCTTTTGAGAGTTGTCATGACCGCAGGAATAATTATGAAACTATCCTGGTAAATAATGAATATTTTTACAACCGCCCGGAATTATACCGTGATCCGGGGACGGGTAAAGATTATACCGACAACGATGAACGGTTTATATTTTTCACTCGGGCGGTTCTTGAAATGATAAAAGCCATGGACTGGCAACCGGATATAATTCATGTCCATGACTGGCAGGCCGGGTTGATTCCTGTTTATCTAAAAACACTCTATAAAGACGACCCTTTTTTTGCCGATGTAAAAACGGTATTAACCATCCATAATATGGGTTATCAGGGGGTCTTCGAGGGCAAGCGTTTTCGCAAACTGGGCCTTCCGGAAGATTTGTTTTATTCCGTGACCGGACCGTTCGAGTTTTATCAGAAGGTTAATTTCCTGAAGGCTTCGATATTATACGCCGACGCTGTCACCACCGTTTCGGCCAGGTATGCCGAGGAAATTCAATCTTCAGAAGAGATGGGCGCCGGTCTTCAGGATGTTCTTAAAACCCGCCGGAATAATCTGACAGGAATTGTAAACGGTGTCGATTATCATCTCTGGTCGCCCACCAAAGATAAAAAAATCCCCTTTCACTATAATCGCAGCAACCTGACCGGTAAACGTGAAAACAAGGTGGTACTGCTCAATAAAGCCGGATTGCCTCTTCGTCACAAAGTACCTCTTATCGGTATTATATCACGCCTGGCGGACCAGAAGGGATTCGACCTGATTGCCCAAAGCGCCGAATGCCTTTTTGAGCTGAACCTGCAGATGATTGTCCTCGGCACCGGGGAGCTGAAATATCATGACCTGTTGCTGGAACTGGAAAAGCGCCACCCGGACAAGCTGAAAGTATATCTGACTTTCGATGATGACCTGGCACATTTGATTGAAGCCGGGGCGGATATGTTTTTAATGCCTTCCCGGTATGAACCCTGCGGGCTCAACCAAATGTATTCACTGAGGTACGGTACGGTTCCGATCGTACGTGAGGTCGGTGGGCTGGCCGACACCGTGGTTAATTATAATCCCGAAACCCGGCAGGGTACCGGCTTTGTGTTCAGAGAATATACTCCCGAAGCGCTTCTGGAGTCCATTAAGCGAGCTGTAGAATTATATACCCGCAAAAAACTCTGGACAAAAATAATGAAAGCAGGGATGGTTCAGGATTTTTCTTGGGATAAATCGGCCGCCCGGTATGCCGAGCTTTATGAGAATATGGTACGCAAGTAGGTTAAAGACTCCGTTTCTAATTATTAATGGCTCTGTGTATCCTTTTTTGTCCCGGTTTTAGGACCAACAATTAATCCTCACTTGAATACGCAATCAAAGTTGTCGACTTGTATGGTATTAAATTCAAGTTTCTGCTTTCTTGACCAATGATTATAATTTATGTTTATTCAGTCAGTTGGATTATATGATAAAACCGGATGCTGTCATGGCTGTCTTTTTGGTTTTATTGTCAAATGAAAGCCATCGATTGGCATTCCGTTCAGGAAGGGGTAAATTTTTGACTGGGGAAAGAAAGCGGATAATATGAAGAAAATACCGTTGGCATATTTGTTAATCCTCCCGGCACTGATTATTTTCTCATTGCTTGCCTATCATTATAATTTTATTCAGGATGATGCCTATATTTCATATCGTTATGCCGCCAATTACCTGAATGGTAACGGCCTGGTTTACAATATCGGGGAACGGGTCGAAGGTTTCACTAATTTCGGCTGGGTGGTTTACCTTATCCTCTGGGGTTCCTGGGGAATCGATTACATAATTATTTCTCAGCTGACCGGTTTTCTTTTCGGGCTGGGGATAATTATCCTTACTTTCTTAATCGGGAGGAAATTTTTTATCGGTGAAAAGCGCTGGTATGTTTATTTACCGGTTTACCTGACCGGTATTAATCTGTCTTTGGCTTATTGGTCCCCGGCCGGGCTTGAGACCGCTGCTTTTGCTTTTCTGGTAATGTGGTCGGTGTATCTTTATTTGAATCGAAACTGGCTTTTGATTGCCTCGCTGACACTGGCGGTGTGGGTTCGCCCGGAAGGGGCGTTGGTCGCTTTGCTGATGATTTTAACCGAAGCCGTGCTGGAGAAACGATTTCCCGCTTTTGCCTTCCGTTGCAGTCTGGCGGCATTGGTGATGTCGCTGCCGATGGTTGGTTTTAAACTGTTTTATTATGGTTCTCTTTTCCCCAATCCGTTTTATGCCAAGACCGGTTTTGACCTGGAGCAACTGCAAAGTGGCCTTGAATATACCGGTCGCTTTATGAGTCATTACGGCTTTTATGGAGCCGGCATTATTATTCCGCTGCTTTTTATTCGCCGGCTATCATCGGAATTGAAAATGGTCTGGTTATTTACTATTCTATACATACTCTATATAATTGTAATGGGTGGCGATGTATTGAAGGTGCATCGTTTCTTTATCCCCCTTCTGGGTCTTTCCGCTATTTTAATAACCGTCTCCATCTTTTTACTGCTCAACAGCCTGAAACCATCAACTCAACATGTTATATTGGGATTGGTTGCAGTACCGCTTTTAGTTTTAACTTATTTATTGCCTAAAGATTTCGTGGACCATTATAACTTTTACGAGAAACGCCTGACCAAAAAACTTTCCGCCCAGGTAAAGGATTTAAAGGACTCCGACCCGCGAAATTTTTCGGTAGCCATTGCGACCATCGGCATTTTTGGATATGAACTTCTGGGCCATGATATAATCGACATGGTCGGCCTGACCGATACGACTATCGCCCGGCACAGCGAAGATCCGATTCCCGGGATGGAAACCACCTGGAAAGAAAGAAAACACAATACCCGGTATCTTCTTGAGAGAGGTCCGGACTATATCATCTTTTCGACCGGCATTAAACCTTCGGCGCCGGCGGAGCGGGCGTTGCTTTTATACCCTCAGTTTCTCAACTCCTATCGGGCGCTGGGCTGGTTTTACGAGGGCGACCGGGGTGACGGCAGCGGGGTGATAAATGTCGCTTTCAAAAAGATGAAGCCTGTTGAAGGTGAGATAAAACCTGCCTATCCGGTTGCTTATGTTCAATTTTATAAAACCGGGCTTGATTATTATACCCGGGGGGAGTACCGTGATGCCATAAAGTATTTTGACCAGGCTCTGGCCGTATCCCCCCGGCCGTACAACCTCAACCTTATCTATAATAAGGCCTACAGTCATATGCAACTGGGCGAACACAATATCGCCCGGTCCCTTATGAACAACATCCTCAAACAGGATTCCCTGATATTTTCAGCCCATAAGGAATTGTATATGTATGAAATGGTCGATGGCGATTTGAGCAAGGCGGAAATTCATAAAAGATGGCTTTTAGAACTGGTTCCATGGTATTTTCCGCGGATAGATTCGCTGGTGACTCAAATGGTTAAGGCAAAAAGGCAGGCAGGGTATTGAATTGGAAAGGGGATAAGTGAAAATCAGTTGACAAGGTGATTTGTCGATATATATTATATGAAACTTGAGAGAATATAAGCGGGAATAGCTCAGTTGGTAGAGCACCACCTTGCCAAGGTGGCTGTCGCGA
>CAZUAS010000132.1:0-6492 GCA_964618515.1 uncultured Ignavibacteriales bacterium | reverse complement strand
TCGGTTCAAGACCATAGCGCTTCACCAACGGGGCACCTTTGACCTGTTCATCGAGAAGGTAATTGGGATTGCGACCGGAAATAAGCGATGAAAACAAAACCGCATCGGCATGAGGGGTAAGCTGGGCGAAAGAACCGGGAAAGATAATAACCGGCAGGGTAGTTACTTCTTTTATCTTCCTGACGGCTTCGGAGAAATCGACATTCAGCATAAAAGAGGTTCCGACCAGCAGAGCGTCCACCCCGCAATCCCGGGCCGCTTCGGCCAGTCTCAGATAGTGTCTTTCCTCGACGCTGTCCGGGTCCAGCAACAGCAGAAAACCGCCGCCGCGCTCATGCTTGATATTCAAAAGATACTGATAGACCTTACTCATCTTATTTAGTTTTCTTTTCCTCAAATAATTTTTTTACGGCCTGGAAAACTTCCTCCGGCGGGGTACCATCGGCTACCGTGCCCTGGGCAAAAGAAGTTTTGCCACCGCCCCTCCCACCGAAACGGTTCAGCAGGTCCCGGGTAAAACTCCCGGCATCAAATTTGTATTTCTTCTCCATCGTCGCGGTAGCTGCCGCCATGAAAGTCATCTTGCCGTTAACCTGTCCCATCCCGACCGCCACCCGGGCATCGTTCATCGCTTTCTGAGCGTCTATCCAGGCGCCCATGGTATCGCGGTCGGTCGTTCCAAAATCATAAGTCACCAATTTAAAATTGTCGAATTCAGTTTCATCACCGACCTTTTTTGACCCGCCGGTGAACATGGCTTCCCTGGTCCGCTTGAGCTCCTTCTGCAGCGCCTGGCAGTCTTCCTTAAGCTGCACTATCCCGGCCAGGACCTCGGCTTCCGGACGGCCGACAAGGGTGGAGATGTCGCCCCGGAATTTTTTGTTCGCCAGCATATACCGTACCGCTTCCCGGCCGGTGATGGCTTCAATCCGCCGCACCCCGGAAGCAATGCCGGTTTCTAAAACAATAAAGAACGGTCCGATTTGCGAAATATTCTCGACATGGGTACCGCCGCATAGTTCTTTGGAAAAACCCGGCACCGACACCACCCGTACTTTATCGCCGTATTTTTCACCGAACAGCGCCATCGCCCCGCTTTTTTTCGCGTCGTTGATATCCATGACCTCGGTCGCCACGGTCTTCCCTTTCAGAATCTCGGCATTGACTATTTCCTCGACCCGGGCGATTTCGTCGTCGGTCATCGGCTGGTGATGAGAAAAATCAAAACGAAGGCGGTCGGGACCGACATAAGAACCGGACTGCTTGACATGGTCACCCAATACTTGCCGCAGGGCGGCGTGCATAAGGTGGGTGGCGGTATGGTTGCGCATGATATCCCAGCGGCGCTCACTGTCAACTTCTATCGTTACCGGCATACCCGTTTTCAAAGCAGTTATACTACCTTCAACGACCTTGCCTATATGCACGATATAATCCCGATGATTATAAAGCGAATAAACATTTAAAGTAACATTACCGTTATAAATCTTTCCGGTATCGTCAACCTGTCCCCCCGCCTCGACATAGAAGGGCGTCCGGTCGAGAACCAGCGCCGCTATATCGCCGGTGGCATCGAAAGTCGAACCTTCATAAATTCGCCTGATGGTCCCACTATAGGATAAACTGCCGCGGATGAACTCGGTGGGGGGATAATCAGGCGGGTCGGCTTCGAGAAGTTTCGAGACGGCGGTCGTATCGGCTTTGAAATTAGCCGCCGCTCGTGACTTTTCCTGCTGCCGTAACATCGCCCGGTCAAACCCCTCCCGGTCCAGCGTCAACCCCTTTTCACCGGCGATTATCTCCGTCAAATCATAGGGGAAACCATAAGTATCATAGAGCCGGAATACCTCCTCGCCGTCGATAACCGTCCGATGTTCAACTTTAACCTTGCGCGCGATCCGGTCAATCATCTCCAGACCGGTCGCCAGGGTTCGTCCGAACGACTCTTCCTCAAGCCTGATCACATTCTGGATATGCTTTTCTTTTTCTTTAATCTCCGGGTAAGCCGCGCCCATTTCATTAACCAGCACCGGCACCAGCTTATAGATGAAAGGTTCTTCGGCTCCCAGCAAGCGCCCGTGGCGGGCGGCCCGGCGAAGTATCCTCCGAAGAACATAGCCCCGTCCCTCGTTGGATATCCCCGCTCCGTCGGCCAGGCAGAAAGTCAGCGCCCGCAAATGGTCGGCTATTACATGATGCGAACTCATATTGTCGACATATCGGCTGTGCGTTATCTCCGAAATCGCCCCGATAATACTTTTGAAAATATCGATGCCGTAGTTGGTCTCAGCGTTTTGCATGATGGCAGCAATTCGCTCCAGTCCCGCACCGGTGTCCACCGATGGTTTCGGCAGGGGCACCACCTTCCCGCCGGGCAACTGGTCGTCCTGCATAAACACCAGGTTCCAGATTTCCACGAAACGGTCGGTCTCACCGTTGACGACATCGCCGGCGCCCGTGCCGTATTTTTCACCGCGGTCGAAATGAATCTCCGAACAGGGACCACAGGGTCCCACCTCACCCATCGACCAGAAATTGTCCTTTTTGCCGAAGCGTAAAATCCGCCCGTTTTTAAGTTCGGGGGCGATTTTACCCCACAGCTCATAAGCCGCGTCATCGGTCTCGTACACCGTAGCATAAAGCCGCTCTTTGGGCAGACCCAAATCACGGGTTACCCATTCCCAGGCGTAGAAGATGGCTTCTTCCTTGTAATAATCGCCGAACGAGAAATTACCCAGCATTTCAAAGAAGGTGTGGTGACGGGCGGTGAAGCCGACATTGTCAAGGTCGTTATGTTTGCCGCCGGCACGCATGCATTTTTGCGAACTGGTCGCCCGTTTATAATCCAGCACCCGCCTGCCGGTAAAAACATCCTTGAACTGATTCATCCCGGCGTTGGCGAACAGGATAGTCGGGTCGTCAAAGGGAATCACCGGCGAGGACGGCACCACCCGGTGGTCTTGATTTCTGAAATAGTCCAGAAATGATTGTCTTATCTCGGAAGTATTAATCGTCGTCCACCTTGTTTTGCAGTTTGTACAATCTCTCAAAAGCGGTTTTCGCCGCCTCATAACCAATCCCTCTACGGGAAAGGTAATTATACGCTTTCCGGCGGGCTCTTTCAAGCTCAAAGTGACCGAACAGCCGCCATCTTTTCTTAAGTGAATTCAATGCCAGCATGGTTTCGTCCTTACCGGCCAGGACAGTCGCGGCGATTTTCTCGGCCAGTTCGCGGTCAATCTTTTTCCGCTGCAAAAAAGCAATCAGATAAGCACGACCGGCCGGATTTCTTTCCAGTGTTTTTTCCGCCGCCTTCAAAGCATAACGGGCGTCATCCACCAGTCCCATCGCCACATATTTTTTTACCGTGAGGTCAATTAAAGCCGGGGGAAATTGGCGTCGGGCAAGTTTCGCTTTTAACTCGCCGCTGGAATATTCGCGTCCCGCCAGAAATTGCCGCACCAGATTATCACAAGCCAAACGGTCGGATTCGGCTTTAAGCTTTTCGAACTGCGGCAAGGTAATAACTATGCCCTCTTTTAAACGATATTTATAAACCAGCTCCTCGGAGACAGAAAGGGGAGTTTCCTGACCGGACAAAGTCAAATAATAAATCGATCCACCCGGGACAATCTTTTCTATCTTGATGTGTTCTTCCATAACCATATATTAATGAGCATCCTTAAGGTATCATTTTAAATCGACCTTTAAAATAATAAATTTTCTCGGTTCTTTTAAAATATTGATACTGTAAAGTACCAAAAACTACAATATGCCTGAAAAAAATACGGCTTTCTTTTAATTCATTATTGACTAAGGTTTTTAATATTTGTATTTTACAGGTAGCTTGTTATAACCCATTATATACTACAGGGTTTATAAAAAATAAATTTAAAATAGTATTTATTTATGATAATATAATAACTTACGAATAATATTTTAATTTAATAATATGTCGGGATTAGATATGGATTTGGATCTTCAGGGAAATATTGAAAAATTCACATTACCTGAAATTTTTCAGTTAATTGCCGTCAGCCGGAAATCAGGTACGCTGGGCATCCAGAAAGACGATTCCATCGTTATGATTTATTTTAAAAACGGCGATATTGTATACGGCTATGGTCCGCGCCAGACTTTTCATCTGGGGCAACTTTTAAAAGAACGGGGTAAACTTAGCGCCACTCAGCTTGAGGACGCCGTCAATACTCAGGCGCGAACGCAAAATTCCAAACGGCTGGGTGAAATTCTCATTCATAAAAAATACATCGAGCGCGCCGACCTCCAGGAAGTCGTCCGCGAACAAATCCAAGAACTCCTTTTTTCGCTTCTTTCCTGGCAGACCGGCTCTTTCAAATTTTACGAAAACCAGTTCCCCACCGATGAGGAAATCACGGTCAACCTGTCGGTGGAGAATGTTATTATGGAAGGTCTGCGCAGATTGGATGAAATGAACCTGGTCAAGGAAACCCTGCCGGACCTCGACCGGGTCTATTCCATCGCCGCCTCACAGGCCGGGCGTACCCGGGCGGTCACGCTTAAGGCCCCGGAATGGAATATCATGGCCCTCGTCAACGGCCAGCGTTCCCTTAATGAAATCTGCAACCTCAGTCCACTTGACCGTAACGAAACCCTGGTTAAACTGGCGCAACTGAAGCTGGCCGGAATAATCACCCAAACTGAAAAAAAGACCGCCGGTGCTCCTTCGTTTGACCTTACCGGAATGGTCAACCGCCTCTCGGAATTGTTCGAGGATTACCTGACCGAAAAAGAAAACCGCCTGGGCGGTGAACGTCGTATTACCCGCACATTCGTGGAGGAAACCAATTGAACCAGGTCGAAGCCTTAAAAACGCTGGAAGGTTTACTCGAAAATTTCCTTGAGCGGGTCGTTAAGTTGAAATATAACCAGTTGCAAACCCTGGGCGGTATAAATCGTCTCGACGATATCGCCCGCCGAATGGATATCAACGTCGATTTCACGGAAGAAATCGGCAACTGGTTTGCCCAACACAACAGTTGGTTAGAGGAAAAACGTTTCCGGGAAGTCGAGGAAAACCGTCTTCAGACAATCTTTGAAGAAATCCGTAAGAAGATGTCCGACAGAGAGTTTCCCTCTCCCGCCGAGAACAAAATCCAGGCTGAAATCGACCGCTGGAGCAGGACTTTAAAAGAATCCCGTAAAATAATCCTGAAAAAACCCCCGGAAAACCCCCGCATCCCGGAACTGGTTCCTCCGGCTCCTGTTGTGGAAACCGCCCGGTCGGATAACGACATCCCGGCTTCAATTGCCCGCTTCGACTACACCCTCAAACGCCTTGCCGCCATGTTTTCCGAAATGTCCATATCAAGGGCGCACCTTCTGTCGGTTCTTGACGATTCCCTTAAAAAAGCGGAAACACAAAAAAATAAAGAAGCCTTGATTTTATCAGCATTAATCATATATTACCTCAAGCAGGACAGGTATAAAGTCGGTCCTTATGTAAAAAGGCTTAAAGAGACGGAACGAAGCTTCGCCGGAGGTGGAAAAGATGCTTAATACTTTCGAAAAAGCTTATCTGTCGGCTTTGAAGGCTCTGCAGCATAAGGATTACGCCCTGGCTGCCGATTATTTTAAACAGGCCGCTCCGCATTACAAAAACAACAAGGAGTTCAACCTGTATTATGAAACCATCCGCCTGCTTCTGGCGGTAAAGGAACAGCTGGCGGATATGGATGTTAATGATGATAATATTAAAATAGAGGAGACTTTTACCCATGGCTAAACGGCAATCGTTTCTGGATAAAACACAAAAGAAAAAGAACGTCAATATTTGCCCCGTCTGTTCCGGTGAAATCCAGTATGTCAAGCATGTCCGGGCGGTTAAGAGCGAAACCGGCTCGTGGAAATTCCGTACCGTTAATACCGGTATATGCAAGTGCAACGAAAAGGAAGCTTATAAATAAATTTTCGTCGCATAAAGACCGATAACCTCCCGCCGTCGCAGGAGGTTTTTTTATCCCCGCCCGAACGGCCGCCCTGAAATTGCGCCCTTAACTGCAAAAGTTAATATTTCTCCGGACAGCTGAAATTAAAAAAATGGCAGTCATCGACCTCTTCGGTTAAATCGAATTAACCTAAACAAACAAACTGAAAGATGGCAGCGATGACCGCCAGTGAGAAGATAGCACACAACCGGTTAACATTGTTACAATTATTACAAGCAGGGCAAGCATGCTTGGGGTGCTGCTTGGGGCTTGACCTGTTGAGACTACCGCCAATTTAGTAACTTACCAAATAAATCCTTTTTTTATTAAAAAACACTTGACAAATACCGTCACATTTTATATCAATTATGCAGGAATATTGAAAAAGCACATAATCTGTTTCATCTTTGGTAAAAGGCGTTAATTATGTTAAAACATAAAGTTTTTCAATCGGCGGCAATTTTATTGTTATTGGCTGGGTCGCCCACGGCTTGCCGTGGGAATGATTGTTTGTTATCTTAAATCA
>CAZUAS010000131.1:0-6553 GCA_964618515.1 uncultured Ignavibacteriales bacterium | reverse complement strand
CCCGCTTCCCGGATATGATATCCCGATATGGAAATGGTATTCCACTGCGGTACATATTTGGTACAGTAAGCCATCATATCGGTAATCAGGCGCACCGAGGGCCGCGGGGGGTAGATGAATTCCTTCTGGGCGATATACTCCTTGAGGATATCATTCTGAAGGGTACCGCGAAGTTTATCGAAAGGTACGCCCTGTTTTTCGGCTACACCCAGGTACATGGCCATAAGCACCGATGCCGGGGAGTTTATCGTCATTGAGGTGGACACTTTCGCCAGGTCGATACCGTCAAAAATAATTTCCATATCAGCCAGGGTATCCACCGCGACACCACACTTGCCTACCTCGCCGAGTGAACGCGGGTGGTCCGAGTCGTAGCCCATCAGAGTCGGCAGATCAAAAGCCGTAGACAGGCCGGTGCCGCCTTCTTTTATGATGTACTTGAACCTTTCATTGGTCTGGCGGGGTGTGCCCATCCCGGCGAACTGGCGCATTGTCCACAGACGGGTCCGGTACATGGTATGGTGTACCCCGCGGGTATAAGGATATTCCCCCGGCAGGCCGATATGGTCCCAGTAATATTCTTCCCGGTCGGCGTCTTTGACCTTGTCTGGCGTATATAGCTCATCTATTTCCTCGCCGGAGATGGTAAAAAAGCGCGGCAGGGATTTTTTGGCGCGGAATGGTTCCGCCGCCTTATTCCACTCAGACAGCTTATTACGTAATTTTCCCAAAAATGATTTTTCAAACATATTATTCTTTCCCTAAATTATAACAGCCTTAATAATAATAAAACCGTACGTTAAAAGCAAGCCGCTTAGCTTTTTAACCCTGGTTTTTGTAATATTTAATTCAGACGGAAAAAACCGCTCCGTCTTTTTTTACTTATATTTACAGAACTTTAATCCGAAAAATATTAGAAACCGATAATCGGCTACCGGGCAGTAAATTACCGTGAGACCCGATCAAACAACTCCCCCGCCAGTGTATAAGGGTCCGTTTTGCCTTCGTACATGTCGGTGATGATTTTATCGAAATCGGCGAATTCTTTCATCTTATCCATAATGATACCGCTGATTTTTTCCTGAAGAATATTCTCGATTTTCTTTTTCAGCTGGGTCTTGCGATGTTTTTCAAATCTACCGCTCTCCTTCTGGAAAGCGACAAATTCTTCCAGTTTCATTACGAGTCTATCGATATTTTTATTCTGGATACCGACCGTGGAAATAACCGGCACCCGCCAGGCATTTTCTATTTTTTTTCGGGTATCGAGAGTCTGGCGAAGTTCCATGATAATCCGGTCGGAGCCCTCGCGGTCTGCTTTATTGACACAAAAGATATCGGCAATTTCCATAAGACCCGCTTTCATGGTCTGCACGGAATCGCCCGACTCCGGCACCAGGATCACCACCACTACATCGCAGGTATTGATAATATCCAGTTCAATCTGGCCGACTCCGACCGTTTCTATAAGGGTAACATCAAAACCAAAAGAATCGTAAACCACCGTTATATTATTAGTCGTGGCAGCCAGGCCGCCGAGGGCGCCGCGGGTAGCCATGGAACGAAAATAAAAACAACCGTCAGATGGAAAATCATTCATGCGGACCCGGTCTCCCAGTAAAGCGCCGCCGGTGAAGGGCGAAGTAGGATCGACCGCAATAACCCCGACTTTCTTGTTTTGTTTCAGGAAAGCCCGCGCCAGACAGTTGACCAAAGTGGACTTCCCCGCTCCCGGCGGACCGGTCAGGCCAATCCTCAGGGAATTTCCCCCCTGGCGAAACAGCCGCCCGAGTAATTCACGGTAACGGTCCTGTTGATTCTCCACGTAAGAAATCACTTTGGACAGCGCCCGAATATCACCTTCGTAAAATCGCTCCAGAACGGTCATGGTCTATTGATACCTTGGTGACATATCCCCGGCCGTCAGCTTAATATCCCGTAGCCGAATCTGAATCCGGGTACTGTTATTATAAGTGTTGTATTCAATCGTATAAACGATATCAACCATACACCCCTTGTCGGATATGACCGCCGCCATATCGCCAAATCCGTAACCGATGACGTCGAAAGAGGCCGCCCCTTTGCGCACCCGCATTTTCAAATGGTTATTGCCCACCGTATAGGGCTGACCGACCACCTCGCAATTGCGGGTCAGAAAGAGCGGACGTAAATTCTGAGGTCCGAAGGGAGAAAACGATTCGATAGTCTTTATCAATGGATCGGTTATTTCCGAAAGCTCGATTTCCTGGTCGATGAATAGCTTGGGGGTAACATCCTCGTAAGACAGTATCCGTTTGGAAACTTCTTTGAACTGTTCCCGGAATGCTTCGATGTTGTGTGATTCAATCGACAACCCGGCGGCGTATTTATGACCGCCATACTTGATGAGCAGGTTTTCGCACTCCTTGAGGGCTTCGCACAGGTGGAAGCCGGGGATGGAGCGGGCGGAACCCTTGCCCACGCCGCCGTTCAGTGAAATCATCACCGTGGGCAGATGATAGCGCTCCACCAGGCGGCTGGCGACAATACCGATAACACCCTGATGCCAGCCCTCGGCGGCCAGCACGATCGCCCGGTCATTTTCAAGGTCAACCACCTGCCTCATCTGCAGCAGGGCTTCATTCAGGGTTTCTTCGTCGATTTGCTTGCGGTGTTTGTTCTCATCGTCGAGTTTCCGGGCTATCTGGGAAGCTATGCGTTCATCCTTAGTGGATAAAAGCCTGATCGCCTGATGGGCATCACCCAGCCGCCCCAGGGCGTTAATCCGCGGCGCCAAAATAAAGACCACCTGACCGGTACTGATATCCTTGCCCATCAGTCCGGAGATGAAAGCCAGTGACTTCAAGCCTGGTTTGGTGGTCCGGGCAATCTGACGAATCCCGAACTTGGTTAAGACCCGGTTCTCTCCGACCAGGGGTACAATATCGGCCGAGGTTCCCAGGGCGACCAGGTCAAGGTGTTCCTCGAGTTCGCGTTCATTCTGGTTGAGCGTCCGATAAAGCGCCTGGGCAAATTTAAAGGCCACCCCCACACCAGCCAAGTCACCTCCATAGTCACACAAATCCTGCTTGGGGTCGATAATAGCCACCGTTTCCGGCAGGCTTATGCCGGGTTCGTGGTGGTCGGTGATAACGACATCAATACCTAGAGATACGGCGTACTTGACTTCCTCAACTGCGGTAATACCCGTATCCACCGTGATTATCAGAGAAACGCCTTTTTCCTTAGCCTCATCGATACCTTTGGTCGACAGCCCGTAACCCTCGACAAGGCGGTTGGGCAGATAAAAATCGACCTGGGCACCGAGTTTGTTTAGAACCATGTACAAAAGCGAGGTGGCGGTGATGCCGTCAACATCATAATCGCCGTAGATCATGATTTTTTCATTGTTGAAAAGCGCTCTGGTAACCCGGTCAATTCCTTCCTTCATACCGCGCATCTCGAAAGGGTCGCGTAAATCTGTCAGCGACGGATTGAGAAACCGTTCGATTCTATCCCGGGTATCGAGACTGCGGTTGATAAGTATCTTGACAATCTTGCTGGGAAGTTTGGTATCGGAAGATAGCTTCTGGACTAACGCCGGGTCGGGTTCTGAGGCTAAAACCCATTCAAGGAGTTTTGGCCTATGAGCCCAGGACATGACAGCCTCCATTATTTAGAGGCTATTGAAAGCAGGATGGTAAGCCGAGTTCTGTACGCCGCCAAAGGCAACCAACAGTCATTTATCTGAACTACCGGTTGCCCGGTAGTTTATGCGGTCCACCCGGGAATAATAACGGGACGAATCAGCCCCTTTTCCCCTATTTGACCTTGCTCCAGGCGGGGTTTACCCGCCGGCGGCATTACTGCCACCGACCGTGGTCTCTTACACCACAATTTCACCCTTACCCGCCAAATGCGGGCGGTATCGTTTCTGTGGCACTTTCCGTCGGATTGCTCCGCCCCGGAGTTACCGGGCGCCTCGATTCTGGGGAGCTCGGACTTTCCTCACTTTAAACCTTCATTTAAAGCGCGACTGTTCCTCCTGCTTTCTATAGCCTACGTTAACAATATATACAAAACAACAACTATCAAACATGATCCGGGCCGTTAACATGAGTTACATTCGCCAGTAATTCGGCGCCTCCTTGCTGATGGGTACCGAGTGGGGATGGGATTCGATCACCCCGGCCGAGGTTATACGCACCATCTGCGTGTTTTCCTTGAGTTCCTTTAAATTGGCCGCTCCGGTCAGACCCATTCCGGCCTTAAGACCGCCGACCAGTTGATAAACCAAGTCCTCAAGTTTCCCCTTATAAGGCACCCGACCTTCAATTCCCTCCGGTACGAGTTTGGAGGCTTCTTCCTGGTGTTCCTGGAAATAACGGTCACTGCTACCTTTTTTCATCGCACTGACCGACCCCATACCGCGATATACTTTAAAAGAACGACCTTCAAATATCATTACTTCACCCGGTGACTCTTCCACTCCGGCAAACAATGACCCCACCATTACCGCCCTGGCACCACAGGCCAGAGCCTTGGTGATATCGCCGGAATAACGGATGCCGCCATCGGCAATTACCGGGATATTATTTTTATCGGCAACTTCCACAACATTTAGTACCGCCGTTATCTGGGGCATCCCGGCGCCTGTAACTACCCGGGTCGTACATATCGAACCCGGCCCCACGCCGACTTTAATACTGTCAGCCCCGGCATCAATCAGCGCCCTGGCTCCTTCGCCCGTCACCACGTTACCGGCCATAACCGGTAATTTACCGAATTTTTTCTTGACTCTGGCGACCGCTTTGATAACCCCTTCGCTATGCCCGTGGGAGCTGTCCAGAACCAGCAAATCAACCCCGGCCTGCACCAGTTTTTCCGAGCGTTCCTCCAGGTCCGCCCCAGCCCCTATGGCCGCGGCTACCCGAAGCCTTCCGCCCTCATCTTTACAAGCCAACGGGTATTGTATCTTCTTGGCGATATCCTTGACGGTTATCATACCCTTGAGCATATAGTTTTCATCGACAATGAGAAGCTTCTCAATCCGGTGCTGATGAAGAATTTCTTTGGCCACATCAAGGTCGGTGCCCTCCGGAACGGTAACCAGGTTATCCTTGGTCATTACATCCGATATTTTCTGATTATAATCCTTATGAAAGCGCAAATCCCGGTTGGTTAAAATCCCGACCAGACGGCCGTTATCGGTTATCGGGATACCCGAAATGGAAAAACGTTTCATTACCTCCAGGGCGTCGCCGATAGTCCGGCTGGCGGGCAGGGTAATGGGATTGACAATCATGCCCGATTCCGACCGTTTTACCTTGTCAACCTCGCCGGCCTGTTCATCCGGAGATAAGTTCTTATGGATGACTCCGATCCCGCCCTGACGAGCCAGGGCAATTGCCAGGGTAGCCTCGGTAACAGTATCCATCGCGGCCGAAACAAGGGGGATATTAAGCGTGATACCCGGGGCAATAACGGTCGCTACATCGACATCACGCGGCAAAACCCGGGAATAAGCCGGCACCAGCAGAACATCGTCAAATGTCAGAGCATAACTGTCAATTATCCTGGTCATTTAATCCAAACCTTGTTTCAATATTTCTAATAAATCCGCCTGTTCTTCAGTTGGACACTTCTTCATCCCAGTAGATAATAGCACCGCAACTGTCGCAGTTATAAATTTTGTCAGCCCTTTTAACTTCCTGAACCTTGTGCGGAGTAAGGGCTTTGAAACAGGCCCCGCAGGCGCGTTTTTTTACAACCACCACCGCCTGACCGCCTTTACCACGGCGTACCCGTTCATAAACCGCCAGAATCGGCCGGGGGATATTCGATACAATCCCGTTCCGCTCTTTCGTTTTTTCAGACATAGTATTCCCGATGGAATTTACTTTCTCATGCAGGATTGAAAGTTGCTTGGTGTTGTTATCCAGAATATCACTCGCCTTAACTTCCAGCTCTTTGATTTCTTTTTCAAGATTGCCCACCCGTTCGATGGTTTCCAGAAGTTCCGTTTCCTTTTGTGATATAATCTCTTTTATCGAATCAATCTGGGCTACCAGGGCGTCATACTCTTTGTTGGTCTTAATGGACATCATTTGTTGCTGGTATTTCTGAAGCTCGGCATCCCGGACACCGATTTCCATCTCCAGGTCTTTTTGTTTGACTTTCGTATCATTGAGAAGGTTCCGGGTATCCTCCAGTTTCTTTTTCGATTCGTTAATCTCTCGATTCAGATTCTCTATCATATCCGGAAGATACTCTTTGGAGCGTTCCAGCTCGCCGATATCATAATCAATTACCTGAAGCTTCAGCAGCAATTCAAGATCTGATGCCATCAGTCCTCCTTATCGAAATATCGCAAAACAATAATAAAAAAAACGCATTCCCCTTCAGAATCGGGAATGCGTCAGGTTGCTTTTCATTTCACGGCCGTTACTTTTTCGCTCATTGTCGAAAACGGCACCTAAACAAAGTATTTTATATTTCAAATAAACCATTCTATCTACATGGGCAATACTGGATTCGAACCAGTGACCTCTCGGATGTGAACCGAACGCTCTAA
>CAZUAS010000130.1:0-6558 GCA_964618515.1 uncultured Ignavibacteriales bacterium | reverse complement strand
ACCCTATCCTACACTCTTTCCCTACACGACGCTCTTCCGATCTATCGCCGCCCCCAATCCGGGGAAGTGCTTGGCACAGGTCAGCAGACCTTTCGTTTTGGACACCTTGACCATTGCCTTGACAAACAGCGATACGGTACCGGCGTCAGTACCAAAACAGCGCCCCGCCAGGCATGAGTTTTTATTTTCCAGGTTGATATCGGCAACGGGACCCAGGTTAAGGTTGATGCCCAGGGATTCCATATATACGGCCGCCCGCGAGTAATCCTCGATAAAATGCTCCACATCTTTTGTGCGGCCGTAAGTTTCGGGCGCGCGGAATTCCGCCGGCATACCGCGCAGACGGCAGACCCGGCCGCCTTCCTGGTCGATAGCAATGAACGGTGGAGTAGTCCGGTAACAGCTTCTCAAAAGGTCAATATTCTCCCGCGTGTTGCCGTAATTGCCGCAGTTGTCTTCAAATAGAATTATACCGCCCAGTTGTTCCTGGTTGACGAAATCTATGAACGATGTCGGGGGTTTTATACCCGGGAAACCCACAATGAAGAGCTGCCCGATTTTCTTCAAAACATTACTCATGGTATAAACCTCTTACAAAAAGACTTTCAAGCTATATGATACAAACCAAATTTTTTCCCGAGCCCTTGGCGCGATACAGCGCCTGGTCGGCCACCGAGACCAGGTCCTCATGTGACTTCCCGTTTTCCGGATAGGACGTAACACCGACGGAGACGGTGATTTTTAAGCGTCCGGAAGTTCCCGCCTCAACGACCATCTTCTCCACCCGTTCGCGGATGCGTTCACCGATACGGGAGGCTTCGAGTTGAGCGGTTTGCGGTAAAATGACCACAAACTCCTCACCACCGTAGCGGCAGAAAATGTCCACATCGCGGATACAGCTTTTAATAACATCCGACAGCTCTTTCAGGACAATATTGCCCACTTCGTGGCCGTAGCTGTCGTTTATTTTCTTAAACCAGTCGATATCCACCATAATCAATGACAGCGGCAGGCTGTAGCGATAAGCCCGTTTCTTTTCCTCGTGCAGTTTTTGTACGAAATAACGGTAGTTGTAGGTTTCCGTTAATTCATCGATAACGGTCAATTCTTCGGCGCGTTTATGAAGTTCGGCGTTTTCCAGAGCCAGTGCCGCCGAGCGGGCGACAATCGATAAGAGCTGGATATCGCGGTCGTTGAAGGCATCTACCTTCAACGATTCAGCCACCAGAAGACCGTGAGTCTGGCCGTGGGCGGTCATCGGTACCAGCATGACCGAGCGGCTTTTATCGTTGAGGGGCTGGTAGTCCTCGCGACCGTGAATGTCTTTCACCCGAATCGACTCCTGCTGGTCGCCGGCTTTCCGCGCCAGCTCCAGCTTGCTCATCTCGATGGCTTTCAAGTGGAAATTATCATGACCTTCTATCGAACGAGCCCGGTAGTAGAATTTACCCCGCTTGTCCTGAAAGATCAAGGCATAATTGCTGTATTGCAGGGTGGTGCCCATGATATGCATTACTTCCTTGACTACGTTGTCGCTGTCAAGAATACCGGCCAAAATACGCGTGTTTTCGTAAATTATCTCAAGCTGAGCCTGGGATTTTTCCAATTCCGAGGTCCGCTGATTAAGGGTGTCGAACAGTTTCAGAATTCGTCTTTCGGAACGACGCAGATATTCCGAAGCATAGGTCAAAAACAAAAAATATGCCCATAAGAAACCGATTCTTATGAGCATATCGAAAACATTGTCCATTGTCAGCTTGTGAAACGAAAGAATCACGTAACCAGCACTGAGAAGCGCCGTGGTTATTGTGGCAAACGGGAAAGTAAGAACATAAGCCGCGACCGACACCGTCAGGAAGTATAGAATGAAAAAAGACGAATCGTGGGGACCGACTACAAGCAACAAAAGAGGAATAAAAAAGATATCGTAAATAATCGCCGTCAGGTAACCCAGTTTAAGATTAAAATGGTCTTTAAGGGCAAGATAAAATAAGACTAAATGGGCGAAATAGGTGGCGATAATTACTTCGAAAAGAATATTTTCCGCTTCGGCATGAATATCGAATAAAACAAACCAGATTATACCCGCCAGAGTCATTACTCTGGTCAGTAAAAAGATATAATCAACCCGGGGAAGAAGAGTTTTATTTCGGTCTAAAAAAAGCTTCATTTCAATTTCCAGATATATACACTATATTATCGGTCATCTTTTCAGTTAGTTTATTGATTCGGAATAAGTTGGATAAAATAATCCGGATTATGCCGTGCGGGGTTTCACAAGACGTTTAAAAGCCAGGATAAGTACGCCGAAAGAGAGCGCCAGCAAAATGATATCGGTAGTGGCAAGAAGGAAGTTTTGTTCCGGCAGGTAGTTTTTTACCAGGGAATAACTTAAAGAGCCAATTGTGGTTACCATCATTACCAGAGCCGGTATCAGGGTGAACCAGTTCTTTTTTCCAGCGAGATGCAACCAGACGGTGATGGCGATTAAAGTCAGCGCCGCCAGAAGCTGATTGGTGGAACCAAAAAGAGGCCATATTAACTTATAGCCGTTGGTCTTGGCCAGAAGAAACATCAGAACCACCGAAAGCCCGGAATTAAACCAGAATTTCTGCATGAATACCGGCGGTTGGGCAAAGATGGTTCTCCAGAGCTCTTCAAACAGGTACCTGTTCAAACGTACTGCGGAGTCCAGGGTGGTAATCAGGAAGCCTTCCACAATCAAAATACCGATGACCGTTCCGAAAGACAGGGGTATCCCCAGCGCGTTATACAACAGGTGTCCCATCGCCAGGGCAAAAGCCAGAATGGGGTTGCCGGCGCCGGTTTCGGGCCAGACAATATTCAGGTAATCGTGATAATTCAAAGAAGAGGCAATCGCTACCAGCACTAAAACGGCCAGCAGGCTTTCCAAAAGCATACCGCCATAGCCGATTCTTTTTGCCTGAGGTTCTTTGGCGAGTTGCTTTGACGAGGTTCCCCCGGCCACCAGAGCATGAAATCCGGAAATAGCGCCACAGGCAACCGTTATGAAAAGAAACGGCCAGACTGGTCCCATTTTGACCGCCCCGACCGATAGATTGGTTATCGGGTAGCTTACAGTCTGCCCCTGGATACCACTTACCACCACCCCGACAAACATGGCAATAAGACCGAAATACAATATCTGAACATTGACAAAGTCCCGGGGTTGCAGTATCAGCCAGACGGGTAATTGACAGGCAAAAAGGGCATATACGGAAATAAGCAGCATCCATATCACCGGAGATAGTGTCACCGGGTGATTAAAACCGAAATATACGGAGAAAAAACAGATACCGGCAGCGATAACAAACGCCAGCCAGGTCTTGATATTTTTTTTAACGACCAGATATCCCAATAGCGGCGCCAGGAGGGTGATGATAATAACCGACATGGAGGCAATCCCGCCGATTACACCATTAACCTGACCATCGACAATTTTCGTTCGCAACAGGGTCTGGGTTTCATCAAGACCGAGTTTGTCCAAGGGCCATAGCGATGTCAGTGAGATGGCAGTCAGCGAAAGAAAAGCTGAGGTTACCAGAATTATGAGAATGATGGTAAAGATGATAAACAGTATAAAACCGGACCTCCCCAGAGCTTTACGGGCGATTTCTGCCATGGAGTTGCCTTTTTCTCTTATCGAGGCGAATAAAGCGGCGAAATCATGGACGGCGCCGAAAAAAATGGCGCCCAGAACCACCCATAACCAGGCCGGGCCAAGGCCGTATAAAATTCCCAGGGTTGGACCGACGATGGGTCCGGCTCCGGCTATAGTGGAGAAATGATGAGCGAATAATACCGGAAGCCGGGTTGGCACATAATCCCGGCCGTCGTTAATTTCCACCGCCGGGGTGGGGCGGTCATGCCGCTCACCCAGATTACGGGCGATAAAACGGGCATAAAAGCGGTAACCTAAGTAATAGCATAAAAGGGCTATCACCAGGTAAATCAATACGTTCATGGCAACCAGATACCTGTCGGGCAACCTCTAATACTTATCGTTTAATAAAATAAAGAAATGTCGGTTGAGCAAGTTTATAATAAAAGCCGGCCTTAGTTAATTATGTCTGACCGGCTGGGGCTTTTTGTTTTTTATTATTGCAACTTTTCTGACCGTAATCGTATATTTCTATCGAGTTTAATTTTTGACCGGTAAGTCTTTTTTTGGAATTATCGATGCTCCGGATAAGAAACATATCTTTTTTATTGGCGACAGCACTCATCCTGATAGCAAGCGGCGGTGTTTTATTTGACACCGCTTACGGGGCGGTTTTTAAATCCGGTAAAGATATTGAAATTTCCAAACTGCACCAGCTTGACAATGACTTTTACGTGTATGGTGATAATCTGCAAATTGACGGTACTATCAAGGGTGACCTGCTGGCTTTCGTCAATAAAGCGACTATCCGGGGTAACCTTGAGAGTTCAGCCAATATCGGCACCGCTGAGTTAGTACACCAGGGCGTCATTAATGGCACTTTGCGGGTTTTTGCTCAGCGAGCGGAAATATACGGTCATGTAGGCCGCTCGGTTCTGATTTTCGGTCAAATTGTCAAACTCAACAAGGGGTCAATGGTTTTGAAGGATGCGGACCTCTATGCATCTGAGGTCAATCTGGAGGGTACAGTCAGTGGCAATGCCAGAATCTACGCCGATAAGTTTTATTTTTCCGGTATCATCGAGGGCAACCTGGATATCGATGCCGACCGTATAACCATCGCTCCGCCCGCCGTAATCAAGGGCAATCTAACCTATACTTCAAAAAATGAAGTTGTTATAGAATCTCCAGCCGGTGTGACCATAGTCGGTACGACCACCTGGAATTTACCCGAAGAAGAGAAGGAAGCAAAATCGGGAATAAATCTAACCAGTATTTTAATCCGCGTATCCTGTATGCTGGCGACTTTCTTCTTTGCCATTCTTATCATTAAGATATTCCGGCCCTATGCTGTGGAATCCTTTAACCAGTTGAAGAACAGTTTCGGGGCTTCCTTCGCCGCCGGTGTTGTCGGCCTGTTGATAATTATTTTCTGCTTTTTGATACTTTTAGTTTCGGTAGGCCTCTTTTTAGCCGGGGTTATTCTTATCTCCAGTGATTATTTTTTCCCCGGCTCGTTACTGCTGGTTATTTTCACCCTTCTCATTCCCATCACCAGTTTCGCTAGTGTCTCCGGCGGAGTAATATTCTATTCCGGTAAAGTCATTGTGGCCGCCCTGATTGGCCATTTCATTATAAGCGGGCTTCGCTCTCGGCATAAAATTCTCAGCAGTACTTCGCTTTTTCTGGGTTTGGTGATATTGTTGATTTTATTTTCAATACCCTACCTCGGTTTGTACTTCTATTTATTGGCAGGTATCACCGGTTCGGGAGCTATCTTTCTGGGAATAAAAAAATGTAACCGGCAGAAGGATTCAGAGGCTTCGATTCAGACTTTAGAAAAACCGCCTGACCCGGTTTCTCAATAACCGCCCGAACAGCCCTGTCGTCTCGGGTCGGATGCCGCGGTCATTAATCCCAGCGGGTCGATATAAATCAACTCTACATCGCCATCGGGCGCTTCTTCTTCGATATTATGTCCGTACCGGATTAAGGTCTGTTTGACTTTCACTGAGTAGCTGTTCTTTTCAAGAGTAATTTTATCCGGTAGCCATTGGTGATGGGCTCTCGGCTGGTTAACGGCTTCAACCGGGTTTAACCCGAACCTGGTCATATTGAGAATTACCTGGGCGACCGTGGTAATTATCTTAGAGCCGCCCCGGGAACCGAGAATAAGAAAAGGTTTTTGATTTTTCAAAACCAGCGTGGGCGCCATGGAGGACAGCATTCGTTTACCCGGTTCCACCTTGTTGGCCTCGGCACCTACCAGGCCATAGGTATTGGGATGACCCGGTTTCAGGGCGAAATCATCCATCTGGTTATTGAGAAGAAAACCGGCGCCGCGTACGACCAGTTTGCTGCCGAAATTAGTATTCAAGGTGTAGGTTAAAGCGACCATATTACCCTCGTGGTCACACACTGAAAAATGCGTGGTCTGGTTTGATTCGTGGGAGTACGGAAGGCCGGGCCCGACAAGCTGGGAGTTGGAGGCATGCCCCATGGTAATGGTTTCGCGCCGTTTGGCCAGATAGGTTTCGTCCAGAAGCCGGGAGGGGATTTGATAAAAAGCCGGGTCGCCCAGGTATTGCGAGCGGTCGGCAAAAGCGCGCCGAGCCGCTTCGCAGAAAAGGTGAATATAATCTGGAGAATCTACAGTCAGAAGGCTGAAATCATACGGTTCAATTATTTTTAAAATCTGGCCGAGAACAATCCCGCCGGAGCTGGGCGGCGGCATACTGTATATATCCAGGGAATCAAAGCAAAAGTGTAGCGGTTCGCGCCAGACCGGTTTATAAGCCGCCAGATCTTCTTTAGATCGGAAGAGCGTCGTGTAGGGAAAGAGTGTAGGGTAGGGTGTTGTTAGGGGGGGGGGGGGGGTGGGTGTATTAGGGGGGGGGGGGGGGGGGGGGGGGGGGGGGGGGGGGGGGGGGGGGGGG
>CAZUAS010000129.1:0-6893 GCA_964618515.1 uncultured Ignavibacteriales bacterium | reverse complement strand
GATACATCAGGCGGCAGTCGGCGGGAGCGGTGCCGGGGGTATAAAAAGGTGATGTCCGGGTCTGGGTCTTATCGAATTGATGTGTCCAGATACCTTTGAAATAGACGGCATTTATCAGGTACATGACCGTCAGGGGGTCAATGGGACCGGCGACAATTTCCTTTATTTTATCCATCGTTTTTTCCCTGACCCAGCCGTTTATTCTATCCGGGGTTTCGGGTAGGGCGAAATCGAGCCCGACGATTTCGGCCTGGTAATATTCCCGGTTAAGGTTTAAAAAGGAGGTTTCGAAATCCATACCCAAGCGGTACCAGATGGAGTTAGCGATTTTTATTACCACGCTGGAGTCGGTTTCCGGCAAGACGGCCGCTAATTCTTTGTAATATTCATTTACCCATTCCAGTGACATCTGTCCCAGACCCAATACCCGGTGCATTTCATCGAAGGTGGGGCCGACCGCGCCGTTGGCGGTCATGGCCAGGGCGAGACTTACCGATAAGGGGGAAATAAATATATTATTTTCGGGCTGTTTATTTACGATGGTTTTAAAAAGCTCATAATCGAAACTATAAGGGAGACTTCCCGATTCATCACCGGGCTTCGACGAATCACCTTGAGCATGGTTTTCCAAAGGAAACATAAACATACTTAATATTGAAAAAAGCGTTAATGCCAGTAAAAATATTCTTAACATTTTATTCTCCGGGTTTCAAGTTATAATCAGAATACAAAATAAACCTGCACTTCTTCCCACCAAAGCAATATTTTTTAATTTTAATTGAAAATCAGGCATATAAGCGGCTTTAAAAAAAAATGCGGCTTACCGATAATTAGTAATTAAGAGTAATATTTATAAACAAAATAAAAGGCGGTTTTATGAGCATTTCCGGTTTCAGAAAAAACACTACCATAATGATATATGCCGGGACATTATTGATCTCGATTCTTTCGTTCTTTACGACTTTTTACGGCCTGGCGATTTTAATCAATAAAACCCTGGCATTTATCGGTTCGCTGGGTTTACAGACAGCTCTTCTGGGAATAGCCTGGAACCTTATCAGGATTAAGGAAAACCGTCTTTCTTATACGGTCGTGTTTTTAATTGCGGCGACTTTTTCGATTTTTTTCTCTTACGTCAATTTTAACAGTAATCTGAAAGCCAACACCCGACCGCAGAAAATCCGGGGACAGTATCTGGCCGATGCCCGGCCGGTGCTTAATAAGTATAACACCCTGGCCAAAGAAGCCGCTTTTAAGGGTTCCTACCAGGTGAGCCGGATTGAAAAACTGTTGCAGATGGAGGAGGAACGGGGCTGGGCGACTATTATTGACGAGGGGTCTAAGGATGAATTCATTCAGTCGGTCATCGATGGCGCCCGTCGGATGGTTGCGTCCTGGAAAGAAAACCAGGGGAATGATTATCGCCAGGGCGCGGGGCGGGGGATAATAGTCGATTATATCACCGGCTGGCGCGAACAGATTGATAAGAATCTGTACGAGGTCAACAAGTATATCGCCCGGGTGGATTCAATTGCCGTTTCCTTGTCGCGGGAGATGCCGGTGGCGATGCAGTTCGAGCAGGTCAACTGGGCGGCGGTACATTTTCCTTTCAATGCGGTGACGATGATCACCGCCGCCGAGGCGCCGGTTCTGCCGCAACCGCCTTATACGTCGGACTATGTCGAATACCCCTCCAACCGTCAGGAAGCTTTCATGCTCGTTATCAATGACCTGCTGGTTATGGACCGGCTGACCTTGTTCTCCCTGGTTTTTGCTTTCGTCATCGATTTTATGGTGATAGTTATGGCGCTGGCGGGAAGTTTTGTTTTTGACGATGTCGACTATATTTTCTCGAAAGTGGAAAAGAATGCCGCCAGAATGGCGCGAAAATTATCGGTCGATAATAACCGCCTGAAAACGGAAGCTCTCGATGTCGACCTCGAGCGGCTGCGCCGGGCCGGGAAGTACGGGCTGGATATCAGCAAGATTCTCTGTGAATTCGAGGAGGCCAAAAAAAGAATCAAACTCATGCGCGGGGAAGAAAAGGCCGAAGATAAGGACAGGAATAAAAACGTGGTCAGAATCTGACCGTTTTCCGGATAATAGAAAAAAGCAGTGGGGTAAAAAAACCACTGCTTTTTTTATACTCCGTTAATCTTCCGGTGGCACATAAGGACATACCAGCTCACGCTGGTCGATATATAGCGAGGCGATAAGACAGGTAATATCGGAAATATCGATAAGGCCGTCGGGTGAACCGTCGGGGTTGGCCGCCCGCCTTACCGGCGGCGGGTCACCGTTTAAATAAAGGTAACTTATCAGAGCGGTGATATCGGAAATGTCGATTGCCCGGTCTCCGTTGACATCGCCGCATGACGACAGCATAACCGTCACTGAACCATCGTGGAGTTTAACCACATTAGTATCAAGAGTCGTGATATAACTACAGTTATAGGCAGCGGAATCATAGGGAGGGGTCGATACTCTGGTCCAGTTAAGGCATATATTTTCCTCAATCCAGAAATCACAAACGAAATAAACGCTGTCACATACGGTGTCAGGTTCAATTCCGATAATTTTATCCCACTGGTTGAAAAATAAGGGACAAAAAGGATAATGCTTATTGGTAAAATAATGCACAGACTGGTCGGGTAAAGTGTCGCTAAATTCATTGATATAAGCTATAAGGTAAAAAAGTGGAATTTCGCCGGTTTGGGGAGCGATGCCGGGAGTATATTCGGGCGGATCCGCGATGTTTGCTTGGGCATTGATTAATACGTTGGTATTCCAGCCGTCGAAATTTTGAGAACTGACAGATTCCCAGCCGGCGATGAGAGTGCCGACCGTGTCAATAAGCCAGTGAAAAGCTGTAATATCGGGACGATCCTCCTGAATCATTATTTCAAAACGGGAGATGGTGTCAGTGAAATTAGTAATAAATACGGCTACTTTAATTTCATTCCAGCCGGGTTCGACACCGACGTCCTCAATGTTTAAAACCAGTTTCGTTGATTGGGCTGTAATCGAATTGGCGGTCAATAAAAGAAAGATTATTAAAAGCCCGACCACAAAAAGCAGCATTTTATTCTTGTGTGGTTTCATTTTTCCTTCTTAAAGGTTTTCTTTTCTTTTAATCGGGGCATAAAAGTTCGGCTCCGTTTATGTAAAGATGCTGAATCAAGCGGGTGATATCGCTGACATCCAGCGTACCCTCCGCGGTACCGTCAGTATTGGCGGCACGTTGACAGACCGGTGGCTCATCGCCCAGATACAGATAACCGATCAGTCCGGTTATATCCGCAATATCAACGGTCAGATCGCCGTTGATGTCCCCGCAGAGAGGTACTTTTACGGTCAGAGAACCGTTCTGATAAATGACTTTGGTGGTGTCCAGCCAGGATATGATATTGGAATCGACATACATGTAATCCGCGGGCGGTCCGGGTACCTGGACCCAGGTTACACAGGAATCAAAAAACCATGAGGCACAGTTAAACCAGAGGGTGTCGTAGGTGGTATCGCTGGCCAGACCGATAACACGAAAATCAGAAGAGCTGAAATTGGTTTTGGTGATATCGGAAATGATTTCTACTGATACGGTTCGGTTTTGAACCGTATCGGGGATGTCCTGAATATTCAAAAGCAATTTAAATAAAAGCTTCTGGCCGGCCTGAGGCGGCAGGCCGGGGGTGACCATAGGTTTGACATAAGAGTCGGCGATACCGAGGACCTGCAGGTTGAGCGGATTTTCCGGGTCCGGACGAACATCAATTACCTCCCAGTTCTGAATAACCGTTCCGGTAGTGATAATAGCCGGTTGGAAAGCAACTATTTCCTCGGAAAGAGTAAAGCGGATAACGAAACCAGCTATGGTATCATTATAATTGGTGATGAACACAGGAACGGTTACACTCTCGCCGGGATAGTCGGTAGTATCTGAGATTTTCAAAAAAAGTTCCTGCTCTTGAGCCAGGGTGCCGGCTGGACCTGAAATCAGGGATAATAAAAAAAGAATTGTTAACTGGCAATTAAGGGATTTTCCTTTGAAAGGCATAACTTCCTCCAGGAAATATTTTTATATGTCTTTTTATCCCTTAACTAAATACAATAAAGTGTGACCTTAAAAGATATTCTTACTCGAAATAAATTGTATCATCTTATTTAATTATAAGAAATTTCCTTTGTACGTCAAGAAATATATCAGTTTTTGATACTTTTCACCGGTCAGGTTTCTATTTTCAGCCGTTCCAGTATTTCGGTCGATATTTCTTCAATCGCCCTTTTAGTGACATCGACGATGGCCCAGTTATTTTCATTGAATAACTGGCGACAGAATTTTATTTCTTCTCGAACCAGGTTGGGGTCAAAATAACTATGGATTGTTGGATGTTCTCGTCCTCCGGTTATAACCATTGACCGTTCTTCCCGAACATGAATCAGAACATCCGGTTCCATCATCAGGCCGAAAATCCGCTCTAAGGGGTAGCCATTCAGGCGGAGGAGAAGTTGCTGGTTCAAATCGGGGTGGGGTATTATCGGTATATTGGCGACCTTGAGACCGTAATTACATGAAAGGTACATACTTATAGGAGTTTTACAGGTACGTGACAGACCCAGCAAAATGATATCAGCTTCTTTTACATTGGCACCGCGGCCGTCATCATGCTCCACCGTGTAACCGATAGCATCGATTTTTTTATAATATTTATCGTCCACCACCTGCAGTAATCCCGGTTTATAGTCCGGGTGAACACCCAGAAATTTTGACAGAGTACTAAGCATGGGTTCCAGGACATTAAGATATAGAAAACCCCTCTCTTTGAGCATTTTTTCAAATTTTTTCTGAAGCTCCTGGGAAATAAGAGAAAAAATAACCAGGTAATCGTTGTCGATTTTTTCCAGAATATCACGGAGTTGTTTTTCTTCCCGGATATTTTGAAAAATATTTACGATTGAATATATGATCTTTTGAGAAGCATATTGAGCCAGGACGGCATCCATCAGTCTTTTGGCGGTTTTACCGGTGCTGTCGGAAATGATGATGATATTTTTATTTTCGGACATCATTTTTCTTCACCTTTAGCCGGGCCGACCCGGTATTTGTCGGGATAGTTCCTGATAATTTCTTTGAGCCAGCTTTCGGGATAGCCGACTTGTTGCGGTCGGCCTTTATCGTCTTTTATATAACCATCGTTGTATTTGACCAGCAAATCTTCGGCCAGCCGGCGCCAGCGTTTGGTAACCTTTTCACCCATGCTCACCGAGTAATTGGTCAGATAACTTACAGCCAGCTCCGGGTTGGTACGGTGCAGTTCCAGAGCGGTTTTTTCCACGGCTGGCTGCATTTCGATAAAAGATGTTTCCAGTTCTTTCTGAACCGCCTGAATGTCTTTAATCATGTATGAGTACCTGAGGTTGGCGTAGTTGGATACGAAATTAAAGATCCACCAAGCGGATTCCCAGGAAAACTCTTGCAGGCTTCCCCGGGTAAAAGAAACCGGCAATTCCGTAATCCCGCAGTAAAGGGGAAAATAACAGGTGCAATAAGTATCATCGACGCCGTACCACAGGATGCCGCCTATTTTATCCGGCAGCCAGGAACGGACCTGAGCGACGAAAGAGAACCCGGTCTGCTGGGTGGATATAGGCCTTTCCCAGGTATAACGAACGCTGTCGATTTGCCACTGCAGGGGACGCCAGCGATAGGGAGAGCCGAAGGCTCCGGCGTCAATACCCCGGGTCATGTCAAAGGGGGTGGCCTCGTAATGGTCGCGCATGATGTCAATGACATCAGCCAGGGATAATTTTTTGTCCGGTTTTATCCACAAAGGGTATGGTTGTGCTCCCGGCACTCCGCGCTGATAATCGGCTGAGAATTCCTGTGAAGGCGCACAGCGACGGAACATGCTCCATACTCGTCCGGCGCAGGAGCGTAGTATTTCCACATCCGCCGGGCAATAGGCGTCACAATAACGAAAAGGTCTCCCTGCTTTTGGGTCGTAATATCCTCTGTCTATGGCAAATTTAATAACGTCTTTCGAGTAACGACAGTTATCTGGATCGTCGAGAGGAAACTCGCCAATACGAGCCTGGTTGGCATGACAAGATATATAACCATCCGGAATCCGTAAAGCTACCCAGTGCGCGCCATGGCCGCCGGGTCCGGGACCGATCATTTCCATAATCCAGGCTTCGTTGGGATCAGCTATGGAAAATGTTTCCCCGGTGCTGTTGTAACCATAAGTTTCGACCAGGTCGGTCATTACGGTGATGGCTTCACGGGCGGTTCTGGCTCTTTTAAGAGCCAGCCACATCAGGTCCCAGTAGCCCAGAAGACCGGAATCGTTTTTTAATTCCTTACGACCGTCAAAGGTGGTTTCACCGATGGTAACCTGGTGCTCGTTAATAAGATCCACCACGCCGTAGGTATGACTTACCTGTTTGACTTTCCCCCGCAAACTGTTATCGGGCCAGTTGAGAATGGCTACCGAATCACCCTCGTTGAAATCGTTGGGTGGTTCATATTCAAGATGAGGATGAAACTCGCCGTCACAGGTATAGGTAATCATCACCGAGCCGTCGGCTGAGGCACCTTTTGTTACGATAAAACTGGTGCACCCCGGCCCCGGCTGGGCATTTAATAAAACAAGGAAAATTGTAGAGATAAACGTGATCGATATTTTTGTACGCATAGAACCCTCTGTAAAACCTTTTTTTATCAACCGGAGTATGTTGATTTTAAAAAGATTTTTCAACAATAAATATCGGAACAGGGGGTTCCGGTACAAACCTGATTTATACCGGGGTCCGGTTATTAACTTATAAAAGTAAAATACTTTTTTACATTATTATAACGAACTTACCTATCTGGGTGTCACCGTTGTCTTTTTCCA
>CAZUAS010000128.1:0-6910 GCA_964618515.1 uncultured Ignavibacteriales bacterium | reverse complement strand
TAGAAATAATATTGACAATTTTATTTTAATTATTTGTAAAAGTTAAGGACCTTCCGTACAATCTCAGTCTCTTCGGTTAGTAAAAGTAGCCATATGCTCTATGCACCTGATATGCTTTTCCTGCCGAACTTAAATACCAAAAACCTTTTTTGGGGCAATAACCTTCCGGTTTAAATTGTTGACATTTATTATCCCCCTCAATAGATTTCCGCATGCCCAAAAATAAACCTGAGAAAAAAATGAGTTATGCCGCAGCCGGAGTGGATATCAAAGCCGGCGACGAAGCGGTCGAGCGCATTAAGTCGCTGGCCCGCAAGACATTCAGCAAAAACGTCCTGTCCGAAATCGGCTCCTTCGGCGGCTTTTTTAAACCCGACCTGGCTGGTTTCGAAAACCCGGTTTTAATATCCTCCGCCGACGGGGTCGGGACCAAGCTGAAACTGGCTTTCATGACCGGTAAACACAATACCGTTGGTGAGGACCTGGCCAATCATTGTGTCAATGATATTCTGGTGCACGGTGCCCGGGCGTTGTTTTTCATGGATTATATCGCCACCGGCAAACTACAGCCAAAGATAATTGCTGAAATTGTCGAAGGTATCAGCCGGGGTTGTGTCAACGCCAATATGGCTCTTCTGGGTGGGGAGACCGCCGAAATGCCCGATTTTTACCAGCCGGGTGAATATGACCTGGCCGGCTTTATTGTCGGTATCGTTGACCAGAAGAAAATAATCAACGGCTCAACCATAAAAAAAGGTGATGTCTGCCTCGGGCTGGTTTCCAACGGTCTGCATACCAACGGCTACAGCCTGGCGCGCAAAGTGGCTTTTGAAATTGCCGGCCTAAAACCGGGGAAAATAGTTAAAGAGTTGAATATGTCCATAGCCGAGGCGTTGATGAAGGTTCATCGCTGTTATGCCCCGCTGATTCATCCTCTTCTGGAAAAGTATGATATTCACGGTATGGCGCATATTACCGGCGGCGGGATTGCCGGCAATTTATGCCGGATTATCCCTGATGGCCTTTCGGCGGAAATCAAAAAGAACAGCTGGCCGGTGCCGCCCGTATTTACCTGGCTGGAAAAAGCCGGAAACATTGACCCGGATGATATGTTTAATACTTTTAACATGGGTATCGGCTATATTCTGGTGGCAGGAGACAAAGATACCGATAACATAGTGGAAAGTCTTGAGCAGTCAAAGGAACAAACCTTCCGGATTGGCGAGATAAAATCCGGGCCGGAAAAAGTCAGGTTGATTTAAGATATGAATAAAGTTTTGCTATGTATAATGGATGGTTTCGGTCTGCGGGAAGCGACCGCGGACAACGCCATCGCCGCCGCCCATAAGCCCAACTACGACCGTCTGAGAGAAAGTTGTCCTTTTACCTCACTTGATAGTTCGGGATTGGCGGTGGGATTACCCGCGGGACAGATGGGCAACAGCGAAGTGGGTCATTTGAATCTCGGCGCCGGGCGGGTGGTTTATCAGGATATTACGAGAATCGATAAGGCAATCGAGGACGGCACTTTTTTTGACAACGATGTTCTGGCTACGGCCATGCGGCGGGTAGCGGCGGCTTATAAAGCGGTGCACCTGTTCGGCCTGGTTTCCGACGGCGGGGTACATTCCTCTTTGAACCATCTTTATGCTTTGGTTAAAATGGCCAAGATGTGTGGCGTCAAAGAATTGTATCTTCACGCCTTCATGGATGGCCGCGACACCCCGCCGACTTCGGGCAAGGGCTACATGCAGGAAGTGCTTCAGAAATTTTACGAAATCGGCCTGGGCAGGGTTTCGACCGTGGGCGGGCGTTACTATGGTATGGACCGCGACCGCCGCTGGGAACGTACCGACCTGGCCTACCGGGCGATTGTTTACGGTGAGGGAGAGGTCTTCAAGGACCCCGTTAAAGTTATCGAAACCTCGTACGCCAAAGGCGTCACCGATGAATTTATAGTTCCGGCGGTGATTGACCTGGGGACCAACGGAGCGGGTCGTTTAAAAGACCTGGACTTGGCGATCATGTTCAATTTCCGATCCGACCGCGCCCGGCAGCTTTTGTATCTTTTATGCGGCAACGACATTAAAGGTTATATCCACTTGGATAAACCCCGCGTTGAGGTAGTGACCATGACGCAGTTTGATGTCAACACGTTCGAAGCCAAGGTGGCGTTTCATCCGATAAAGCTGAAAAATATCCTTGGTGAAGTGCTGGCCAGGAACCATTTTCGACAATTGCGTACGGCGGAGACGGAGAAGTACGCTCATGTGACTTTCTTTTTCAACGGCGGTGTGGAGCAACCGTTTGATCTGGAGGAACGCGATATGATTGCTTCCCCGAAAGTACCCACGTATGACCTTCAGCCGGAAATGTCCTCGGTGTTGGTTACCGACAACGCTGTTAAAAGAATCGAATCGGGAGATTTTAATTTTATCCTATTGAATTATGCCAACTGTGATATGGTCGGGCATACGGGTATATTTGAGGCTGCCCGCAAAGCGGTGGAAGCGGTGGATACCGGGCTGGGACGGTTGATGGAAGCCGTCCGTAAACAAAAGGGCATAGCCATAATAACGGCTGACCACGGCAACGCAGAGATGATGATTGACCCGGTCAGCGGCGGACCCTGGACAGCCCATACCACCAATCCCGTACCTTGTATTCTGTATGACCCCTCGGGGAGACTGGGGAAAAATGTAAAACTTCGGGATGGCGGCATCCTGGCCGACATCGCTCCCACCATCCTGGATATTCTTGGTCTGGATATACCCGCCGAAATGACCGGCAAATCCTTATTAATGCGTGAGTGATTTTGACTGCCATACTGAAAAAGATTGGTAGATTCATTATTCCTTCCGATATAGAACTACGCAAAAGACGACTGGAACTGATAGTCTGGTCGTTTTTGCTTTCCTTCGCTTTTTAACCAGCCTAATTCGGTTTTTTAGCCTGGTTTTCACTGGTGCGGCCGCTGGTAATTATTTCCCGGCTGAGGGGCCGGGAAGCTTTCAACGCCGCTTATTTTTTCAGTTTTTTCTTTAATGTCTTTTCTCTTTACTGGGTGGCCATGGTGACACCCCCGGGAACCTTGGCGGCGGTGGTGATTGTGTCTTTTTATTACACGGCCGTTTTTATGGTTTTCCTGCGCCTTTACCGGATCCGTGCTCTGTTCAGTTTTATCGCCCTGCCGTTTCTATGGGTGGGGATGGAATATTTCCGTACTCTGTCGCAGTTTGCTTTTCCCTGGTCGGACCTGGGTTATACACAGGCTTATTACCTGGTTATTCTGCAGATTGTGGCTTTGGTTTCGGTGCACGGGTTGTCGTTTATCATCGTTGCCGTCAACGTGCTGTTATGGCAGGTTTTTCGCCGTGAATTGTCCCCGGAAAAGCGCTTGACATCGTTTTTTGTTTCTCTGGCGGTTGTCTTGGTTTTGATGGCTTACGGCTGGGTGGTGATGCCTAAATACCCGGAACCCGGAAAGCTGGATATCGCCCTTTTGCAGGGCTCGATACCACTGAGTGAGAAGTGGAAAAGTCACAATGAAGAATACAGTTATAATCTTTATGATTCCCTGGCGGGTACGGTGTCGGACAGTAATCCGGTTCTTTATATCTGGCCGGAAACCTCAGCCCCGGCATATTTAACCCATCAACATTATAGCCGCCTACGAATAGGCCATATCGCCCGTCAAACCGGCGCTTACCATCTGGTTGGCGCGCTGGCGGCTGACAGCGTCAACAACCAGCTGCGCTATTATAACTCCTGCTTTCAATTCAATCCCGACGGCCACATCGAAAAACGCTATGACAAGGTCAAACTGGTGCCATTTTCGGAACATGTCCCGTACCAGGACGTCCTGCCGTTCTTGAACCGGGATGTGATTATGGAATACCTCACTTTCATTAAAAAATATAACGTACAATGGTGGTCCGATTTTTATCCCGGCGATTCCATAGTTCTTTTCGACCTTCCCGGAGCTAGGTACGGGGTGCTTATATGTTTTGAATCGACTTTTCCGGAATATGCCCGGAAAATGATTCAACAAGGCGCTGATTTTATAGTGGGCATAACCAATGATACCTGGTTCGGCAATTCGGTGGGAATATATATGCACGCCCGGATATTTATCACCCGGGCGGTGGAAAACCGTTGCTGGATGGCGCGTACGGCCAACAGCGGCTTGAGTTTTATTGTCGATGACTACGGTCGTTTACGGGAAAACCTCGGCTATAACGAAGTGGCTGCGGTTAAGGGAAAAATCAAACTTTTGCATGGCAAATCTTTTTTTACCCGTCATGGCGATATTATTGGCTTGACCTCACTGTTGATGCTTCTATCCTTATGTATTATATTTACTATGATATGGATTATACAAAAAACACTTTTAAAAAAATCGGTTTAACCATTGCCGTGCTGATGGCGCTGTGGCCGGGTATCGCGACTGCCGCGGTCGACTGGACGACTTTTACATCTTTTAAAGAAGTCCGGCAAATGCAACCGGTCAACGATACGGTATACATGGCTACCTCGGGGGGACTTCTCGCGGTTTTCGATTTCACCAGCCCCGGAGTGGAATACACGAATATCAACGGCCTGGGAACGACCGATATCACCGATATAATTGTCGATGCGGAGGGGCAGAAATGGGTCGGCGGCGCCGGACGGCTGATTAAATTCAACGGCGTTAGTTCCGAGCAGTTTCTGTTTCTTGATACCGAGGGGAAAACCTTCAAACTGCATTGCCTTCAGGATGACGGTGATTTTCTCTGGGTCGGAACGGAACTGGGACTGGTGTTATTCTCGAAAGTCAACGACGGCGGCCAGATACAGGACAGTTACGGTTTGTTCGGCAATCTCAATCCCCAACCGGATGTTTATGATATTCTCCTTGTCGGGGATTCCATCTGGCTGGCGACGTCGTCAGGTCTGGCGGTCTCCAATAAAAGCCAGCCTAACTATTTGAAATCACCGGCAAACTGGACGGTTTTCAGTGTTTTCAATTACCCTGAACTGGGTACGGAAATAATCAGACGGATTGTTCTTTTTGAAGAAGTATTGTATATAGCCACGGATAATGGTCTTTTCCGTCTGGAGCGAACCGGTTCGGATACTTCGTTTACCCCGGTTAATTTCGGTGTGAATAAAAATTGTACCGATTTGATTATTGAAAACGACACTCTGTTTCTTTACAGTGTCGACGGTATGGGTTTTTTGAAAAACGGTCTGATTACTCCATTAATCCTGACCGGTTTACCGGCCATGCCGGTCACAGGAACCCGGGTTGACGGTTATCACTGGGTTGGTGCTGGTGCTGATGGAGTCTATCGGGCTCCGACCGGCGGCGGTATATCTGGTAATTTAATTTTTTCAGAATATGTTTACACCGGCATGCCGGGGAATAATGTTTCTGATGTTACGGTTAACCGATACGGCCGCATCACCGCGGCTTTCACTACCAAACCGGCGGCGGACTATATCGACGGTGTCTGGGTCAGCCGGCCGTTTGATGTCAAGGACCGGACTATGGATGTAATCTCGGACTCATCGGGGAATACCTGGGTGGGCACTTTCGGCCTTGGTCTTTATCATATTATTGATTCCCAGGTAGTAAATTATGATACGAGTAATTCTTCATTACGAGGGGTGGCGGAGAATCATCGTTATATCGTTATTTATGACATGGATACGGATGGCCGGTATTTGTATGCCGCCAGTTATCGGGCTTTTAACGGTTACCCCGTAACAGTGGCTGATTTGAACAATCTTGACCAGCGAGCGGGTTGGGACTCGCTGTTGATAAACAGCGCCATCACGGATGCCCGGATATTCACTCTTGATTATTTTAATGGATACCTGGCGGTAGGTTCGGAGTTCGAGGGCGTTTTTGTCTGTAATGTCGGCAGTAATCCTTTCGACCATACGGAAACGGCATGCCGACAATTTACCGAGAGCAATTCGCGCCTGCTGTCCAACCTGGTGCGCAATGTGAAATTTTCACCCGCGACCGGCGAATTATGGGCGGCGACCAATTTCGGTCTGTCCCGGTTTGATTCGGGAACGGATTTGTTTGTCGATGTCTATTTGCCGGAAGGTTTTGGTTCCGAGGTTATGGCTATTGAATTCGACAGCCGGGGGAATTTATGGGTGGGGGGCCGCAACGGCCTTGCCCGCTACGGTGACGGTGAGTTGAGTTATTATACCACTCTTAACAGCGGCCTGGTGTCCGATGATATTAAAAACATTACTTATGATATATATACCGGCGATATTTATATCGCCACCAGCGCTGGTATTTCCCGAATACCTTCGGATATAGGGCCGCCGGCAAAGGATGTCAACCGGGTACTGGCTTTTCCCAATCCGTACATCATCGATAGCGGTGACGATATCCTTAAATTTAATTTCGCCGGTATAGGAAAAGTGAGTATCTATAATACCGCCGGAGAAACGGTACGGGAGCTGGTTCTTGACCCGCGTTTTGATTCTTACTGGAACGGGCGCAACCAGAACGGCGAACCGGTGGCAAAGTACCGGTGGTGGATTATCAGGATAGCCAGGGACAAGGCAAGAGAAAAAGGCAAATACAGCGATATTAAGCTGCCTCATCCGTGGACCGAAGAAGAACTGAACAAAATCGAAGAAGAGGTGCTGGCTGAAAAACCCCGGGGGAATGAACCTCGTTACTGGGAGGACGTGAAAATCGGAGATTCGGTTAGTCCGATAACCAGAGGGCCTCTCGGACTGACCGATGTAATAGCCTTTTGCACTTCCGGCGCTATACCGACCCCGCGCCTGATGGCGCATGGCGCTGCTCTACGCTACTACCGGAGGCATCCGGCCTGGGCATTCCGCGACCCGAATACCAGCGCCCTCGAGCCGATTTACGCCGTCCATTATAACAAGG
>CAZUAS010000127.1:0-6969 GCA_964618515.1 uncultured Ignavibacteriales bacterium | reverse complement strand
ACGAGATGGAATCTCGTGACTGGAGTTCAGACGGTGTGCTCTTCCGATCTGAAGAAGTCGCTTTGGGGGGTAGACGACGAAGCATTTCAGCATACTTGTCGGCACCGACTCTCAGGTTTGAAGGGAGCGTGCCCATCTGGGCAATCTGTGTTTTCGTATTTTGAATACGCTCCTGGGTGGCTGGGTGCGAACTGGAAAGCTTTTCAAAAACATCGTTAGGTTCACTGCTGCCCATAGCAGCCAGTTTTTCGAACATCCCCAGCCCTTTATGGGGGTCATACCCGGCTTTTACCAGGTAGTGCATACCGTAATAATCGGCTTCGCGTTCATTGTCGCGGGAATATTCGGAGAAAATAAGAGTCAATCCGAGGTTGATTGCCAGATCCAGAGCCTTCCCGGCTTCTTTCCCCCCGAAAACAAGTTCATAAGCCATCGACACGCCCATCGCCGCCTGCAGTCGTTTCACTCCATGACGGGCAACAATGTGAGAAATTTCATGAGATATAACCATAGCCATCTCCGCCTCATTTTCCATCTCACGCAACAAGCCGGTGTAGAAATAAACGAAACCACCCGGGAGGGCGAAAGCATTAACCTGCTCCGATTCAATAACGGTAAAATGGTACTCGATATCCTTACGGTCGCAGACATTGACTATTTTCTGGCCCACCTCATTCAGGTAATTTTGCCAGACCGTATCAGCCAGCACTTTTTCCGTTTGTTTCAGCTCTTCGACGACTCCCAGTCCGATAGCCACTTCCTGACTGGTGGGAATGATTATCAAAGATTTTTTTCCACCAGGACCGGTTGTGGCACAGGCCACTAATAAAACAGCCACGATTACAGATATCAGACGTAATGTTTTCATGGGATATCCTATAACTTTGACTTATCAGCCAGGTCACCAATAATCGGCAGCCTGTAATTTTTACCTTGCAGAGCAAAATAAATTCCAGCGACGGAAAAAGCGGCCGCCACGATAAGAATGGCTTTAAAAATGAAATCGGAAAAGTTATCAATCAGGAAAACAACCGCAACCAGTTCTATTAAAAAGAGCATTACCCCCTGGCGGGCATGAAAGCGCGCTTCTTTGTTCTCTTTCATATTCAAAAGAGGTATAAAACAGAGAAAAGGGATATACGCCATCACGGCCGCCAACCGGCCTTCTTCTGTTTTAAAAGAATCATCGGATTGCCCTGATTTAAAATCACCTTCGGACTCAAGTTCGGGGATTGGTTCTGAGGGTTCCTCGCCGGGTTGGTTATTGAAAAAAGACTTGGACATATATCCTCCATGATCCGCTTAGTTATCATCACGAAGGCCAAAATATCTCTTTGTTCTTTTCCGGAACATCAAACTGAATAGGCTCATCCTCCGGCCAGCTTTCGAGTTTTTTTTCGCCGCTGTACAAAGTCACGTTAAAACTTAAAAAACCATAACCGTTGGGCCAGAGATAATTGCGTTCCAGAGCCAGTTCCAGAATATCTTCCAGACAGAACTGGTATTGCCCGGATATTTCGCCTACAAATTCACCGATAGCCGCCTTCAATTCCACCACCAGGGGGGTGACGCTAAAGAAGGCAAAGACCAGTCTTATGTCTTTTATTAATTCTACATTTTTTTTATTACAGAAGTCAAGCCGAATATAAAAGCGGTTATGGTCATAGGCAAAATGAATTCCCGAGATATACCGATTTACCCGATGCATGGCTCCCCCGGCTTTTAGACAGTCGAAATACCCGGCCCCCGACCATTCATAGAAATGTGTCACCCGACCGTCAATCTGAGCCGTTACCATATCATAGGGTAAGAGGGTAAAGGAAGCGGAGGCTTCGCCGTGAATGGGTTTTTTCAAATCCGCCGGGGTCTCCATTCCGAGCAGCTGATAAACCGCCGCCAGGTGACTGCGGAAAATACTATCGAACTGGGCATTGTGCATACCCTGATGTTCGTCACCGTACCACCAGCACCAATCGGAGCCCTCGGCTATATAAATCTGTTTCCAGGCTTCTTTTATTTTCTGTTCATCATAAGTGGGGTTTTCATTCTGGAATTTGGCCAGTGTATCCCGGGCGTTGCTCAACAGGTCCCAGGCCGCGTTGTCCTCGTTATGACCGATCCAGATACGAAAATTATGGTTGATCCAGGATCCCGCCAGAACAGCTTTCAGCGGCCGGGCGGCAAGCTGGCGGGAGGCTTCGGTCATGGTCACCGTTTCAATCTCCGGTTCATTATTCAGGGTTTGATATAAAAGGTTGAGAAAATCATGACCATCATTAGGAAAATATTCCCAGGCATTTTCCCCGTCGAGAATAACCGGTACGACCACATTTTCAAGACGGTCGGAGAACAACTTCTTCAAATCCTTCAAATAATCGATAAAATCATTTACTGCCTTGAGAGTGCTCCAGCCCGAATAGACAAAGCCTATCCGGTCGGATAGATTATGGTCGCGGAAAAATATTTTCAAGCCCGGACCGTACTCATATAAAGTATGGAGAGGATTTTCCTCTCTTTTCAGATTAGATTTTATCAGTGAATAATAAAGTATCTCCTCGTCGGTGGCTGTCCAGGTCAACCCGTGTTTGAGCATCATCGCCAGCACTTCTTCGGACACCGAACCTTCCGACGGCCACATGCCGGTCATGGGACGACCAAACAAAGCGGTGAATTTTTCCATGGCCATCCTTATTTGTGTCTCGGCATCTTCGGGATGTACAAAGCGCTTCCGGGGTAGTTTAATGCTGGGCAGGGCTTCGCGGGCAATATCGGTATCACAAAGCAGGGGGAGAATAGGATGGTAATAGGGGGTGAAGGAGATATCTATCCGACCCCGGTCAAAAAGGTCTTTATATACCGGTATAAGGCGGGTCATGAATTGTATCTGCCAATCCAGCAGGCTGTTTTTTTCCTCCTCCGTAAAGTCCTTTTTACGTTCCAGAAGGGTTCGTACCGGTTCTTCCTGACGGAAAAGAGGGTCGATCCAGACCAGGTTGGACCAGACCTGTAAATCGCGTATCTCGCTGGATGAAAACAGGTTAGGCAGAGTCTTTTTTCGATTGATGTCCCGCGAATATTTGGCATAAAGTTCTCGATAGCGATTATAGGGTTCAATCATATGGATCGGATTGGCGGTAAAAAAACTGTCCAGAATTTCCAGCTTGTGTTGTTCGTCGAGATCCTCGGCTCTCATGCGGGATAGTTCCAAATGACGGTCCACGCCGCCGTTGATATAAAGTTCAATCTGGTCGAGTAAGGAGGGGACGAGATTAAAGGTTACTTTAATACGTTCATACTTGACCGCATTAAGCGGCATATCCAGGTAATCTTTAAGAGCATGAAGGCGAACCCACGGCATGGCCAGCCGATTGGAGGCGGGTTCGCAGTAATTGGGCTGGTGCATGTGCCATAAGATGGCAACCTTTATGGCTTTTTTATCAGACACAAGGGGTGATTTTAACTTTGTGGTTGAAGTTGCCCTTTTTCATAATACATACGTTCCGCCCTTATCGCCAGGGAGGTACCTTTGAATTTATCCTGGAGAATTTCCATATGTTTTCCGGCTTTTTCCAGATTATCGCTTTTCAGATAATTTCTTAAGGCGTTCAGATTGTAATCGCCATACATGGGACCATCGGGAAAAGCAAGACAGGCTTCTTCGTACTTCTGTGCCGCCTCGGTGAAATTTCCCTGGTTTTCCTGGCTGGCGGCAATGCCCGCCAGGGCCGCGGCCAAGTAAAATTTATCTTTACGATATTCCCGGACATATTGCTCGAAATAACGAATAGCCTCAGAATAATTTTTATTTTCGTAATTGATCTGCCCCAGCAGGAAAGTAGCTTCCTGGGCAACCGTGGTGCCTTTATATTCTTCGATAATCTGGTTTAAACTTAACAGGGCAATCTGGTTATTCCCGTTGCGGTAGTCCATAAGAGCCCGGGCAAATTTATAAGAAGATTCCTGTTCTTTTGTGGCTTTCGAATTAAAGTAATATGCTACGGCGGCAATCACCAGTACCACTCCAACCACGGCGATTACATAAAACTGCCAGTTTTCCTCGAACTTCTTTTTCGATTCGAGCATGAAGGTGGTGAATTTATCTTCTTTTATTTGCCTTTTGGTAAGTTTAACCTTGTTCTGCATTTAAATCTCCAAAAAACACTTCAATTATAATATTATCGGCAAAGCACCCCGACATTTTAAAAAACAAAGACGGAATTCCATATTTTAATACAATAAAATTCCGCCCTGATTTTATTTTATATTAAAAATACCCCGTAAAAGTCAAATTCAAATGATGATATCGGTTTTCCAATTCCTGATTATTGCCCAGAATATAATTAGTGTAGTCATTCGTGCTGTAGGTATAGGCCAGATCCAAGTATATTTGTGTCCAGTGAACACCTAAACCAGCTGAAAAATTATAGAAGGTTGCCTTCGACGTTGTCGTTATTTGATACAGCGTATCCCGGATAGTGATGGTATCAAGTTTTATTTCGGAGGAGGAAAAAGGTAAATAAGCAAAGCCCAGACGAAGCGGGACTACGGGGAACAATTCAAAACCGGTATGCCACTTGTATTCCGCACCCATTCGGAGAGTAAAGACATCCTGCCAGAGGGGATCGGTTACAACATAAGTTTCTTCTTTTTCGCCACCGGGTTTAATCGAAAAATCGGTTCTTTGCTTTATTTTTTGTCCCTGGTAAGGCCGGTATTCCATATCCATCGCCACCAGCAGATTTTCATTCAAATGATACCCGCCGCCCAAACCGACGATAAGCGGTATTTCGTATTTCTGCAGAATATCATCGTTATAAACCGTATCCGTCCAGTTGGGTTTAACCAGACCATTGTACATGGTTAATGTATAAATAGACATATCAGTAGTAACTTTTAAATCATAAGGGGTCTTAAATACCAGCCCGGCTTCGATTTTATCAGTATTATATTTAAAACCAATGGTAAAATTAACGCCCGAAAAACGGGTGGTATCGATAACGGATATGTTTTCTTCGTAGAAAATTTCCTGGTTATAAGAATCTCCTGTAACCATGTTTTCCAATGCCAGGTAGGTGCTGGCTTCAGAAAAATATTTTCCGGTATAAATGTTGGTACTTAAACCAAAAGAGATATTTTTATAGATCCTGGTACCGAATCCTATACACAGCTGGTAAGGTCCGCCGCGAGATTCGGACGCTTCTCTATACCAAGCGTCGTTTTCACTTCCAAAGGGATTTATGTAAGTAAAGGAGCTGTCAAAAGCGGTATTAAAAAATTCATCAAAGGCTTTACTATAACTGATGGCGCCCACGAAATGATGTCCCTTGATACGCAAGGAAGAAAGAAAGCCGATAAAGCTGATTTTGTTGAATGAACCCGTTTGGTCCAGCGTCGTACCCCGATAAGCATAATTCCCGCGTGGCATAAAAAGGCCATAACTGATGCCGAGCATCGGCTTATCATGCACATATAATCCAGCAGGATTCCAACTGACGGCTGAAATGTCATCCGAAATACCCAAGAAAGCTTTGCCCATACCCTCAGCACGGGCACCGCCACCGGTAAAATCAAGATTAAGTTGACAAAAAGCTGTCGTTGTGAGGGTTAAGATAAAGACTGCTACCAATTTAAACAACGACCATCTCATCCTTTAACTCCTTATATAAAAAACGCTGTTTTCCCTAAAACCTGTAATTTTACAAAACGTAAATATATACGAACTATAGACGGCTGTCAAACGATTTAATCTATTTTTAAATAATATATATTCTTTAAAAAAAATGCCCAGAGGGCTGATAAAGGTCTTTCAACCAAAGGTATTAATACCCCCGGCAGGATTTGAACCTGCGGCCTGCGGTTTAGGAAACCGTCGCTCTATCCGCCTGAGCTACGGGGGCATTCAAAAACAAATTTCAATATATAAAATTACTCATAGAATAAAAGACAAAAAGACTATTCGGAATCATAGGAGATAAGGTAGTTTACCTCATAGTCAGCCAGTATCTTATCAAAGGGAAAGAAGACCAAACCCACCACACACGAAATACCCACAATTTCACCTTTCAGGCGTTCGACCAGTTTACAAGCCGCCAGAAGAGTGCCCCCGGTGGCGATTAGATCATCAACTACAGCCACTTTTTCACCCGGATAGACGGCATCGGCATGTATCTCCAGAGACGCCGAACCGTATTCAAGAGAATAATCTTCTGCGATGGTTTTATAAGGCAATTTGCCTTTTTTACGGGCAACTATTAAAGGCAAATTCATCCGGTCAGCCAGGGCCGCCCCCAGAATAAAACCCCTTGATTCGATAGCCAGAATTTTCCGGGTGTCGCGAGTACGAAGAAAAGCTTCCATTTTATCAAGAGCCATCTTAAAACCAACAGGCTCGGAGAAAAGGGTGGTCAGGTCATAAAAATTTATCCCCGGTTTGGGAAAATCCGGCACCGACCGAATGTATTTTTTTAATTCATCCATTACCTGTAACCTCTGAAAGTTATATCAAAATCTTTATATTTTCCGGTATATTTAATCCATTTAACCTTGACCTGGGTAACGGTGGCGCTGGAAGGTCCGATTTTTAACTCATCGATTAACATTTCTACCGCGGCCCGAGCACCTTCGACATAAACGAAAACCGAACCATCGGGTTCATTTCTTACCCAGCCGGTTAAATTCAGATTAACGGCATGGCGATGGCAAAAATAGCGGTAGCCAACCCCCTGGACGACTCCCCGGACAATAATTTCAGCCCCGACTTCATTCATTTTTTCTTACCGGCCAGTTCCATCGCCAGCCGGGCAGCTTCAAGGGGGTCTTCGATTTGAAGGATATCATCACCCAGTTTCCAGGCGGAAACGGAAATAACCGGTTTATTAAAGAGCCTGGCAAAAGCCATTTCCGAGAGAGTCCCGTACTTACAGATCGGAAGAGCACACGTCTGAACTCCAGTCACGAGATTCCATCTCG
>CAZUAS010000126.1:0-7070 GCA_964618515.1 uncultured Ignavibacteriales bacterium | reverse complement strand
TACCGGCTGTATACACACTTTCGGGTTAACTGCATGGAACAGGAAAAAATTATCCGGGCTTCAATTTTATGAATGATAGTGCAAAAAATAATAAGTTCCATATTACCACTTTCGGTTGCCAGATGAACTTGGCCGATTCCTCGACTCTTGTTGCTAACCTTCTGACCCGCGGGTTTCAACGGGTTTATAAAGAGAAAGATGCTGATTTAATTATTTTCAACACCTGCTCCGTTCGGGAAAAAGCTGAAGAAAGGGTATTGGGCCGGTTGTGGGAGATTTACAAATACAAAAAAGATAAGCCGGCGCTTAAAATAGCCGTGGTCGGATGTATGGCTCAAAGGCTGGGGGAAAAGATTATCGAAAAAGTTCCTCATGTCGATTTTGTCCTTGGAACCGACCGGCTGTTCGAACTGCCCGATGTTGTCTTGGGAAATAATGGTTTTCATCCGATTATGACGGCTTTCGGCCATGAGAACATGGACGCTATCCTGCCGGTCAAAGAAAATAACTTCTCCGCTTTTGTAACCATTTCCCGCGGTTGTGATAATTTCTGTTCTTATTGTATTGTACCCTATGTCCGGGGAGAAGAACGCGCTCATTCGGCTGACCATATTGTGGATAATGTCAAAAGGCTGGTTGATGAAGGAGTGGTTGAAATCACCCTCCTGGGTCAGAATGTCAACAGTTACCGCTGGAAGGATATCGATTTCCCCGGGCTTTTGCAGCGAATAATTTCCGAAACCAGTATCCGGCGGATTCGCTTCATGACCTCACACCCCAAGGATTTATCCGACCGGCTGGTCGAGGTCATGTCTGAAAATGACCGGTTTATGCCGCATATTCACCTGCCTTTGCAATCGGGTGCGAATCGTATTCTGGAGAAAATGGGCCGAAAATATACTATTGAACACTATAATAAAATAGTTGATTATATCCGTTCCCGGCTCGATTATGTAGCTGTTACCACGGATTTAATTGTCGGGTTTCCATCTGAAACCGAGGTGGAATATGAAGCAACTCTTCAGGCTGTACGAGATATCCAATTTGACGCGGCTTTCATGTTTCGTTATTCGGTACGGCCCGGAACCCCGGCTGAAAAATATACAGACGACGTCCCCGAGGATGTAAAAATTAAGAGATTGAATAACTTGATTGCCCTTCAGCAGAAAATCAGTTTTGAGCGTAACCAGCGGGAGGTGGGGCAGGTAAGATATGCGTTGGTAGAAGGGGCTTCACGGCGCAGCGATGCATTTCAACGCGCCCGGACCGAGGGAAACAAAATTGTCCTTTTTAAAAGCGGGAACTTTCTGCCGGGACAGGTGGTCCCCATCAGAATAACCAGCGCCGATGCTTATACGTTGCACGGCGAGATTGTCGAGGGAAAATGATTTCCGGTTATGTCACAGGTGTTTTGACACCGCTGATTGTCCTTATAGTAATTATCTTTTTAATTTACCGCCTTCGTTTTTTCACGGATAAGAATATTGACGGTCGTTATGCTTTCCTGGTCGGGGGTTTTCTGGTTTTTGGCGTGGCTGTATGGCAGCTGGTGAGAATTAACGCCGCTTATGACAGCTGGTTCATTCCCTCGGTTTACCCGGTTATTGATGTCCTGCAGTTTGCAATTCTGATTATAGGTCTTGTATTTATAGTGGCGGGTTTGTCTTTTTATTCCGATTACTGGCAGAGTCGCCTGGTGGATTTAAAAGACCGCGAGGGCAAACTGGCGATTCTGGATAACCTTCAGAAAGACGCCCGTCAACCTTATCAGCTTCTGGAATTTTTGAATATTTCCTTGAAAGAAATTTTATTTTATCAGCAGGGTTGTGCCGGGGCGATTTTCCTGATTAATCGGAAACAACGTCAGTTTGTCCTGACGTCGGCGGTTGGTTTGACCAAGGAAGAAACCGCCTATCTTGAATATTATCCCCTTCAGGGCAATATCGTCTCCCGGGCGGTGGACCTGGGTGACCCGTTGATTTCCGGTGATTTCGATTTTATCAACCGCCGGGGAGAGGCGGTTAATTCCCGTTTTAAATCCTGTCTGGTGTTGCCGCTTATTTCGGGTCTTGAAAAGGTAGGGGGTATTATTTTATTTGCCGAAGAATCAAAATACTTCAGTAAGGCCGATGTTAAATTTCTCTCGCCGGTGGCGGACTGGTTATCGGAAAAAATAAAAACCGCCCGTTTAAGCCGGGAACTGACCATCGCCAAAAATGAAATAGAAAAAGTTGCGAACGGTCAGGCCGATTTTCTGGCTCGTCTTTTAGCGGCTTCGAAAGCCCTTGGTGCCCATGATTCCCTCTTGGCTTTTTGTCAGGCTCTGGTTGGCTTGTCGGACGGGCGGGATGTCCATCTTATCGGCTTGAAAAATGGCTCCCTGGTTTTCTATGGTGGAAGCGAACCTCTTCTTGACCTGTCTGAAAAATATAAGACCGCCCTTCTCAATGCTCTCGGGCGAAAAAAACCGCTGATAATAAACCAGGAAGCAACGGATGACAGTGGGGTATCGCAGTTGTCTTTGTCCAGCCTGATTTATCCTCTAGAAAATGGTCAGACTGCGGAGGCGTTATTATTCCGCAAGGAAACCGCGCCTTTCAGGGTATCCGAACATGACTTAAAGATGCTCAACATTTTCGCTTATATGGCCCGGATGGTACTGAATAAAAACAGCTTTGACCGTCTGTCGGTGACCCGACGGTTGGGCCTGGAGCGGATAGTGGAGTTTTTGAGACTCGATGAACCGGCGACAGGCTATGAACATGACCGTGGTTTTTTCGTACATCGCCTGGCTGATATCCTGCCGGAGAATTCAATCGCTCTGACATTTGTCAAAGATGACACCGGCACATATAAAGTTCAGGGTTCTACCGGGTGTGTTTTTGACGAGATAAATAAGTTCAGTATTATTCCTGGTGAGGGTGGCCTTGGTCAAACCGGCCAGAGTTTATCCGGGCAGTTTATCTACGGTAAAAAACAGGTCTCCCAAGAACTTGACACCTATGAAACGGACAATAAAAACCTGTTCAACCGGTTGTTCGGAGAGAGAGGGTACCCGGTTTGTATTGCTTATTGCCCCCTGGTGCAGGTTGAAACCACCGTAGCGGTGGCAGTGTTCTTTATCTATGAAATGGATGAAAGTGAACGCAATGAATGGAAGCGGCTGCTGACTCTGGCCGGTGGTCTTTATTCCTTGCGTTTGACCATCGACGCTCTGCAAAGTCAGCTTAGACAGACGGAGTTAAGCGGTCATGAGGTCAATAAATTTGGGCTGGTTGTCAACCAGTTGAACAATTACCTGTCGGCCATTATGGGTAATGCCGAACTGGCCGCCCGACATGAGGATACGCCCGGGGAGGTCAGGATGCAGTTGAAACGGATTGTGACGGAATCGGAAAAAGCGGCTAATCTCGTTAAGAAAACTTTTGCCCGGCTTAATTTAAAACCTGACCTGATCTCTGTTCCCGTTCAAACAGAAGCCAGGTTGAGTGAAGTTATTGACCGGGTACTTAAGAGATTTCATATTTCCGGGAATCTTTATATGACTGGCGGGCAACCGCGGGAAATCAATCTGTCCTTGAATGATACCGGGGTACTGCCATTTGCCCGACAGGACCTTGAAGAGTTGTTCCTGCGGCTTATCGACCGGTTTGCCACGCTGGCCGCCGCCGAGGATATAATTTCTCTAACCGTTTATCAAATTGATGAATATGTCTATCTTGATATTTCCAGGCATCGTAAGAATTTTCCGCCGGTGGAACGGGTTGCCCGTTTCGGTGAATATGTGAGTACCGCCGAGGCTGCCAGAAAAAATCCTGCTAATGATTTCTTCCGGTTGTTTCATGACGATGTCAGTTCGGTAGCCGTTGATCCGGCGGGTCCAATCCCGGCTTATCTTTCTTTCAAATTCCCTTTAAAAAAACAAACCGGCGTTAGCCATATGTCTGACAAGCCGGTAGAAAGAACCATCCGGGTTCTGGCGATTGACGATGAAGCTGTAATTCTGGATTTAATATCTGCCATGTGCTTGTCAATGGGGTATCAGGTAAAGACGGCGACTTCAGGGCAGGAAGGAATCAATCTTGCCCGGAAGGAACCGTATGATATTATCCTGACTGACCTGGCTATGCCTGATATGAACGGGTACGATGTCGCCCGGCAACTAAGACAGATAAACCCGGATATTCCGATTATTATGGTTACCGGTTGGGAAGCCCGTATCGATACCAGCCGATTGCAACCTTCGGGTATCACCGAGGTTCTCTATAAACCTTTTCGAATCGAACACCTTACCGAATTGATAAGAAAAAAAGCTCTATCCCGGTAAAAATTAAGTTCAAGTTTCAGTAAAAGATTCGTCTTTTTTTCCGATTATATACTTAATTGGATCTTGGGGATGAATATATATAGGCGGTTCTGTAAATGGAAAAAATCGCAGTTATTGATAAAATATGCAAAAGTAACGAGTTACTCTCTTTACCCCAGGCGATTTCGGAAATACTTCGGGAAATGAATAAACCTGATTTTTCGGCCGAAAAACTATCCCAGATAATCCTCAAGGACCCTTCTCTGACCAGCAGAATATTGAAACTGGCCAACTCGCCTTTTTATCATCGATTGGCACATATTACCAATGTCAATCAAGCGGTTCAGATACTGGGGGTGACGACAGTCAAATGTCTGGCGCTGTCGTCGTCGATTTTAAATCCGGAAAAAATTGAAAAATCATCCGGTGTGGATACAAAAGTATATTTTTCTTCGGTTCTGACGGTAGCCACCGCGGCTGAAAAAATTGCCCGGGCTGTTTCATATGAGGCTTCCGACGAAGCATTTATAGCCGGCTTGCTCCATGATATCGGGACCATGTTCTTTCTCCATTATTATCCCGATCAATACCGGCATATTATCGAGCAGAGAGTCAAAGCGAAAACCTTACTGGATGCCGAACTGGAGGTTTTCGAGGTTACCCATGCCGAGGTCGGTTATCATCTGGCTCAACGCTGGCAGTTGCCGCCGTATATATCCATAGCCATCCGGGACCATCATTCCTTTATTGACATTGAACAACATGATGTTATCAATAATATCATAAGGCTTGCCTGCCTTCTGGGTAATACCAACTCCTCGGATTATGTCATGGACCTCGAGGAAAGGCTGGATAAAATAAATCAGGTTTCAAAAGTCCTGGCTTTAACGAAAGAGCAGGTGGATAATATTTCTACATCTTTGATCACCTATACTCTCAAACAGGCCGAGTATCTTGGAGTGGATATTGGTAACATTGAAGAAATGATTACCCGTGCCAACAAGGAAATCTGGCAGACTTATCTGATGGTGGAGAATCTCTTTAAGGAAAGGCAGAATCTAAGTCGGAAACTGCTTAATGAAGAACGGGAAAGAGGCGCTATTGAAGCAAAAAATATCGCCATTGCCACTTTGTCACATTATCTGAATAATGCGGCGATGGCCATTTACGGCCGCAGTCAGCTGATGCGGATGCTCTACGAAAAGAAAAAAATCGATAAGATTCTGGATAATCTCGGTAATACCCTTGATATTGTTGATAAATCCATCAAAAAAATAACAGCGGTGGTTTCGGAGATTAAAGAAATATCGCCTATTGACAAAATCGAATTTTATAATATGTCTCAGGCTTTAAATATCGACGACCGGATTGAAAAGAGGATGAAAGATATGGAAAAGGAATCGAGTATCGTCCTGCCTGATGAAGCCCTCCATTTTTAAGAATAAGATAAAGGCCGGTTGACCTGCCGGCTTTTTTTATTTAACTTTAATTCATGTTATCCTACCTGACATCGGGTGAATCACATGGTGCTCGTCTGACCGCTATAATGGATGGTTTCCCGTCGGGTGTCAAGCTGGCGGTTGAAAAAATCGATTTTCAACTGGCGCGCCGTCAAAAAGGTTATGGCCGGGGGGGGCGGATGAAAATAGAAATCGATCGGGTTAAAATAATTTCCGGCGTCCGCGGCGGTATATCTCTTGGCAGTCCTATAACTCTGGATATCGATAACAAGGACTGGCCGAACTGGTCGGAAAGCATGTCGACAGAGCCGACAGGAAAGCGAAAGTCGAAACCTCTAACCCGCCCGCGACCGGGTCATGCCGACCTTGCCGGGGCAATCAAGTATCATCAGTACGACCTTCGCAACGTGCTGGAGCGAGCCTCCGCTCGTGAAACAGCCGCCCGTGTAGCCCTGGGTGCCCTGGCAAGACAACTGCTGGAACATTTTCAAATTGATTTTGCCTCTCATGTGGTGCGTATTGGACCGGTAAGTTTGGATGCGGCTTATGACCTCAAGGATTTGAATCAGGTTCGTGAAATTACCGAAAATTCACCTGTACGCTGTCTTGATGGTCAGCTTGGTGAACAGATGGTTAAAGCAATTGATAACGCGCAGCGTGACGGTGATTCACTGGGAGGCGTGGCAGAGGTGATAATACGTGGTTTACCGGTGGGTCTGGGAGGCTTCTCGCAGGGGTCGAAGCGACTTGACAGCCGGCTGGCCGGGGCGGTTGTTTCCATTCCGTCGGTAAAAGGAGTGGAATTCGGCCGGGGATTTGAATGTTCCGCGCTAAGAGGCAGTGAAATTCAGGACGAAATTTTCTATAACGGTCAGGATAATTCTCCCCGGAAAGGTTTTTATCGCCTGACCAACCATGCCGGCGGCCTTGAAGGCGGCATGACCAACGGCGAGGATATTGTCTTCAGGGCGGCTGTCAAGCCGGTTTCTACCCTCGCCAAACCTCTGACCTCAGTAGACCTAAAAACCAGGGAGAAAGTCAAAGCTATCTTTGAAAGGGCTGATGTATGTGTTGTCCCGGCTGTGGCTGTAATTGCCGAAAATATCGCCGCCCTGGTACTGGTTGAGGCTTTTCTTGAAAAATTCGGCTCCGATAACCTTTCTGAAATTGAAACCAATTATAAGAATTTTCTTCAACAACCTTTCTGATTGAACAACTTGAAAAAGTAATCCCAGGCAAAATCTCAAGTTGCCAAATAAGATTGGTTTTCTTAAATAAATAACAGTTAAAACAATTTATTAACA
>CAZUAS010000125.1:0-7141 GCA_964618515.1 uncultured Ignavibacteriales bacterium | reverse complement strand
AGATAATGAGCGGTGACTGGAGTTCAGACGTGTGCTCTTCCGATCTAACGTCTGCTGCATTATCTCAACGAAGAACTCAACCGGGTAGCCACGGTACTCAGTATTAATCAAAAGGTAAAAAAACGTATTGAAGAGGAGCAGCATAAAGCTTATTTACGCCAGCAGCTTCATGAGATCAAAAAGCAACTGGGGGAGGATTTCACCGAAGAGAAAGAAGCCGCCCGGTTTCGGAACCTGATAAAATCATCCCCTGACCTTCCGGCCGAAGTTATTGTCCGCGCTAAAACGGAGATTGACCGTCTGAGTCAACTGTCGGCCGCTTCGGCGGAATATGGTGTTACAAAATTATATCTGGAATGGCTTTTGAACCTTCCCTGGGGAAAGAACACCACAGAAAATTATAATATTGCTGACGTCCAGAGGGTTCTGTCCGAGGATTATTACGGCCCGGACAGTCTGAAAGAACAAATTCTCCAGCGTTTGTCGGTGCGTAAATTAATGGGCGGGAAAGAGGAAGGGTCTACCTTATGTCTGGTGGGAGCTCCCGGGACCGGCAAGGCTTCCCTGGCCAAGGCTATCGCTAAAGCTCTGGGAAAAGATTTTATTCGAATCTCGGTTGGCGGCATATCCGAGGTTTCGGACATCAAGGGGACGCAGCGGACTTTTCTGGGCGCCTACCCGGGCCGGATTATCCGGGCGCTTAAAGATGCCGGGGCACCCGACCCGCTTATTCTTATCGAAGATATCGATTATTTCAACCTGGATAACGATTCTTCGGTCAATATGGCTTTACTGGACGTTATCGATTCAAGGCGTAACGCTCATTTTCTGGACCATTACATAGGCATCCCTTTCGATTTGAGCAAGGTTTTCTTTATTTGTTCCGTGCGCTCCCTGGAAGAGATTCCCGAGCAGTTTGTACCGCGGCTTGAGATTATTGAACTTCCCGGTTATATCGAGCGGGAAAAAATAACTATTGCCAAGAAATACATTATTCCGGATCTGCTCAAGAAACACGGTATCCTTAAATCGGAATTCAGAATCTATGATAAAACCCTCACCCGGATAATCAATAATTATACTCAGGAAGCCGGGCTTTTGAGTTTTTCTCAGCAGATAGAAAAAATTTATCGTAAAATAGCCCTGGAAAAAGCGGAGAAGAAAAAGAAATACTGGACGGTCAGCGAAAAGAACCTAGAATCCTACCTGGGGACGCCGCTTTATATCCCGGAAAAAGCCGAGACCATGCCGGAAATAGGCATCGCGGCCGGCCTCGCCTGGACCGGTTCCGGCGGGGAATTGATGTTCATCGAGGGGTTGAAGATGAAAGGCGACGGCCAGATTATTACCACCGGGTCGCTTGGCGAAGTCATGAAAGAATCCATCCAGGCCGCCTATTCTTACGTTCGTTCCAAAGCTGATATTCTTGGTATCGATTTTAATGACTTCAACGACTTCGATATCCATATTCATTTTCCTTCCGGAGCAATTCCCAAAGATGGCCCCTCGGCGGGAGTGACAGTCTCGCTGGTTATTGCCTCGGTATTATCCGAACGACCGATTCGTAATGATATTGCCATGACCGGCGAAGTAACCCTCAGGGGACGAGTGCTGGCGGTCGGCGGAGCCAAGGAAAAAATATCGGCCGCTTACAGGGCGGGTATCTATAATGTCATCCTGCCCAAGGAGAACGAGAAGGATATTAAAGAATTACCCCGCGAAATATTACGGAAAACTAAATTTACATTTATTGAACGGGTGGATGAATTGTTCGAACTGTGCCTGCTTGATTTTACGCCCTCGACTTATTCTCTGGAGAAAATATTTGCTGAGGAAATAAAAAAGGCTAAAAGAAAAAAGAAATCCATTAAACGCAAACCGCATGCCAATGCCGCCCGCAGCCGCCATAAAAAATAGCTTTTAATCTATTATATCGCCTTGTTTTAGTTTCTTAACCTTTTATTAATCTTGACAAAAGTAATTTTTTTTTGCTTATTTTAGTATAATTAATGTTTGTACAAACATCATACTGCGTCCCAAATTAGTACTTTATGTATTTGAATACATATCAGGGAGTTGAAGTACGGATTTCCGGTGTGGAATATACCAGAAGCAACTAATTATATATAAATGCCAACTTTTTTAAAATGAAAACAAACTTTTAAACCGCATGGAGGCGTACATGAAAGTAAAGCCGCTGATAACAATCTTTGTTTTTCTAATGTTAACCGCTTTTCCATTAATGGCTGACGAGGGAGGCGTTAAGGATACGGTGGATATGGTCCTTACTGTTCAGCCGGATTCCGCCGCCGGTATCCTGGATGTTCAACTTGAACTGTGGGTTTTTGATGATGCTGATACTATCAGTGGGGTTTCCATGGGATTTGGCTGGGATAATCCCAAATTGCAGATGACCAGCGCCGTTGCCAGCCAGGTGATGATTGAGGGGTTTTCATCGCGGATTTTCTATGATGCCGATAATATTGACACCACCAATTCCCGGCAGCGTTTCCAGTGTGTGGGTATCCGTCTTTTTACTCCCGGTGTTCGTCCCCATCCAACCCGTCAGTTGTGGGCGACCTACAATTTTGATGTAGCGACCACCTGGACTACCAGTGATGTGATCCATGTTGACACTTTTACTTACAGTTCGGGAACCAAATATAAATTTGTGAGTTCCACCGGCGGTGATTATTTCCCTTACTGGTCCGGCGGTCTGACAATTACCGATGTAAATCCCAGCCTTCCCAAAAATATCGTTCTGTCCGAGGATACTCTCACATTCTCGGCGGTTCAGGGAGGCAGCGCCCCGCCTATGCAGACCTTTACGGTCAGCTCCGACGCTGAAGATTTCGGTTTTACTCTTTACGATGGTGCTAGCTGGTTGTTGAAAAATCCGGCGGCCGGGACAACTCCGGAAACCATCGAAGTAACCATCAGTCTTATTGGTCTTACCCCGGGAACATATTTTGATTCCATCCGGGTCGATGCTCCGTCAGCCGATAACACCCCCCAGTTTGTTTATGTCCGTTTGACGGTTGAGCCGCCCCCGCCCACCATCGGATACAATCCGGCAAGTTTCTATTTTAATGCTATTGCCGGAGAAGCCAACCCGCCGTCACAAACCCTGTCAATTACCAATACCGGCGGTTCGACTCTTAACTGGACTCTGTCGCATACCGAATCCTGGCTAGATTTGAATCCCATGTCCGGGACTGATGCCGGCAGTGTTACCGTATCGGCGGATATCGGGGGTCTGGCATATGGTATTTATTATGATACCATTGTCATTGAAGACCCGAATGCCACCAACAGCCCGGTTCGTATCCCGGTCAGTCTTTCCGTTGCTTCCGATTTGCCGGTTATCGAAGTCATTCCATCCAACAACGTGGTGATAATCGAGTTGTCCAAGTTGATAAATAAGGACGATATTCTGGTAGTCCCTCCCCGCACAATCAATGTAAGAAATGCCTCGATCGGTACGATGAATTTCTGGATTGAGGAAAATGCCGAAAGAATCGACAGCGTTTCTCCTGATACCGGTTCCGCACCGGAATATGTAACGGTTTATTTCAGAATTCCCGATACGATTTCTTATGGAGATTATTATGATACCATCTGGGTTTATTCCAACGAAGCCATTAATTCGCCCTATCCGGTCGAGTTCCGTTTCCATGTGGTTTTTGAAGCGGCTGTGATTTCAGTGCCTGATACCCTCAAAATAAATATCTTTGAGTGTATTCTGGGGTCGATGGTGACCATCCCCAACGGTAAGTTGACGGTCGGTAATGAGGGGGGTGATGACCCGATGGTGGCTCAGGTGGTTTATGAATCGGATTATTTTGATATTCCCGTCACCGAAGGGGTGACACCCTTCATTTTCCTACTTCAGCCTAAGGCCTTTGATTTACCCCTGGGAAGTTATTATGACACGGTAACGGTTATCGCCGTGAACGCCCTTAATTCTCCCAAGGATGTCATTATTAAGTACAGTATAGTCCCGGGAACGGTTGACCCCTTTATTTACGTGGCCGACGAGTACCCTTATAAGATACCCTTAAAAATAGGTACGGCACCTTTTGTCGAGGATGATTTTGTGATTCTCAATCGTTATGGCGGTTGTATCGAATGGGAGCTTCAGGGCTCTATTCCCTGGGCAACACCCTCGGTAACATCCGGTCGCAATCCCGGTCATGTCGGTTTCCTGATTGATATTTCCGAATATGGTTTTGGTTCTTATCTGGATACGGTGGTTATTGTGGCGCCCCCGGCAACCAACAGCCCGCTTCTCATTGAGATGCTCTTACAGGTCTGGTTGACTCGCGGCGATGTCAATTTCGATGGTCTTGTCGATATTGTGGATATTGTCCATTTTATCAGGTTCCTTTATTATGGCGGCGACCCCATCGAACCGGATATTATAGTCGGTGATGTAAACTGTGACGACCTTTATGATGTAGTGGATATTACTTATCTGATTCAGTATCTTTACCAGGGTGGTCCCGAACCGTGCGACTGAGATTAAATTGAACATTTATCCATTAATGCCGTTATTATCTATATAACGGCATTATTTTTTAAAAAAAGGAGAGAAAAATATTGTAATTATAACCCCCGGTCGGACATAGGGTTAGAAAAGAGTTTAAGGTTGGCTTCAACCTGTCGATTTAATTAAAATAACACAGCAACGGAGGTATTCATTGGAAACATCGCGCAACAAACCAACCCTCACAGTCATTTTCTCACTTATTTTTATACTTACCTTACCCTTAGCAGTCATAGGCGATAGCGATAATATCGACTGGGATAAAGCCCCGGCCTCGCTGATTCACCAAAAAATGGCGGAAGGAAAAGCTGCCAGCCTGATGGATAAGAAAATAAACCGTCAAATGCAGTCATTGGAAGCGGCGGAAGATACTCAGCAAAACTATGACGTTATCTTCTATGATATCAATATCCGCGTTAATGATACGACCAAAATACTGTACGGCGTTGTGAAGATAGCCGCCCTGGCGGCTCAGGACGGCGTAACGGCGGTTCAGGTTGACTTCTATAACAACATGACGGTCGATTCGATAAAAGCCCCCTCAGGCAATCTTTCTTACAGTCGAAACGGCAACGTGGTAACGGTTAATCTTGACGGGTCTTATGATATCAGCGAACCTTTTGAATTTGACTTCTTTTATCACGGGCACCCGGTTGAAGGTGGTTTTCAGGCGTTCTCGTTCAGTACTTATCTGACGAAACCGGTTATCAGCTCGCTATCGGAACCTTATTTCTCCCGTACCTGGTGGCCCTGTAAGGATGTCAACTGGGACAAAGCGGATTCGTTTAATATTGCCATCGAAGTCGATACGGCTTTTTATGTCGGTTCCAATGGTACGCTGGATTCAATTGTCGATAACGGCGGGAATTCGCATACTTTTTATTACCGGGTCAGGTATCCGATGGTGACTTATCTCTTTTCCGTGGCAATTTCCAAATACACGGTCTGGACACAGGATTATATTTACAACGATGGTCAGGATACCATGCCGATAGTACACGCCACTTTTCCGGATCGTTATTCGTATGCCCTTCCGCGCTGGGGTATCACGCCCAATGCCATTGCCATATTCGAGGACAAATTCGGCCCGTATCCCTTTTTAAACGAGAAATACGGTCATTCCAATTTTACATGGAGTGGAGGTATGGAACATCAGACCATGACATCGATGACCGGCTCGGATTTTGGTTTTTCGGAGGCCGTAGTGGTCCACGAATTGTCACACCAGTGGTGGGGAGATATGATAACCTGTGAATCCTGGCATGATATCTGGCTGAACGAGGGCTGGGCTTCCTATGCCGAGGCGGTTTATTATCTGGATGTTTATGGCTGGAGCTATTACCGCAGTTATATGAACACCATGCGCTATACCGGTGGCGGGACGGTTTATTGTTCGGATACCACCAGTGTCGGTCAGATTTTCAATCCTAATTTATCCTACGATAAGGCCGCCTGGGTGGTGCACATGCTGCGCGGGGTGGTCGGTGAAGACAAATTTGCCGACGGCATTTATGCCTATTACAACTCCCCTTACCAATACGGGGCTTTAACCACGGAAGAATTTAAAAATGTATGGGAAGAAGCCACGGCTACCGAACTCGACTGGTTTTTCAATGAATGGATTTACGGTACCTACCTGCCGAATTATCAATACTATACTTATTGTGAAGAAGCCGATACCGGCGGTTTTGATTTTTACCTGGTGATCGAACAGACCCAGATAACCAATCCCGAGGTGTTCACGATGCCGGTCGATATTTTGGTCGATTATAATGTAATGACCGATGATACCCTGGTGGTTTTTAACGACCAGCGAAAACAGCTTTTCAAATTCAATAACCCGGATTCGGTGAAATCCATTTCATTCGACCCGGCGCAGTGGATCCTGTGTTACAAGACCCAGGGCACCTGGAACATGTTCATTACGACTCTAAGCGAAGAGCTTTCCAGGGTATACCGTAATCTGGCTTATAATGACACAATCGAAGTTAAGGGTGGGTCGGGACCTTTCAATGTAAGCATCATTGCCGGTAATTTCCCCGGCGGTCTGAGTATCGACCAGTACGGCGTTATTTCCGGCACCACTACGGTCGATACCGGCTTGTATACCTTTATGGTTCTGTTCGATGACCTTGGTTCCGCCTACAGCGACTATAAAGAACTGACGCTTCATGTGGTTGCCGGTCCCGGTTGCTGTGTAGGCACTGTCGGCAATGCGGACTGCTCGGAGAATGAAGACCCGGATATTTCCGATATCACCCGTTTGATTGACTATCTTTATCTATCCCATGCTCCTCTTTGTTGCCTCGAAGAAGCCGATGCCGACGCCAGCGGCGGTGAACCGGATATTTCCGATATCACCAGTTTGATTGATTTTCTCTATCTTACTCACACTCCCCTGGCCGACTGCCCGTAGATTATCACCGATTAAAAATTGAACCCGCCTGATGATTAAGGCGGGTTTTTTTTGCCCGGTTCATTCCCCGCCGGTACCGATTTTTGGTTGCTTTTTATCCCAAAAAACGTATCATCTTCTGGTGTACCGGCTGTATACACACTTTCGGGTTAACTGCATGGAACAGGAAAAAATTATCC
>CAZUAS010000124.1:0-7160 GCA_964618515.1 uncultured Ignavibacteriales bacterium | reverse complement strand
AACTTGACCACAAGGACTCACTTAGAAAAAGCTTGCTAAATGGGGAGCATTACAACGGCACTTACAATTGTCATAAAAAAATATTTGCCTGCCTTTTCTGAATGTGTTATTTAATAACTACTGATGGACCAATTAAATTACATCCTGAAACTTCTCTCCGACGCCGTCTGGGGAATTCCCATGGCGAGCCTTCTTTTATTAACCGGTACAATCCTGACTTTACGCATGTTGTTCATTCAAATTCGGGGTTTTGCCCACGGGGTGGGGATTGCCTTGGGGCGCTATGACAACCCGGCTCACGAGGGTCAGTTAACACATTTCCAGGCGCTGTCGGCGGCTCTGAGTGCCACCATTGGTATCGGTAACATCGCCGGGGTGGCGATTGCCATCTACTACGGCGGCCCGGGGGCGATTTTCTGGATGTGGGTTTCCGCCTTTCTCGGCATGGCGCTAAAGTATTCCGAATGCATGCTGGCAATCAAGTACCGCAAAGTCGAAGAGGACGGAAATATTTTAGGCGGGCCGATGTATTTCATCGAACTGGGTTTAAAAAAATACTTAAGACCACTGGCCTACATGTTCGCTTTCTGCACCGCCATTGCCGCCTTCGGCTCGGGTAATATGGCGCAGTCCAACACGGTAGCGCATTCGCTGGTCGACGCCTTTAAAATCGCCCCCGAAAATATCGGTCTGGCTCGTTGGGTTATCGGAATTGTGACCGCCTCGATGGTGGCTTTCGTTATTATCGGCGGTATCAAACGTATCGGCCGGGTGGCTTCGGTCCTGGTGCCGTTCATGTGCCTCGTTTACGTTTTTTCGTCGCTGGTGGTGCTGGCTGTCAGTTACGACCAGATAATACCGGCCTTTGAACTTATCTTTTATCACGCTTTTCACCCGACCGCGGTGGTGGGCGGCTCAGCGGCCGGAGTGACTGTGTGGATGACCATCTCCTACGGTCTCAGGCGAGGGTTATTCTCCAACGAAGCCGGGCAGGGTTCCGCCGCTATGGCGCATTCCACCGCCAAAGTCGAGGAACCGGTACGCGAAGGCCTGGTTGCCATGCTGGGACCGTTCATCGACACCATTGTGGTATGCTCCATGACCGCCCTGGTTATCCTTACTTCCGGTATCTGGAACGAAGGCCTTAACGGCGCCCCTCTGACGATGGCGGCGTTCGATAAAATTTTACCGGTTTACGGCCAGTGGATGGTCGTTATCGGCGTGTTTCTGTTTGCCTTCTCCACTATTCTGGGCTGGTCGTATTACGGCGAGAAGGGAATCGAATATCTGCTCGGCAAACGCGCCAAACTTCCCTATAAATGGGTCTTTGTCATTTTCACTTTGCTGGGTGCACGGCTGGATTTACAGGCCGTCTGGTCTTATGCCGACACCGCCAACGGTCTAATGGCGGTGCCCAACCTGGTGTCGTTGATTTTACTTTCCGGGGTTATCGTCGCTCTCACAAGAAAATACATGAACGAAAAGAAACAAGGTCTGCATAAACCTTTCAGCAAAAAAATCAAATTATTTTCATGATAATTTTTTTTCGACCGCTTTTGATAACTGAACTTCAACGGTTATTCTTGACACTCCGCCCGCGCTTTATATAATATAAACCATGACCTCCACCAATCGAAACCTGGGAATAATTTTTTTCAGTGCGGTAATCGTACGGCTGGGCTTCAACTATCTGACCGGTTTCATTGCCGACGATGCCTTTATCACCTTTCGTTATGCCGAAAACATCGCCGCCGGATACGGCTTTGTGTACAATGTCGGGGAAAAAGTCATGGGAACCTCGACGCCTTTGTTTACCCTGATTCTCTCCCTTTTCGCCACCCTGTCGATTCCTCTGCCCGCGGCGGCACTTTTGGTTTCACTGTTATCTTCGGGATTGACGGCTACAATTATCTACCGTTTTGCCCAGCAACTTCGTTTTGGCCATTTTGCGGTCATTCCGGCTGTTTGCTACATTCTCTGGCCGCGGTCGCTTCCGGCGGACACTTCCGGCATGGAAACCGCTTTTTTTACCCTGCTGATAATTGCTGCTTTTTATTACCAGTACCGGCAACTACGATTATATGCGGTCGGCATGGCGACCCTGGCAGCGGTCACCCGCCCCGAAGGTGCGGGTTTATTAGTGCTTATCATGGCCGGTAACATTATCCGGGACAGAGCCAACTGGCGTTCGTATCTGCTCGTGCCGATGATGCTGATTGTGCCCTGGCTGGCCTTTACCTTCTTTTATTTCGGTTCTCCTCTCCCGCATGCTGTCGTGGCCAAAACGGCTCTATACAGTCAATTCGGGATCGAGCCGTTATGGGAGCGCGTATGTCTGGTAATGGGCTTTCATAAGTATTACGGCTATCCGCTCCTTGCAGGCGCTCTGGTAGGCGGCTGGTGGCTAAGGAAAAAACAAAATTACAGCGGTCTGGAAATCATATGGATGTTCGGTATGGCGGTCTTCTTTATTATAAGTCCCACCCATATTTTTTTCTGGTATATCGTACCGGTTTATCCCGTCTATCTTATCTTTATCACCGCTTCTTTCCTGTTCTTTTCTGACCGGTTAAATTTATCCGCTACGGGATTAAAAACAGCTTCACGCCTCATCACTTTTCTTTTGATAATCGTCCTTACGGCAAGTAATTATCATCCGGTTATAAACCATCGCCGAACTCAGCAGACTTTGGAAAACGTTCATCGACTGCTCGGTGATTACCTGTACGCCCACACCGACCATGATGATATCATCGCCGCGGAAGATATCGGCTACATGGGTTATTACTCGAAAAGACGTATTCTCGACCGTGACGGCTTGGTTTCACCGGTCGCCGTTTCTTACAACCGCAATGGCCGTTACCGCGATTTGATTATCGACCAGAAACCCGACTGGCTGGTATGTGCCGTGGGCAGCCCTATCTCCGGTTTCGTAAACGATACAATCTTTATTTCAAAATACAAAAACGAAACGAGTTTTACTTTCGATGCCCTTAAATACACCGTATATTCCCGGATTAAGGCGGACTGATACCCGATGAAAAATATAATTCGCATAATCGCCGGTGCTATCCTGACTGCGGTCGGTCTTTTCGCCCTGCTTGGTTTTTCCCTGATTAAGGAAAAGTTATACTTTTTAAGTCCCGACAGCGTCATCGACCCGCACTCTTTTTTGCAGTTCAGGATATGCCTGAGCTCGCTTTTGATAATTGGCATATACCTGATATTTTACCGCTGGGTAAACCTGGGTCTGGCGTTGGCGACAAGGCGAATAACGGATATGAGCCGCGTTCGCTTTCTGATACTTTTTCTTATGGCGGGTTTTCTCCTTCGCCTGGCGGTTCAGATTTTACTGCCGTTACGGTTCTGGGCTGACTGCCTGGGTTACGAGGAACTGGCGCTCAACTGGCTGAAAATGGGCGGTTATTACGACGGCTCTTTCCCGACTGCCAACTGGCCGCCGGGTTACCCCTTCTTTCTGTCGCGACTTTACTGGCTGTTCGGTCATCATCCCCAGGTCGGCGTGTTCACTAACATTCTTTTAAACCTGGGAATTTGTTGCCTGGCTTATCTCATTGTCCGCAAAATATGGCTCGAAAAAGTCGCTCGCCTGACCCTCGTCATCATGTTACTATTCCCCAGCCAGATTTTGTTCGTGAACCTGTTACTGAGTGAAAACCTGTTTACTTTTCTTTTTATTCTGTCGCTTTATCTTTTTATCCGGGCCAGATAAATTTCGGAGTCGGGCCTGCCGCAATCTCACCGGTTCACCATTTTCATGGGCGGCTTTACGCTCGGCCTGGCCACCCTGACGCGGGCACTGACCCTGGTTTACCTGCCCCTTTTAATTCCCTTCTGGAAATGGCAGAGCGGTTATTATCGCACCGCCTTCCGTAATTTCCTTATCGCCCTGTTCGGCTTGAGCCTTGTCGTCGTTCCCTGGATAATCAGAAACCACTATAAGGTCGGGACAGCCTCAATCGCCACCAACGGCGGCGTTAACCTGTACCTGGGCAATAATCCCATGGCCGGGATGGGCTGGATTCCCCCCGATTCGAACATTTTTGTACTCAATAATCCGGCTTATGAAGCCTACAATGACAGTATTGGTTTTGCCCTCGGCAAAAAATATATTCTCGACCACCCGTTAAGTTTTATTAAACGCGGGATGATGAAAGTGGCCTATTTTTATGCTATCGACGTCGATGCCGTGCATTATGATTTAATCCGGGCCGCCGGTGAAAACAAAACCAACGGTTATGTAATTCTGGGATTTATGGCTCAGAATTACTATATCTTGATACTTTTTATGGCGACGGGCGGTATCTTGCTGGTACTGGCCCGGCCCTCCCGCTATTTAAACGCCGGAGCATATTTGCTGGTGGCGACTATACTGTACTGGTCGGGGGTGCATTTTGTCTTTTTTGGTTTTGGCCGCTTCCATTTTCCCATAATAGCTATGATTTCCGCCCTGGCCGCTCTTTTTATCGCGCACAAAACCGAAAAAATGATATAAAAAAAATTATTCAACTGGACAAAGCGAACTTATTATTTTAAAATACCGCTGCTGGAAAGTCTATTTATTAACAATCAACAACTTAGCAACTAAATTAATGTTATAATTAGCCGACATTTGAGTTAAGAAACGATTGCAACAGGATTTTGAAAATATATGAACTACCTTATCACCGGCGGAGCCGGCTTTATCGGCTCTAATATCGCTCATAAACTGGTTCAAATGGGGCACCAGGTACGGATTCTGGATAACTTTTCTTCCGGTAAAGAAGCCAATCTTGCTGATATCAAGAACGATATCGAACTTATCCGGGGCGATATCCGCGACGGCGACACCGTCAAGAAAGCCGTGGATGGTATCGACTACGTTTTCCACCAAGCGGCGCTGGCTTCAGTACAGGCTTCCATCGAGGACCCGCTGACTGCCCACGAAATTAACTTAAACGGCACTCTTAATATGCTGGAGTATTCCCGGACTGCCGGCGTGCGCAAGCTTATCATGGCTTCCTCGGCGGCTGTTTACGGCGACTCCCCGGAACTTCCCAAATACGAAAAAATGTTGCCCCAACCCCTCTCCCCCTATGCCGTCCACAAACTGACCGGCGAACACTATCTGCGCATTTACTGGCAGTTATATAAATTTCCGACCGTGGCTTTACGTTATTTTAATATCTTCGGTCCCCGGCAGGACCCGAAGAGCGATTATGCCGCGGTGATTCCCTGTTTTATTTCACGTTTTGCCGAGAAAAAAGCCCCCACGGTATTCGGCGACGGCGAGCAGACGCGCGATTTCATTTATATCGATAATTGCGTCGATGCCAATCTTCTGGCAGCCGAAAACGATAACATGGTCGGCGATGTCTTCAACGTCGCCGGGGGAGAACAGTTCACTCTCAACCAGCTCCTCGATGAATTGCGTAACATAACCGGTATGAATTTGAAAGCCGAATATAAACCGGCCCGGGCCGGCGATATTCGTTATTCCTACGCCTCGATTGATAAAATCAGGAAATTCGGTTACAAACCCAAAATCGGTTTTGCCGAAGGCTTAAAAAAGACCGTAGCTTATTTTACCGGCTGATAAAAAGCTTAAAGTATCAGATAGAAAAACGCCAGCCGCAATAATATTTATCCCCGGCCTGAGCATCGGGTGGACACCCGATACAGAACGTTTTTATCCGCGGGTCAATCGTCCGGGCAAAACCGGCATATTCCACTATCCCCACCGACTTGCAGGGAAACAGGGTCATATTTTTTCTTTTGCGGGCCGATTGCACACGGCAGTCAATCATGTAAAAATCGAAAGAATTTTTGGTTTCGTTTTCAATTCTTTGCTCGTTCAAAGAAGCATATAACCTGAAATCCAGGGCTTTTTTCAGACCTTCCAGCCCGCTGCCGGGTTCGATGCGGTGTAAAGCCATAATCCTTTTCGCCTCAATAACCGTGAACTGCTCCCAGGCTTCACGGTCAAGCTCAATGGCTTTTTCAAGACCGTAATGTTTCTCCACCGCCTGAAACCACAGGCCGTCATGAGCCAACCAGTTTTTAGCAAAATCCGCCAGCATTTTTTCAAGGGTCTCACGATTCAGACCGTCATACTTTGAAGCCATATCAATTGTCTCCGTTCTCTTTTAACCCGATTATTCTCAAGTCCGCTATATTATTAGACCTTTACAAATTCTTCCTAGTATACTATTTTCCTAAGAAAGAAAATTATCAACCTTTATTTTACTTATAAGATATTGATTTTAAAGTGAACCAGACCTTTACTTTTAATGTTTTTCCAGATAAAACCGGAATTTGTCAATTGCCCTCACCAGATACCGGCCGGAAATCCGCGCTCAATATTACTGACAACAGGAGATAAGCATGAAGTCTTATAAACTGCTGAGTGTTGTAACCCTTTTGATTTTATCATACCTAATAGCCCAACCCGCCATCGCGGGGGGGCTGTCCGAGGACCTGAGGCAGCTTCTCAGCGAGAAAAATGCGGATGATGCCGTCAAAGTGATTATTAAACTAACCGACCCGGTTGATATAGGGAAACTCAAAACCGAGCTGGACACCCAAACCCGCACTCTGGCTGAACGCCATGCACGCGGTATTGCCGCTCTCAAAGAAACTCACCGCCGCGCCCAGGCGCCCCTGCTTGATAAACTCAACACCCTGAGACTTGATAAAAAAGCCTCCGAAATAAAAAGCTACTGGCTGGTCAATGCTATTGTCGCCGAGATTAACGCCGGTGAATTAACCGAGCTGGCCGCCCGCCAGGATATCGAAACGATTGACCTGATACCGCAAACTTTTCTTATCGCACCGGACGAGACGAGCGTGGAATATTTCAATCCCTCGGAAACCGATTCGGTCACCAGTAACCTGACTTATGTTAACGCCCACCTTGCCCACGCCGCCGGCTTTACCGGCCTTGGGCGGCTGGTCTGCACATTCGATACCGGGGTGGACGGCAATCACCCGGCTTTAAAAGACCGCTGGAAAGGGCTCGACGGCGATTCGGCCGCGGCTTGGTTCGACCCGCATGACAACCAGTCCTTTCCCCATACCATTACCGATTGCGGACTTAGTGTCTGTCATCCCAACCATGGTACTCACGTTATGGGAATTCTAACCGGTCGGAATCCCGCCAT
>CAZUAS010000123.1:0-7177 GCA_964618515.1 uncultured Ignavibacteriales bacterium | reverse complement strand
ACCCGTGCGGCAAATGATTCCTCGGTCACCATACCGACTCGGGAGTGACGTTCAAACTCTTTGAAAGCACCTCGCTTGAAAGCTTCGATGACATTCGGGTCTGTCGGGTTGGGCAAAACGACGTAACCACGCTGATAAAGAAGTTGAGCTTTTTCGAGACTCTTTATCTTCACTTCACCGCCGATATTCTTGGCGCCCTGGCCCCATTTTAATTCGACAATCTGGACGCCCAGCTTTTCGATGGCATATTCCTGAGTTCCCAGCCGGGTATCTTCAATATTGGCCTGAACGATAATGGCGCCCCAGCCGTCGATTTGATGGTCCATGTACAGTTTTACCCGGCGTTTGAGGTCGACGGTATCAACCGCCCGACCGTCCTTTATGACCGCCTCGACATCCATCCCGACCACGTTTTCGCCGATAGTAAGTCCGGTACCGGCCAGGGCGGAACCTATTGCCAGGCCTTCCCAGTTGTTTTTAGCGATATCAGTCGAGCCGATACCGGGAATTATCCATGGGTAACGAAACTTAATCCCGTTATCATGCCCGAACCTCACTTCGAGATTAACATTCGGAAAGATCGCCTTATCGCTGTCTTCCTCGATACCATGTGCCCCTACGGCGGTGCCCATGATATTGAAGTGGGAGTAATCGACCGGGTAAGCCTTCTCGCCCGCGGTGGTGATGACTCCGAAGGGTTGCGGATAGATAACCTCATGACCCCGATAGGCCGACTTGCCGATTTCACACATGCCGATACAACCGTCCACACAGGTTACGCACATACCTGAAGTAGGGATTACGGAATCCTCGGTTCTGTTTTTCGTCAGGGTAGCTGCCGATGCGTTCACTCTGGTCAGTGACATTTTACACAATCCTCCTAATTATATTCTAATTATTATCAATCTTTTCTTATTTCACAGGCCACACACGGGTCCATGTAACACATCATATCATCGAACTTGGGTTTCTCAAGACATGGCGCGCTGATATTGGCACAGCCGCCACAGACAGCCCGCTCCGGTTGATTGTAAGTACAGCGCAACTGGCAGGCCGGACAGATATAGATACAGCCACCGCAGAAGCGACAGACGTCAGACTTGACGTCGAACGGCGTTCCGATACTCCGGGTTTCACCGCGCCCCCTGAAACCGATGGCTTTGGCCATCATCTGCTCGGCACACATCCGCACGCACAAGCCACACAGGATACAATCATCGTATTCCTGGCGGAAGCGCTGCTGGCGAACGTTGTACTTTGACGCCAGGTCCTGGATGATTTTCGACTGCGGGCAGGTTCCCAGCAACAGCTCGATAACCATTTTCCTGGCCCGGTTGACCCGGTTTGAAGTCGTACGGACCACCAGACCCTCCTCCACCGGATAAGTACAGGACGTCACCAGGCGGGAACGCGGTCCCTCACCGATTTCAACAATACATAACCGGCAGGCACCATAAGGCGAAAGACCGTCCACATGGCACAGTGTCGGAATCGGGAAATTGAGAAATTTCGCCGCCTCCAGCAAGGTTGTTCCTTCCTCGACCGTAACCTGTAGTCCGTTTATCGTAAGAGTTACCATATTCAGTTCCCTCCTGTCACCATGATATCGATTTGTTTTTTCATTTCGGGCTCCTTCGGTCTGGTAAATTCGAGGTCGCAGCGCAGACAGCGGTAGGCTTCGACAGTGGCTTCCCGGATGGAGAACGAGACTTCCACCTCGGCAAAATTACGCTTGCGCCATTCCGCCGGGGCACGTGGTGTCTCCGCCCGGTTGACCGGTATGCTTCCCCGGTCAACCAGAACCGGTTCTACAAAAACACGTGGTAACGATGGTTCCGCCGGCTCCTGAATAAGCGGTTCCTTCCGAAGATAACGGTCGATCATCACCGCGGCTTTTTTGCCGGCAGCGATGGAATCAACCACCGTATTAGGACCGGTAACCACGTCGCCGGCGGCAAACACCCCGGAACGATTGGTCTGAAGAGTGGCAAAGTCCACCTGTACCGTAGCCCGGTCGGTAACTTCAATCCCACTAGAACGAGCCGGAGAAATACAATCCGTTCCGGAGTCCTCGCCGATAGCTATTACCAAAGTATCGAGGGGAACAGTAAATTCCGTACCGGGTATCGGTATCGGGCGGCGCCGACCCGATGAATCGGTTTCACCCAACTCGTTTTTAATACATTTAAGACCGGTCAAATGACCTTTCTCGGAGAGAATACAGGTCGGGGTGACAAGGATTCTTAAATCTATCCCCTCCTGCTCCGCCGCCTCGATTTCTTCAGCGAAGGCGGGCATCTCTTCCCGGGTGCGACGGTACAATATCGTGACGCTCTCGACGTCCTTATGCCGGATAGCCATCCGGGCGGCGTCGATAGCCGAGTTACCGCCGCCGATCACCCCCACCCTGCCTTTAGCATTCAACACCCCTTTCTGGTTGAAAGCCTTGAGGAATTCAATCGAGGGATAAACCCCTTCGACATCCTCGTTCTCCAGCTGCAGCGGGCGGCTCTTGTGCGCCCCCATAGCCAGAAGGACAGCCTTATAACCATCTTCAAACAAGCCATCCACAGATAATTGCTTGCCCAGGGCCATCTGACACTGGAGTGTTATATTTTCATCCAGAAGAGCATTGATCTCCTTGCGGATAACTTCCTTCGGTAAACGATAGGAAGGGATAGCGCAATAGAGCATACCGCCCGGTTCATCTTCAGCCTCATAAACCGTTACTTTGTAGCCCTTAAGTGACAGATAGTGGGCGGTAGTCAGACCAGCCGGCCCGGCCCCGATAATCGCCACCCGGGGCGGCTCTCCATTCGACCAAGTTTCCCTTTCGGGTATATATGACGATGGTTCGATACGGTCGGTGATAAAACGTTTGAGCGCGCGAATCGCTACTGGGTCGCCGCCACTGGTACCGGCGCGGCAACGTTGCTCACAGGGATGATGACAGACCCGGGCACAAACCGAGGGAAACGGATTGGCCTGCCGAATAACCCGGTAAGCTTCATCATAATTACCTTTGGCTATTTCAGCCACATACCGCCAGGCTTCCGTGCCCAGAGGACAGGCGGATTGACAGGGTGCTCCGACCAGGTCTTTGCATACGAAGGCGTCACAGCGCTTATCGCGAATATGCCGTTCGAATTCACTGCGGAAATACCGCAGCATACTCAAAACCGGATTGGCCGCCGACTGACCCAGACCACACATGGAAGTATCCTTCACGACATGAGCCAGTTCTTCCAATAGGTCAAGGTGTTCCAGGGTTGCCCGACCCTTGCTTATATCATCGAGGATTTCATACATGCGCTGGGTTCCCTTGCGGCAGGTGAAACATTTCCCGCAGGATTCGCCTTTTAAGAAATTCATAAAATACCTGGCGACATCGACCATGCAGGTATTCTCATCCATGACAATCATCCCGCCGGAGCCCATAATCGAACCGGCTTTAGTAAGGCTGTCGTAGTCAATGGGTAGGTCAAACATGCGGGCCGGGATACATCCTCCCGAGGGTCCACCGGTCTGAACGGCTTTGATTTTTGCTTCACCAACGGCACCGCCACCTATGTCATAAACGACATCGCGTATCTTCGTTCCCAGCGGTACTTCTACCAGACCGGTATTTCTTATTTTCCCCACCAGCGAAAATATTTTCGTACCGGTATTACCCGGGATGCCAACTCTGGCATATTCCTCACCGCCGTTGTTGATAATGACCGGGATATTGGCCAGCGTTTCCACGTTGTTTATACAGGTAGGACAACCGTTGATACCCTTTTGAATCGGGTAGGGCGGCCGCTGGCGCGGTTCCCCCATATAACCTTCGATGGATTTAATCAGGGCGGTTTCTTCGCCGCAGACAAACGCTCCGGCACCGCGGACGATATTGATGTCAAAATCAATTCCGGTGCCCAGGATATTACGCCCCAGAAGTCCCAGATCGCGAGCCTGACGAATGGCTATCATGGAATGCTTAATAGCCAGCGGATACTCGGCGCGAACATAAATAATGCCCTCGGTGGCGCCGATAGCCAGACCGCCGATAATCATGCCCTCGATAATGCTGTGCGGATTGCCTTCCAGAACGCTCCGGTCCATATATGCCCCGGGGTCACCTTCGTCGGCGTTGCAGACTATAAATTTTTGCTTTTTTGTCTTTGAAGCCCGGGCAAACTCCCATTTTTTCCCGGTGGGAAAACCAGCCCCCCCACGCCCCCGGATACCGGATTTCTTTACCTCTTCAATAATCCCTTCCGGATTGTTTCGTTTAAAAACCTTCTGTAATGCTTCGTACCCGCCGCTTTCGATATAATCAAGAATCCTAATAGGATCGAGCTTCATGTTTTTACTGAGAATCGTCCGCATCTGTTTCCTGAAGAAGGGAATATCCTGATAATGATAATAGGCTTTGCCGGTTTTTTTATCTCTATATATCAACTCTTCAACGACTTCACCGTTTAAAGCCGATTCAATAATGCGGGGGACGTCCGCCATTTTAAGTTTGGGATAAAAATGACCACCTGGCATAACCACCAGATACGGATTCATCTCACAGAAACCGTGACAACCGGTAATCCTCAACGATACTCTTTGCTGATAAGAATTATCCAGAATGTATTTTTTGGCGATACGAATGATATCATTGATGCCGCTGGCCTGAGCGCCGGTATCGGCGCTTATAACCAGAGTAGGTTTGTCGGATTGCGATTCACGGTCACTTTTTATCCGTTGACAGAAGTTGATAAACTCTTCAACTGATGAAAGTTTTTTCATCTGGCAATATCTCCTTGCAAATAAGACCAGGGTCAATCAAAAGTAGTGCCGTCAAGGTCAAGGATATGTCCCTTGCAACCCCGCCGGGAACACAATTGCACCACCCCGCCGCCACGGATGATCATCGGAACCATCGGGGCACCGCAATCGCCGCACAAGGCTCCGCCGATAAGCTCAGCATGACAGTGGGGACAGAATATATTGACTATGGTATCAAAAGGTATTTCATGTTTCGATATGACATTGTAACTGCCCCAGAGACTGGATATGCAGACCCAGCCGTGCTTTTGCCCGAACGAAACCGTTACCCTGACCGACGGATAGCCGTCGATAATATGTTCCGGGTCCATCAGACTGTGATTACAGCGGGCACAGCTGACCTCAACCGGAAAAATACGTTCGTCGGTATCGACTTCGACCACATCAAGTCCCCGGCGTGATTTCTCCAGAATCTCCCTGACCTGTCCTGTTCTGACATTTGAAAAATAATGACCATCAACTACTACCACCGGACCGATGGCGCATGCCCCCAAACAGTTGACAGTCTCAAGGGTAAATTCCTTATCCGGGGTGGTCTGCCCGGCTTTAATACCCAGTTGTTTTTCCATTTCCTCGGCTATGGCCGGACCGCCACGAACATGACAGGCTGTCCCCAGGCACACCGAAACCAGATGTTTTCCCCGAGGCTGAAGCGAAAAAGCTTTATAAAAAGTAGCCACCCCGTAAACGTCTGTCAACGCGCGACCCGTTTGAACCGCCACCTCCCGCAAATATTCCTGGGGAAGATAACTGAACTTGGCCTGAATTTCTTCCAGGATAGAGATCAACTCACCCTGTTTACCCTCATGTCTTTCAAGGAGTTTCGAAACTTCTTCTGAAACCATTTTCTCCCTTCTATTTCAATTATGGTTAAAATTGTTTATGGTAATTCTTCAAATTCCTCACAATGCCATACCCCGGTACGGGGACGCGGCAGGGCGCAAATATCCTGTCGGACACAATTCTGACATAAACCCTTCAATTCCCGTGATAATTTTTTTTCTTTCGGAATAAGAGACATCCGGCTCGGTTCACTTTCGTCCCGACCGGTTGTTGGACTTATATCGCCCTGGCGGGATTCTTCAAAAGTTTCACAAAACAGAGCATCGTAACCCCTTATTGCTCGGTCCACACAGGTAACATAATTCATACAGCTGGGACACAAAGTCACTCGGATTATACCTCCCTGGTTTAGCAAAACTTCTCCTTAGAATTTTGTTTATAAATTGCCTATTCTAACCTGACTAAAACGGGATGAACTTTCCTTCCGGTGGTTCTATTCTCCGCATTGGGAAAAAGAGAATATTTATAAAAAATGTGTCTGCACTTGACCCTGACCAATTATAAATCTGATATACATGTTGCAACAACTGTGCCAACTGATTGTCCCGATTACAGGTAAAAGAATTCACCTGTTAATTATGTGAAAAAAATAACTAAGTTTAAGTGTGAAAAGGAATTGAGAATAAAAAGAAAAAAGAAAGATTAGAATTCAGCTATTGGTTAATAAAAAAATACTGATAGAAAAGTGGGGAATTTCGTATCGTTGGGTATTTTTACCCCATACACTGTCGCAACCATTTTAATAAATGTTTTATTTCTCTCCCATGTTTTTAAGTTTTTCTCGAAGAGTTTTGCGGTCAATTTTCAGTATTTCCGCTGCATGTGTTTTATTGCCGTTGACGCTGTCGAGTACATTACAGATATATTCGGCTTCTACTTCAGCCAGAGAACGTCTGAAACCGGTGGTTTTTTTGGGTGAGAATCTCATATTGGAAGGTAAATCAGTGATATCGATTTTGCCGCCTTCCGACATAACAATCAGCCGTTGCATAAGGTTTTCCATTTCGCGAACATTTCCCGGCCAGTCATAGTTATATAATACTTCCAGGGTTCTATCCGAGACCACCGGGGTATTATACCCCATTTCATCAGCATATTTTTTCAGGAAGTGATTGATTAGTATAAACTTATCGTCATGGCGCTCCCTCAGGGGAGGGAGATTTATGGTAATAACACTTAACCGAAAGTATAATTCCTCTCGAAATGTACCCTTTTTAACCAATTCTTCGAGTTCTTTATTCGTTGCAGCGACGATGCGAACATCAACCTTATGGGGTCGGGAAGCACCGACCATACAGATTTCTTTATCCTGCAGTACCCGAAGTAGTTTTACTTGAAGAGGTTGGCTGATTTCGCTGATTTCATCGAGAAAGATTGTACCGCCATCAGCTGTCTGAAAAAAGCCGGCCCGTGATACCGTTGCCCCTGTAAAAGCTCCCTTAACATGACCGAATAATTCGCTTTCAAAGAGCTCCGGGGGAATCGCGCCACAGTTGATGGGAATGAACGGGGCTGATGC
>CAZUAS010000122.1:0-7290 GCA_964618515.1 uncultured Ignavibacteriales bacterium | reverse complement strand
AGCGGACGGAAATTCTGACCGCTGGTGACCAGCTTTATGGCTTCATCGGCCTGTTCACCCTGCTGAATAAGCACCAGAGCTTCCAGGGCGGCGGCGCGCACCCGGTCGTATTTGACGTCATCGGGTCGGTTGTTTTTTTCCAGCGGCATAATATTATAAATCCATAGGGTCGATTTTACGGTCGCCTTCAAGGCGATACATCGCCCGGCGATGAAACGGCAGAGCGGCACCGGCGCTTTTCAAACCGTTTTTTAAAAATTCCACGACTTCGTTTGGACGAGCATAACCCCCGTCACCCAGCCCCAGAGTCATTAACAGCATCGAGCCGTCGGTCTTTAAATTGTAAACTGCTGACCGTATATCTATTCGACGACTTTCATTTTTGCTCACCCGGTCAATTTCGAGCTTTTCTGCCTTATTTAAACCGGCAATGTCACTTTCCAGGGCTTCAATACTAATCCATTCCTCGACAGGAACACAGTACTCCACCCGATTCAGAGCCGCTGAGAGCGAGGGTGCCTTGTCCAGAACCGCCCGGGCGTTGTAAATATCAACCCCCGCGGGTAATGATTTTTGCAGGTTGTCAAGCATATATGGCATAAAAGTCGTTTCCAGAGTTATATCGACATATTCCGCCTCGGACGTGAATCCCAGGGGAAGCGGCGGTCCGAAAGATAGTTTCATCGTGGGATTAAAACCCTGACTGTAGGCGACCGGAAGATGCGCCCGTCGAATGGCGCGCTCCAGGAGGCGCAGGTTGTCAAGGTGTGACATGTATCTGTAACGGCTTGACTTCCCCCAGTGAATACGAAAACGGTTCTTGGTGGGAGCCGCCACATTGCGGGAGGGCACTTTTTTCTTGCTCCGGCCGAAGGCAAGCTGATTGTTATTATCCGGTTCCACGGGCTTTTCGTTCCCGGTCTGAGCCTGGGGGGTGTATTCCTTCAACTGAATCGATGTCCTCCGGCGTTCTTCCTGAAGGTGTTCCGTTGAAAGGCCCTTTTCAATATGGTCCCAGGGCAGTACTGCCGAGAAAGGAATGGCTTTCAGGGCGTCGTCAATATTTATATTATTTTCTTTGAGAGCTTCTACCCAGGTTTCGTATTCGAAGTCCTCACTCCAGTGGTCAAAACGACAACCGCGTTTGTAAGCGGTCTCAAGCGCCGCGCCAATCTGACGCCCGCCCCGGCTGAGAATACTGAGTAGTTTTGATAGTTTGGTATCCTCGTGCTTGATATGTATTTGATTTATATTAAGCCGCTTCTTGATAAAGAGTATCCGGCGGTAGGCTTCCTGGTCATCGATAGCTTCATCCCATTGAAACGGCGTAAGGGGTTTGGGAATAAAAGGCGAAATAGAAACATTAATTGTTTTCCGTGCGGGATAGTCCTGACCTATCTGATGAATATTACGGCACAGATTGACGATGCCCAGCAGATCTTCGTCTGTTTCCGTCGGCAGACCAATCATGAAATACAGTTTAATGGTAGTCCAGCCTTTTTGAAAAGCCATGCGGGCAGTGTCGTAAATGGCTTCGTCGGGAAAGTTTTTCCGGATAAACAAGCGCAGGCGTTCCGTACCGGCCTCGGGAGCTATTGTCAAACCGTAATTGCGGACTTTCTTGACCGCTTCCAAAAGGGTCGGGCTGATAGAACCCGGCCTCAGTGAGGGGAGGGCGATGGAAACTTTCCTTTGTTCAAGGCGGCGGGCAAGGTTGGCGGCCAGGGTTTCTATATGAGGGTAATCCGATGATGACAGGGACATCAAACATACTTCTTCGTAGCCGGTATTGTCGATTTGTTGTTCGATTTGGTCGGCAATTTCGTTTTGTGGGCGCAGTCGCACCGGGCGGTAAATCGGCCCCGCCATGCAGAAACGACAGCTTTGCGGACATCCCCGCATGATTTCCACTCCCAGGTGATTATGCACGGTTTCGATAAGGGGAACCAGGGGCTGTTTCGGGTAATAGTCGGGTTTAAGCTGTCGCACCACCCGGGCTTTGATTTTGGGCGGAGCGAAATCTTTGAGCGGTCGATGTTCCCGGTCGTAAAAAGCAGGGATATAAACCGAGCTAACCCCGCGTCCGAGAGCCTCCAGTTTTTCAGAGCGGGATTTGCCCTTAAGGTGATAAAGAATCTCCAGCATTTCAGGCAAACCTTCCTCAGCGTCTCCGATAAAGAACAAGTCAATAAAATCAGCCAGGGGTTCCGGGTTAAAGGCGGCCGGGCCGCCGGCCATGACCAGGGGGTGACGGTTGTCGCGCTGTTCCGACCGCAGGGGAATACCGGCCAGGTCGAGCATGGTTAAGAGATTGGTATAAACCGATTCATCTACCAGCGTGAAACCGATGGCGTCGAAAGCCGTCGCCGGGCGCCACGATTCCAGTGAAAAAAGCGGGATTTTTTCCCGACGCATGATTTCCTCCGCGTCGCGGTCAACAGCAAAAACCCGTTCGCACAAAAACCGGTCGTCCTGATTTATAATATGGTATATCGTCTGGAGACCAAGATAAGATTGTCCCAGCTCATACTTGTCGGGATAGGCATGAAGATAGTTAATCCGACCCGAAGGATCTTTTACTATTTGTCCCGGTTCGCCGCCGGTGTAACGTCCGGGTTTGATTACGAAGGGAAAGAGTTTTTTTTCGAGTAAAGTTTTCATTCGAACAAGTGCTGCGCTTTCACTTTCAGGGTATTAAACAATAACAGAATAAGAATACAGGCGCAAGCGGGAAAAGTTGTTTTTGGCTTCTTTATTGGAGTTTCAGATACGGAACGGCTTCACTTATAAATTCACCCGGACCTTCCTTTTCAAATCGGTAGAAACCCGCGGCGGCAATCATGGCGGCGTTATCGGTACAGAGAACAGGCGAAGGATAAAAAAGGTGTTTATTTACGAGCTGTAGTTTTTCGGTCATAAGGTTTCTCAGGCGGCTGTTAGCGGCAACGCCGCCGGATATGGTAACATGGCGGATATTTTTTTCCTGAGCCGCTCTAACGGTTTTTTCCACCAGGATTTCGACCACCGCTTCCTGGAAAGAAGCCGCAATATCAGCTTTATGTTTTTCGAATGTAGCCCGGTCCAGCTTGTTAAGATACAGGCTAACGGCTGTTTTCAACCCGGAAAAGGAGAAAAAGTACCCTTCTTTGCGAATAGCCCGGGGAAAACGATAATATTGGGGGTTACCTTCACGAGCCAGTTTATCAACTTCTGCCCCTCCAGGATACTCCAGGCCCATCAGCTTGGCGACTTTATCAAAAGCTTCCCCGGCGGCGTCATCCTTGGTCTTTCCGAGAATTTCATATTCGCCGAACCGTCTTACTTCAACCAGCATAGTATGGCCGCCGGAGACAATTAAAGTCAGGTGATGCGGGTCAAGGTCGGGATGTTCCAGGATATTGGCGGCCAGGTGCCCCTCCATGTGGTTGACGGCAATAAAAGGGATATGAGCCGCAAACGCCAGGCCTTTGGCAAAAGACAACCCCACTAAAAGCGGTCCCACCAGCCCGGGACCCATGGTGGCGGCAATTAAATTGATTTGCTTAAGAGAAACGCCGGCTTTACTCAGGGCCTGCCGGTAGATGGGCGTTATGGTTTTCAAATGTTCCCGGCTGGCTACTTCGGGAACCACGCCACCGAATTCGTTGTGAATCACCTGCAACAGAATTATATTGGATAATATCCGGCGCCCGTCCTCCACGACCGCCATCGAGGTTTCATCGCATGAGGTTTCAATGCCCAGTGTCAACATATCATCTTATTATAATCTTTACGGAATCGGCGGAGGATTTTTTGACTTTAAAATTGGAAGGACAGTCAATTTTGACCGGTGCCAGACCCTCCCGGTCTATCTGTTTGTAATCAATTGACACGGTCAGGGCTTTCCGGTTTAGCAGGTCGATATCACTGGGAGGACCGGTTAATTCAACAGTCACTGTGGGGGGGAAAAGACTGTAGGTTTTATCCACGGGAGCGTTGAAAACCACCACCGGCAGGTTTTCATATACCCTGGTTTTAACCGGAATTACTTTAATTGACAGCGTAATGGAATCGGGTTTCAGGGAGATGCCGTACCCTGCCGGGGGAATAAGAGGCAGGGTTATGATGACATTGTTTTTCAGACCGGTAAGCTTTTTTTGCTCGGTAAAAACGGTCTGAAAACGTCTCAGCAGCGACCTGGGACCGATTATTTCCACCTCGGAGGGTGTGGTCGCTATAGGCTGGCTGATAGCAAAACCATCATCGGCGATGACTTCAAGGTCCGGCGTTACACTGATAGTCATCGAGGCCTTTTCATCGATTTGAAGGTTGATGGCGGTGGGGAAGACGATGTTGTCGAGAATTACATTACTGGAAGGTTCCTGCAGGACAACGTTTTTGTTGTTGAGAACCAGGTCATATGCACCGATATCGAACTGGGTGGCGTCGATATGCAGTCCCCGGTTGCGCCATTCCTCGCGTAATAGTTGTTTACCGGAAGCCGAGACCTTGACAGACAGAGAGTCGGGTGGTTTTTTGGACAGGGTCAGATTTTCTTTCAGGGCGATATGGGCAATGGGCAGTTTCAATTCATAAGTGTAATTTTTTTCCGTGACCACGTGAAACCAGATGAGGAAACCCATTATTATGGCTATTACTTTAAGCCAGAAATTCTTGAATATGCTTTTCATTATCGATATTTCGTTACCGTAATTTTTTAAAAAGTGCACATAAGCATAATAATGGTATGCAATTGACCGAGAGTTATCAATATTTAATCTAAAAAAAAATCAATCGACCCGATTGGGATTGTTCCACCAGAAACGGGTCAGCCCCTTATCGGTGCCCACCCAGATATAGTCGCCGTCCAGGACGAGCTCATAGACATTGTTTGAGGGTAAGCCGTCATCGATGGTAAATTCCCGGCTGAAAGGCTTGTCCCGGTCATGGAAAATGAAAGTCATTCCTTTATCGGAAGCAATGGCGCAAATCCGGTCATTGACCGCCAGCGCCCGGCTTTGCAGTCGGTTGGTAAACTCGCGGAAGGACTCGGTTTCGCCGGTGGCGGTGTTTAAGCGCAGGACGCCTTCATCGGAGGCAAACCAAATGAAATCTCCATCAGGTTCAATACTGTAAACATCGCCGCTGACAAACATCTTCGGGTCCGAAAATTGCTGCAGGCGGCCGGTTTCCAGGGAGTAGCGGTAGGCCCCGATACTGGTACCCAGCCAGAGGAAAGAACCTGCCCGGGCAATATCATAAATTACCTGGTTAAAGAAAAATCTGGGCTGGATTATTTTGAGGGAGTCACCCTCATGACTGACCATCGCCAGCCCCGATGCGGTGCCGATAAAAAGCGAATCACCAACGCTTTTAAGGCTGATGACGTTATTGTCAACGAGTCCGCGCCGGCGATTATAATAATCAACTACCTGCAGGCTTTTCTTGTCCAGGACATAAACCCCGTACTCGGTGCCGGCATAAACATAACTCTGGTTGCCTTCCAGGCAGTTAATGTCGTAGGCGGGGAAATCCGACCGCAGCCCCGATTCAACGTAAAAAAAGCTGTTCTGACGGGTATTATATACCGAAATCCCGGTCCGGGAACCGGTCGTAACCGCACCGGAAACCCACAAAAGACTATCATCAAGAAAGACGGCATTGACACGGTTCTGGAGCAAACCGTAAGGTAGAAGTTCCACCAGGGTTGAGGTGCTCGGAGCGGTAGCCGGACCGTAACCCCAGGTACCGATCCAGAGAGTGCCGGAACGGTCATCGACAATATCACTGATGGGATAAGTCCGGGCGAAAGGGTCCACCAGGGAACCATCGCCGAGATAATTAAAACTGAAAGGCGGTATCAATGGTTCATCCCGGCGTATGTGCCGGTCGTTGGTGTTGAATTCGGGAAGTTCGTTAAGGGGATACCAGCGGTCGAAGGTCATATCGTATTCGTAAAGAGAAAAACCGGTCTGGGCGTAAAGCCTGTCGTCAAAGGTATCCACCCAAACTTTTTTGATTTCCTCCCTTGGCAGGCCGTCCGAGCCGGTGAGGGGTAATTCCCAGCGGCGCTCCATCTTGTTGTAGCGAATTATGCCCTCGGTGGTGGCGAAATAAGCGTGCGACATGGAGGTGGCGACGGCGTTGACATAATTGAACTCGGCAAAGGTCACCGCCTGGTCTTTTAGAAGGAAAGCCCCGGCAGGAATAAACGATAATAGTACCGTTAATACGGTTATGAGAATAGAAAAGCTGTAAATCATCGTCCAGGTCTCGTTAAATAATCCAGGGTAGCAGCGACTAAAAGCGAAGTTCCGTAAACCAGGGCGTTTTCATCAGCCATAAATTCCGGGGAATGCCAGGGCTGGTCAGCTTTAATATTTTCGTTCCTTATACCCAGGCGAAACATCGCTCCGGGTACTTTCTGAAGGTAAAAAGCAAAATCTTCGCCCCCCATAACCAGTTCCGACAGCGATACCCGCCCCGGACCGAAAAGAGCTTTAAAATTATCAGCCAGAAGCCTGTTTACCCCGGCATGGTTTTTCAAAGGCGGAAAGGATGCCAGCGGGATAACTTCCGCCCGGGCACCCCGTGCCCGGCTGACGCCGGCAACGGTTCTTTTTATTAAAGCCGGAATTTTCTTGAAATTTTTCGGTGAAAAAGTCCGCGCCGTTCCGGCTATTTTAACCCTTTCGGCAATGGTGTTACGGGCCACGCCGCCTTCAATGGTGCCAAAGGTGATAACTACGGGGTCTATCGGGTCGGTTTCGCGGGAAACAATTTTCTGAAGGGCTTCAATAATTTCGGCCGCGGTGGTGATGGCGTCAACCGTAAGATGCGGCCGAGCGGCGTGACCGCCCGGGCCGGTGACGATTATATCAAAATCAAACACCGACGCCATCGCAATGCCGTCGCGCAGAGTAATTTTACCGGTGGGAATATCCGGGTCAACGTGAAGCCCCAGTATCATATCCACCCCCTCAAGAGCTCCGTTGTTAATCATCGGCTCGGCTCCGCCCGGCGGCATTTCCTCGGCCGGCTGGCAGATGAGCCGCACCCGTCCCCTGAAGTGGTCTTTCATGTGCGCCAGTATGACCGCGGCGCCTAAAATGGCGGCCATGTGCATATCATGACCACAAGCATGCATCCGGCCGATATTTTTAGAACGGTACCTCAATCCGGTTTTTTCGGTAATCGGCAGGGCGTCGATATCAGTTCGCAACGCCACCGTCGGGCCGGAACCGTAACCGCCAAGTTCCGCCAGCACACCGGTCTTTAATTTGATGGGGATAAGTTTGAAACCGATTCTAT
>CAZUAS010000121.1:0-7328 GCA_964618515.1 uncultured Ignavibacteriales bacterium | reverse complement strand
GAGATAATGAGCGGTGACTGGAGTTCAGACGTGTGCTCTTCCGATCTATCATTAGGGGAATCGCTGAAGATTATACGCTGATTCGTCGGCCGATAATTAAGAATGCCCGGCTTTTTACCATTGGCTGTAACAAAAAAGCAATCAGTGAGATGCTTCAAATCAGTCAGAACGGTAATAATCTCGACAATGGCGATAATTTTAATAAAAGAAACGGCAAACAGGAAACGGTCAGTCCGGTTAAAAAATAATTTAAAATATAGTTTTTCTTATTCCTCTGTTTTCTTATCTTCCGTATCATCGAAGAGGTCAATAATATATTAACTGTTATTAATTGGATGTGATGGTATGGAAATAGAACGTGAAATCCTTGAAACCGATATCCTTGTCGTCGGCGCCGGTCCCGCGGGCCTGGCTCTGGCTTACAAACTCGCCCAACTGGTGTCAAATGATGACAGTGTGGAAATGCCCGAAGTCCTCCTGATGGACAAAGGCGCCTACATCGGTGCCCATTCCCTGTCCGGGGCGGTTATGGACCCGCGGGGATTGGCCGAACTCATTCCTGATTTCATCGAAAAAGGCGCCCCGGTTGAATCACCTGTAACTTCTGAAGCCATGTACTTTCTCACCGAAAAGAGAGCTTTCAAGTTCCCATATCTTCCTGCGGCTTTGAACAACCATGGTAACTACGTAGTTTCGCTTAACAAGCTTAGCGGCTGGTTGGCCGAACAGGTTGAAGCGCTCGGTATCGATATCTATGCCGGGCTGGCCGCTTATGACCTGCTTGTGGACAACGGTCGGGTTACGGGTGTGCAGACGGTCGATATGGGGCTGGATAAAGACGGAACACCGAAAAGCAATTTTGAACCGGGCTCCATCGTTCAAGCCAAAGTTACCGTATTGTGCGAGGGGGTACATGGTTCTCTCACCCGGCAGGCTTTCGAGAAGATTCCCGACCTTGTCAAAAATTGTCAGCCGCAGTCTTATCTTACCGGCGTTAAAGAAGTCTGGGAGGTACCGACGGGCCGCATCAAAGCCGGGCAAGTGATACATACCCTTGGCTGGCCTCAGCCCCGTCATGAATACGGCGGAAGCTGGCTGTATGGTATGAGCGATACGATGGTTTCCGTCGGTTATGCGGTCGGCCTGGATTCACCTGACCCCACCAATGACCCCCACATGAAATTTCAACGCTATAAAACCCATCCGCTCATTAAAAAGATACTCGAGGGCGGGCAGATGCTCCATTACGGAGCCAAGACCATTCCCGATGCCGGTTTTTATTCCATCCCGAAACTTTACCATGATGGTCTGCTTTTATGCGGCGATTCAGCCGGTTTGCTCAATCCTCAAAAACTCAAAGGCATTCACACCGCCATCAAATCGGGGATTCTGGCGGCGGAGACGTTGTTTGAAGCCGTTAAAAAAGATGATTTCTCACCGGCTGTATTGCAAGGTTATGAAACCCGCTTTAATCAGAGCTGGCTCAAAGATGAACTTTACAAAGTACGTAATTTCCATGCCGGTTTCAAAGGCGGTCTTTATGCCGGGCTGTTCCATGGCGCGATACAGATTTTCACCGGCGGCAGGGGACTGTTCGACCGTCGTCAGCACCGTCGCGACCATGAGTACATGCTTAAGATTGCCGACTATAACAGGCGTTTTGGACATGAACCGAAAAAAGTTGAAGTCAAATTCGACAATAAATATCTTTTTGACAAGCTGACCGACGTTTACAAATCCGGCACTCAGCACGAGGAACATCAGCCACCCCACCTGGTCATCAGCGATTATGACATCTGCAACAACCGGTGCACTGAGGAATACAGCAATCCCTGCCAGCACTTTTGTCCGGCGCAGGTGTACGAGATGGTGGACGATGAAAAGCGTCCCGGAAAAAAGAAACTTCAACTGACACCGTCGAACTGTGTGCATTGCAAGACGTGCGATATCGCCGACCCGTACCAGGTCATCCGCTGGGTGACGCCGCAGGGCGGGGAGGGCCCGAATTACACGAATTGCTGAGTTAATTGCAGGTTAAAAGTAAGATTCTCCTGATTCATGTGCCCGGCAGATGTCCACATCTGCCGAATGAAATAATCAGGTGTACACATAGTACCTGAGCTACTGTTTAAAGTTGTGTCAGTTCCTGTTCCCGCCCGGGCGAGAATGTGAACTGACACCTTTTCATATGGTTAAAAGGTCGTCAGGTCAAAATTCCACCTGCGGTGGAATCAGGACCTGACGAAACATTAATAAAATAGTCAGGTGCCCGTTGCGCCTGACCTGCTTTAGCTATTCGTTAATCAATTAACAACTTGCAGACGAGTAGACTGAGGTTCTAATCCGTTCTGATAGTTTTATTTAAACTTACCGGCTTATTAAACGTACAACAGCTATAAGAACAGTTACAGGTAAGGTAGTATGCTGATTAAAGTCGTGGCCTATCAGGGTCGTCTGGGGGAGAAATTATCCCTCGAGGAAAAAATCTACATTTTCAAACAGAAACCGGATTTTTTGTGCCTGCCGGAATATTTTCTTCTGGACGAGACCATCACCGACTACCATCGAGCCGCTTTGAATATAAACGAATATCTCAAGTATCTGAGTTCCCTTTCCTATGAGCTGGCCACGTGTTTATTCGCCGGCACGGTGGTTGAACCCCATGACGACCGCCTTTACAACACCTGTTATGTCATAAACCGCGGGGAGGTCATCGGTCGTTACCGCAAGCGGTTTCCGGTGCCGCGGGAGCGGGAACGGGGGATAAGCCCGGGGGAGGAAATGTTTCTGGTCGATATCGAGGGCGTTCGCGTGGGGGTGATGATTTGCGGCGATGTTTTCCACCATCATCTTTACGACGAAATGTTCCGGCACGGCGCCGACCTTATTTTTATCCCGACTACTTCGGCTTTGAAACCCGATGATTCGCTGTCGAAGAAGAAATTCCGTGACCGGGAATATTTTATCAACGGGGCGGAGACCGCCGGGGCTTTTGTTATCAAAGTGGGCGCGGTGGGAAATATTTTTGGCCATCCCCTGCAGGGACGTTCGCTGATTGCCGCTCCCTGGGGTGTTATCAATCAGACCGACGCAACCGGGGAAATGAACAAGAGAATTCTGGTCGCCACGCTGGATATATCCGAGGTTCGTGATTTCCGCGAAAAAATAAAACGAGACCATGAACAGAAAGGAACAAATATTGAAATGAACAGGGTGGTTTTATAAAATAAAAAAGCTCCCGTGGTCTGGGAGCTTTTTTTTACGGGTCTTAAAATTGATATTAACGATTGGCCTGCACCAGGTAATTTTCAATCTTCGCCTGTTCCACGAGATTATTAAACCAGTTGCCGTAGAGTTCCTGTTGTTTCTGTTGTTTAAGGGCGGAATAAAGGGAGTCTCTTTTTTCGTTATAGACTGTCAGGTCCGGGCTGTAACGTTCAATCAATTTCATGATGACACAGCCGGTTTTATAGCTGACCGGTTCGGACATCTGGTTAACCTGGGTCAGAGAAAACGCCACCCCCATCGGTTTGGGGTCGTAACCCACGCCTTTGAGGTAATTATTCCGGGTAATAAGATCCGTTTCTTCGTAGTTGCAGTGGTATTTACGGGCGGCTTTATCCCAATTTTCGCCGGTTTTGAGGACGGCATAAATAGCGTCAGCCGTATCTTTGCAGATTTTACTCAGGGCGGTGTTTCGGGCGTCGCCGCGGACGCGGCTTCTTACTTCATCAAGCGTTGCAATCCCGGCCGGAATCTTTTCCGCCACCCTCACGATATAATATGACGAAGCGTTTTCCTTGATATCGGAAATGGAGCCCACTTTTTCTTCGAAAGCAAACTGTTCAATCTGCTGGTCGTACCCGATGTATTGAATGGTACTTTTCCTGGTAAACGGCATCGTTTTCTTGAGTGGAACACCCAATTCTCGGGCTGCTGAGTCCAGTTCCACCTTGTCAGCCAGGAGGAGGAGTTCCTGTAACTGGTTGAAAATATTGTCCCGAGTTTCTTGCGAGGTGGTCACTTTGAACAGAATATGGGCAACATGAGCTTTCCTGACTTTTTCCTTCTTGGTTTTCCCGCGGGGTACTTCCATCTCGTCCTTATAACCCATGTGTTTGATAATATGCCAGCCGAACTGGGTCCGGAAGGGTTCTGATATTTCTCCCTCATTCATACTGAAAGAGAGGGAATCAAACTCAGGGACCATCTGACCGCGGGGGAACCAACCCAGGTCGCCGCCGCTCTGGGCGGAATTGTCCTGGCTGTATTCTCTGGCCATTTCCGCAAAATCAGCGCCGGCCATAATCAAGTCATAAACCTGTTTGATTTGAGTATGAGTTATTTCCCAGTCGTAACTCGAAGGTACTTTTTCAATCTGTGCAATTTCGAGAACCGCACGTTCTTCAACCCGGTAATTATCCTTATGTTCGTTGTAATATATCTCAAGCTCTTCATCGGTTACTTCCGGAATATTATTCTGGTATAAACTGAAACCTACGTTGATCAGCCCGAGCTTGACTTTTTCTTCGTTCTCCAGAAAGGTGGTCTTGACTTCGTCTTCTGTCACGTGGGCGGTTTGAATAATAAGTTCCTGCATTTTTAATTTCAGGATATCTCTTTTGACCATGGGTTCAAGGGATGCCCAGAAGCCGGCGGCTTGGGGGTCAACCATGGCATTGAGGTATTTCTGGTAATCGAATTTTCCTTCGGTTTGAAACTGAGGAATCTGTTGCAGGTACTGGGGGGGAGACATCCTTAAATATGCATAAAGTTCTTCATCCGTTACAATAACTTTATGTTTTTGCACCTCCTGCATAATCAAGTGGTCGTATAGCAGTTGTTTCCAGGCCCGGTCTTCGAGCTCAAAAGATTTATCGTCAGGCAGTTCACCACCGTATTGGTCGATTTCCTGCTGGTACAAATTATTCAGGATGCGGTTGTATTCGGTCAGGGGTACTTCTTCACCGTTGATGACCGCCGCAACATTGGGATTGAAATTCCTTCCGCTACGGCTGCCCGTGAAATCCGCACCCCATTCCAGGACAATTAAACCAACAAAGAATAAGAGCGTAATGACAATGATGGGAACAATGGCTTTTCGTAAAGCGTCAAACATGAACCAAAACTCCTTATGCTAAATAATTTTTTTCAATTTCGGTTTTTTTAATATATAAACCTATAAATATAATGAAATCATCCGATTTTGCAATAATAGCTTGTTGCAATTTATACAAAAATTTGTTTCTTTTGTATAAATATGAAAGGCTATGCTGAAGAAAAATAATTTATTAAAATGAGTTGTCATGGGTAAGATATCGACCAAATTCAAATCTTCGTTAATCTTTGTAATCATTTTAATTACAACCGGTTACATAGCAGGCGCGGACTGGCCGCTCAAAACTGATATTGACCTTTCATCGGGTTTTGGTGATTTAAGAAATTTCCGATTTCATGCCGGAATTGACCTTCGAACCGGCGGGGTTGAAGGCCGGGAGGTTTTTTCTCCAGTCGATGGTTATGTCTGGCGGATAAAAATGTCCTATTACGGCTATGGTAAGGGATTATATATTAAAGGCGATGACGGGTACCTTTATGTTTTCGGCCATTTGAAAGATTTTACCGACAAAATCGATAATGTTGTGAAAAAAAGGCAGGTAGCCGATACTCGCTATTATCTTGATATGACATTTCCGGTAGATTCTTTAAGAGTAAAAAAAGGAGAGTTGGTGGCTTTCTCCGGTCAGACCGGGTCGGGCGCCCCGCATTTGCATTTTGAAAAACGTTCAGGTGATAATTATCCGGTCAATCCCCTGACCCACGGCTATCGGCTCAAAGATAACACCCGGCCGGTTTTCACGAGAATTGGTTTTCAGCTAGCCGACGACCATTCTGTTTTTTATGGTGGTACCCGGAAAATATATCTCGATGTTTCTCCAACAAAAAAGGATGGTTACTTTTACCTGGACACGATTTTGTATTTTAACAGTCCATTCGGTATTTTTGCCGAATGCTTTGACCGTATTCGACCCGGAGGAATGAGACAGGCGGTTTATAAACTGACCCTTCAGGTAGACGGGAAAACCTGTTATCAGGTCATTTTCGATTCGCTTGATTTCGACAAAGGGGGGATGGTTAATCTTGAATATGATTACCAGGAGGCGATTAGTGATAAAAAGCAGGTCAGACGTCTTTTCAGCCTTCCCGGCAACGAATATAACGGCAGTCGGGTTTTCAATGATTACCGGGGGCTAATCGGTTATCAAGCGGAGATGAAAGTTGGTCTGCATGAGGGAAAAATCACCGCTGAAGACTGTTTCGGTAATATTTCAGAACTTCACTTCAAATTTCTCTGGGGACCACCGACGGATATATTTCACCTTGATTCCGTACAAACGGCCGAAGACTCCTCATATCATTTTTATTTTTCGCCCACTCCGGATTACAAAGCTCTGGATATCGATACGGTGTACGTTCTCCGTAACTGGGCGAAAAACTGGTTGAACGACAGTTTGAATTATGTTTATAAGATAAAACCCGATTATTTAATAATCAAATCGAAGAGGAGAGATATTGAACGCAACAGTTTGAAACTGGTGATGATTACTCGGCAGGGAAGTTATATAGAAGACAAACCCTTTAACGGCATTGTCAAGGGGTACTGTAAAAATCTGGATATTGTCTATGAACCGCTTGATGACGGTTTGCTGATAACAGCCGCCACTCCCGGTAATTTTCTTGGCGATATTTTTCTTCGCATATACAGAGGGGATTCCGTGATAGACGAAAAATATCCCGCCTTGTATAAAAGTGCCGAGCAGTATATCTTTTTTCTGCCCCCGGATAATAAATATCTCGTTATCGATAGTCTGGCCATTGCCTTAAATTTTGACGATGGTTCTGTTTATAACCGTTTTGTTAAAAAAGTAAATATCTGCCTGGCGGGTATTAACCCGGTTGATAATATCCGGGTTGACAGTATATTCACCATTCAGCTTAAAAAGAACTCCTTTTATCTACCGCAGTTTATTACCTGGGAGAAAAAAGATGCTCCGTATAAAATCACCCATTTTTTAAATTCGGATTATTACAGTATTTTCCCTGAAGCTATCATGACCAAAGAAAATATCTCAGTTTCGATTAAACTTGATGAAGCCGACAGGAATAACAATTTCGACGGCCTGTGCTGGCTGGATAATAAGAATAATAAGTGGTTCTGGCTTGAGAATACTTTGCAACCGGACGGCTATCTTACGGCCGGTTCCATCGGGGGCGGTACTTTTGCCAGATCGGAAGAGCGTCGTGTAGGGAAAGAGTGTAGGATAGGG
>CAZUAS010000120.1:968-7357 GCA_964618515.1 uncultured Ignavibacteriales bacterium | reverse complement strand
AGATGGAATCTCGTGACTGGAGTTCAGACGTGTGCTCTTCCGATCTAATTCATACCTGCTCCGGTATTCACCCCGAAGGGTCTGTGACCGAAACCCATTACCGGGCCATCACCTCGAGGGCATAATCCCTGTCGGCTCCATGACGGCTGGGCTATGACTATGGCGGCAACCAGCATCAGGACCACCAGCGTAATAAGGGTTGTTCTTTTCATGATGTATTCCTCCTTTTAAAAATTAAATATGTATCTATCGTTTTAAGGTTTTTCTCCGCGACCCCGGCTTTTAAAATCTCTCATCTGGTCAAGCAGTTCGAATTCAAATTTTTCCTGAAAAACGATAAACTTCGCCATTTGTTCGGGGGTTAATAATTCCTTAACATTGTTAAAGAAATTTTTCATGATGACATTTTTTTCATTATCCAGTCGTATAAGTTCGGATACAATTTTATCGACCTGGGAACCGGAAATATCTCCCTCGTGTATTGATTCAACGAGTTTTTCCACGAGACCTTTTCTTTCATCCCAGATATTACTTATATCCTTCCTCATAGTCCGGAAAGACGTTAAAAAAGCCACTTCATGTTCTTCGTCGAGGTCCAGAAGTTCCAGCATTTTTAGAAGCCGGAACTGCTCCAGGTGTTTCCGCTGCTGTTCCATGGCTTCCATGTACTCGCCTTTCGCCCGGCCGAAAGCTTTCATTTTACCAGGCATATTCATGGGGGTATCCTCAATTCCAATCTGGGCGAAAAACATCGGCGGATATAAGAAATCGTCATAAAAACAATCATTATCCGAATAAGGCACTTTTTCATCATCTGCCTGAACCAGGGAACCGACCGTAAGAAATGCCGAAATGACCGTCAAAAATAATATCCTCTTTAACATTATAGTAAATCTCCCACTTTAAAATTTTCTTCCAGGTATTTTAATTCTTCTTCGCTCAAATCATCGAGCAGCTGTCCGGCGGCGTCATAGATTCTTTCGGAAGTATAATCGCCTACCAGGATGTAAAACTGATCATCGCTCAACTGATAATACTCACTCTCATCACGCAGAAGGGTAAAACTATCAGTATAATACAAGGAACTGGTGAGTTCGACCGAGGTAGAGGTTGGAGAAGTTTTATTAAAAAAGTCCCCCAGCAGCGCAATTCCCACTATAAGGATTATCGAAGCCGCCACCCCGGCCAGCTTATACCAGGTAAAAACCGGTTTCACCACTGTCGTTACCGCCGGCGTCACCCGGTCGATTTGTTTATTAATACGAACCGTTAAACCTTCAATCTCGAGCTCATTCGGATAAAAAACCGTATCATCACCCATATCAACGGTCAGGGCTCTCAACTCTTCGAAGAAATTACGACAAGGGTCACAGCCGGAAATATGCTCGGCAAGTTCCGGCGGCAATTCCGATTGACCGAAATAAAGCATCAATTCTTCCTGGTATTCTTTGCAGTTCATACCTGCCATCCTTTTTTCTTCATATACTCACGAAGTTTCTTTACGGCTTCGCGATAATTGGTCTTGGCCGTACCCTCGGCATTACCGGTAATTTCGGCTATTTCTCCGAAAGAAAGGTTCTGGTAAAAACGAAGGTCAAACACCAATCGCTGCTGAACCGGTAAAGCAGCCATGAAATTCATAATCGTGTTCTTCAATTCTTTTCTCATTAATATTTTTTCCGGCGTTGCATTATCCAGAGCTTCCGACAAAGAATAGTCATCAGCCGAAACCACCTTACTTTTAGGTGAAGCCAGATGGTTGAGGGTTTTATTGGCGGCGATACGGTATAACCAGCTGTCAAAATGGGCCTCACCCCGAAACCCCGACAGATTTTGCCAGGCTGCAACAAAAGTATCCTGAGCCAGGTCAAAAGCGACATCCCTGTTCTGCGTCATCCGATATGTCAAAGCAACAATGGGTTTCATCATAATTCTCACGATTTCTGAAAAGGCGTTGCGGTCACCCGCAACCGCTTTTTCTACCAACGGCTGTATTCTATCCCGGTTTAATTCTTTCATTATCTGTTTCTAATAATTTGACAGTTACCGGTTAAAAAAAGATTAATAGAAAACTCCGGGCAATAAAAAAAGCCGGTATTCGTACCGGCTTATTCAAATATTAATGATTTTAATCGCGGCGACTGCGCTCCAGGACTTTGGTATAATTGGCAAAATCTTCAATAACCTTGCCGGTTCCTCTGACCACACATGTCAGCGGGTCGTCGGCAATATTGACCGGGAGATTGGTTTCCTGCCGCAGGCGTTTATCGAGACCTCTTAACAGCGCCCCGCCCCCCGTTAAAATGATACCTCGTTCAAGAATATCCGAAGCCAGTTCGGGAGGAGTTCGTTCCAGAGCCTGACGAACGGCTTCAACAACGATATCCAAAGTTTCAGAAAGGGCTTCCCGAACCTGCACCGAAGAAATTTTGAGATTCTTAGGCACTCCGGCCACCAGGTCGCGCCCTTTGATTTCCATCGACAATTCCTTCTCCAGAGGGAAAGCCGATCCTATTTTTATTTTAATATCTTCCGCCGTAAGTTCCCCGATAAGTAGATTATAATTTTTCTTCAAGTAGCCTATGATGGCACTGCTGAATTCATCGCCGGCCACCCGGATGGAAGTATCGTTGACGATCCCATTTAGGGCAATGACGGCTATTTCAGAGGTTCCTCCACCGATATCAATGATCATGATACCCGAAGGCTGTTCAACTGGCAAGCCCACGCCAATCGCCGCCGCCATGGGCTCCTGTATCAGGTACACTTCCCGCGCCCCGGCATTTTCCGCGGAATCACGAACCGCTCGTTTCTCAACTTCGGTAATCCCCGAAGGTACGGATATGACAACACGCGGTTTCATCAAATACTTATGCTTCACCACCCGCCGGATAAAATCCGCTATCAGTTTTTCGGACATTTCAAAATCGGCAATCACACCGTCTTTTAAAGGACGAATGGCTTCAATCCCACCCGGCGTGCGTCCGGTCATTTCTTTGGCCGCCGAGCCAATAGCCAGAATTTTCCCACTGCTTTTTTCAATGGCCACTACCGAGGGTTCGTTTAAAACTATTCCTTGATTGCGAACATACACCAGAGTGTTGGCGGTGCCCAGGTCGATACCGATATCATTCGAAAGAAGGTCAAAAAATCCCAAGTTAAATCCCTTTAACTAAAGGCCTGTTGGTTGCTATTTTCATTCCAGTTACTTCATATATCGAAAAGAAGTAGCATAAGTTTAGTCTTAAAGTCCGGTCAGAGCAATAAAAAAAAGACCGGAAGGGTTACTTCCGGGCTTTTTTTCCAAACGAGGAAAAATCGGGTCATCGGGACATCTGCTGCGCATCGACCACGGCAATAGCCGCCATATCGACGATTTCCGCAACATCCAGGGTGCGGTGCAGGACATGAACCGGTTTCGCCAGTCCCATTAGAATCGGTCCCACCGCCGTCATTCCCCCCAGAATCTTGGCAAGTTTATAAGCGATATTGCCGGAATTAAGATCCGGGAAGATAAGCACATTGGCTTCTTCTTTAAGCTGTGAGAAGGGGAAGTGTTTAGCCATATACTCAGGCAAAAGGGCGGTATCCGCCTGCATCTCGCCTTCCACCACCAGGTCCGGGGCTTTTTGTTTGACAATTGCCGTCGCCCTGGCAACTTTTTCCGACTCCGGATAACGGGCGGAACCAAAATTGGAGAAAGAGAGCATGGCAATCCGAGGTTCCACGTTGAATGCCCGGGCGACGTTGGCACTGCTGATGGCAATTTCCGCCAGTTCCTCGGCACTGGGATTGATATTTACCGTTGTATCGGCAAAGTAATAGACCTTATCCTTCTGAATCATAGCGAACAGACCAGAAACCCGGGATACTCCCTTACGCAGGCTGATACATTCCAAAGCCGGCCTGATAGTGGTCGGATAATCCGAAGATACTCCGGAAAGAAAAGCATCACAGTCTCCCATCTCCAGCATCATCAAGCCGAAATAGGTCCGGTCACGCATCATCCAGTTGGCCATATCGGCCGTAATGCCCTTCCGGATACGCTTCTCATAATACTTTTCCGCATAGAGTTGACGTCTGTCAGAAGAAATGGGGTCGATAATCGTAATACCGGAGATATCGATCTCATGTTCCAGGGCTACTTTCTGAAGAACATCATTGCTACCCAAAAGAATCGGCTGGGCAATTCCCTGGTTATGGATAATTTGAGCGGCTTTCATGATACGAACGGAGTTTCCTTCGGGGAAAACAACTTTCTTGGGAGCTTTTTTAGCTTTGTCGGTAATGACATGCATGATAACCCGGCCCTTACCGACCCGGCGAGCCAGACTGGCACGATACTCATCAATATCAACAATCGTTTGCGCCACGCCGGTATCAATAGCCGCTTTAGCCACTGCTGAAGCTTCCCACTCGAGAATCCGGGAATCGAATGGTTTGGGGATGATATACTCCCGGCCGAACTTGAAATGGTCCACGCCATAAGCCCGAGCCACATCCTCAGGAACATCCTGCTTGGCCAAGGACGCCAGAGCGTTAACGGCGGCAATCTTCATCTCCTCGTTTATAGCCGTAGCATGGACATCCAGAGCACCGCGGAAGATAAATGGAAAACCAAGCACATTATTAACCTGGTTGGGATAATCGGAACGACCGGTAGCCATAATAAGGTCACTCCTAGCTTCACATGCCTCCGGATAGTTAATTTCCGGATTGGGGTTGGCCATAGCAAATATTATCGGGTTGTCTGCCATGGTCTTGACCATTTCTTTGGTAACGGTACCAGCAACGGAAACACCCACAAAAACATCAGCACCCTTCATGGCATCAGCCAGTGTCCGGCAATCGGTTTTACGGACAAACTGGGCTTTGTATTTATTATATTTGTCGCCCCGACCTTCGTACATAACACCCTTGGAATCAACCATCAACAGGTTGTCGGGATTGACACCCAGAGAGCAATAAAGTTTGGCGCAGGCGATCCCAGCCGCTCCGGCACCGGAATACACGACCTTTATTTTCCTGATATCTTTGTTAACGATTTCCAGAGCATTTAATAAAGCGGCTCCTGAAATAATCGCCGTCCCGTGCTGGTCGTCATGAAAAACCGGAATTTTCATGGTTTTCTTAAGAGTCTCTTCGATATAAAAACATTCTGGGGCTTTAATGTCTTCAAGATTGATACCGCCAAAGGTCGGTTCCAGAAGCTGACAGCACTTGATAACCTCATCAGGGTCCTCGGTACCCAATTCAATATCAAAAACATCGATATCGGCAAACCTTTTAAAGAGTACTCCTTTACCTTCCATTACCGGTTTCCCGGCCAGGGCTCCGATATTTCCCAAACCCAGAACCGCCGTACCGTTGGAAACCACCGCCACCAGATTACCTTTGGCCGTATAGACATAAGCATCAGCCGGATTCTTATGAATTTCCAGACAGGGTTCAGCCACACCAGGGGTATAAGCTAAAGATAAATCGAATTGAGTAGCACAGGGCTTGGTAGGATTGATTTCAACTTTACCTCTTCTACCTCGACTGTGATAATCAAGAGCTTGTTGTTTAGTAATCATTTCTTACTCCTACTTTATCCAACCTTGGTTGGTAATCAATAAAAAAACGAGAATCCAATCGTCATTAATTATAAGACACTTAATTTAATAAATCTATAGTTAAAATGTAAAGGGAATTGCTTACCAAAGGAAAAACTGAATATTAAAAAACGATTAAAAAGATACTTTTAACCTATTATCCGAGCTTAAATTGAATAAAAAAAGCAGCAACCTGCGGGTTGCTGCTTTTCTTCAATCGAGAACGACCTTATACCCTAAGCGGCCTTGACTTACGGCGATTCCCGTAAGTTCTCTGCTTTTTCTCAAGATATTCACAGGCGGTTTCACGAGTTTCACGGTCGCCGTCTTCGAGCAAACGCTCCAGCGTTTCGATACTGGTATTCTGGTGATAGCACACCAGCCGGCGCAATTCCGGCAGCGGTGCCTGGGAAATCCGGTCCAGCGTCACGGCACTGGTAAAACGGTTAAAGCACAAAGCCACCTTCGAGGTCCAGTCGTTGAGCCGTTCACACCAGTCAAGAACCAGGGGATTGCTGATGTCCGCAATCTCATCACAGACAAAAAGACCACGGACCCACTTTTCTTCCAAATCTTCAAAACCAGCAAAAGTCCACTTTTTATTTGCCATGTTGGCCTCCAGAATTTTTGATAAACATTATTATTCTATTCTTAGATATCGGTTCATAATGTTGAAATCTTTAAGACCTAATAAGAAACAGGAAGGGATAGTCAAGTTAATATCAGGCAGTAAGTTAATTGGTGATAGAACGGGCTCGATCCGATGTTTTTACCAGTTAACCCGGTAAATACGCT
>CAZUAS010000120.1:0-958 GCA_964618515.1 uncultured Ignavibacteriales bacterium | reverse complement strand
AAAAATACCCCAGCCGAAAATAAATCCCCCTACATGAGCCAGCCAGGCAACCCCCCCACCGGTGGAACTTCCCAGTACCGACATGATAATTTGATACAGAAACCATAAGCCTAACACTATCTTGGCCGGCAAGACAATAAACTGTATAATGATAAAGAAAAAAAGACAGGTTATCCGGCCATGGGGATGTAATACCATATAAGCACCCATTACCCCGGCGATTGCTCCCGAAGCACCGACCAGAGGTATCTGAGATGAGGGATTAAAAAGAGTGTATAAGGTTATGGCCGCTAAGCCGGAAAGCAAATAAAAGAATATGAATTTAACGGCACCAAGATAATCCTCGATATTGTTTCCGAAAATCCACAAAAAAAGCATATTTCCAATCAAATGCATCCAGCCGCCGTGAAGAAACATCGAAGTTATAGGCGTCAGATATATCCACGAGGGTAAAATGTACTGGCCGCTGCTATCGAGAAAAAAATAAGGGATATAACCGAAATTATAGACTAAAAGATGAGCTTCTTTAACCCCCAGGATTTGAGAATATAAAAACACCAGCGTATTGATTACAATCAAAGCGATGGTCAGATTGGGTCTTCTTGTAGTCGGGATATCATCCCGTATCGGGAAAAGCACTTTTCTTCCTTGTTTATAACTTATCCTTTACAGTTTATCTACTTGAAATAACCCGGAACTGAACATTTTGTTCAACTTTATTTCCCGCACGGTCAATGGCCACAATCTTCAGAGTATGCTTATCCAGTGAAAGAGGCTCCAGCGGCCGGGTCTGACAAATTTTCGTTTGCGGGTTGTATTCGGGAATCAGCCACCGGTTATCCAGAGTAATATTGATACTGCGGTCATCAGCAAACCCCGATAGTGTATCTTCGAGAATAAAGCTGATAAGAGGTTGGCGATCGGTTATTAATGAGCCGTGTTTAAGACAGATCGGAAG
>CAZUAS010000119.1:0-7479 GCA_964618515.1 uncultured Ignavibacteriales bacterium | reverse complement strand
AGCTCGGAAATCTCGCAGAGCACCAGGCTGGTATCCCCGCTTATAAACTCGGCTATCGGGGGGCGGTTTACCTCCACTGTAACCAGGGCGGTATCGACATCCGTAGCCCCGCACTCATCCCGAGCCGTTAAAATAATCGTATAGACACCCGAAGTATCGATTTCGATACATATCCGGGGAGGAAGGTTACTGTCATAATATCCGTAATTGAGCATAACCGTATCAAGGTTATAATCCTCATCGCTTACCACAGCCTCGAAACAGAATATTTCCGGCTGACACAGGAAAATATTCTGGTCGGCAAGGGGCTTGATGACCGGCGGTCGATTGCCGTTGATTACAACCGGCACCGTACAGGTATCGGTAGCGTTGCAATAATCACTCACCTCGATGACGACATCGAAACTCTGCGATTCCTCACCGATGACACAAACTTTTTTACCGTCCATAAAGGCATTGCCTTCGAGAATTCGATAAGTCAGGGAGCCGAACTCGGGGTCATTGGCGCTGACATCGAAACAAAAAGTATCCACGGCGCAGGTATTGAATTCCTGGCCTTCCGGACACAGGGTAAAATAAGGCGGTTGATTTATAATCACCGTAACTTTGACGGTGTCCGGCAGACAGGGCGGGGTGATTTTCTCAAGGGGACACTGGTCAACCAGGCAGTAGATAAACAGGTAATCCGCCGTGTCAACTTCGGCCGGCATAAAACAGGTTTGACCGGAGGTATCATTTAGCGGCGTAAACTGGCCGAGGTCATCAATTTCAGTGATAGTCACCGGGCCGCCCTCGGGGTCACGAGCCACAACATCGAAACAAATTTCCACCGGTTCACAAAGAATAATAGTCGTATCGCGAGTCAAAAGCTGCGGGGGCTCATTGAGGTAAACATAATCCGTAATGGTCGCCGTATCTGCTCCACAGGGGTCATAAACAGCCACCTCAAAGGAAGTCACTCCGGAGGAGGCCGCTTCGTAACTTATCACACCGGTATATTCATCAATCGTTCCCGGCCCGGACAGCTTCTCAAAACGCAAAACATCATCATCGGCGTCAAACGCCGCTACCGGCAGGTCGCGCCAGCGTTGACCCAGGCAAAGCTCCTGTGAAAATTCCTGGTCTTCAATTACCGGCGGCGTATTCACCGTCACGTCAAACACCACGGTATCAACATCGATTATGTTAAGACGGTCCTTCAGTTGCCAGATAAAGACATAGATACCACTGGTAGCTGGATTAAAACAGACATTTCTGGTGAACGAACCATAAAAGGTCTCAGGGGGAAAATCCATCGGACCACTGACCAGACTGAGCACCAGAGTATCGTTTACTTCCGGGTCATTTCCAATAACATCAAAACAAATTTCTCCCGGAGTGCACAAGAAAACGGATGAGTCCTCGGGTAAAGTTAATACCGGAGGACAGTCGGGATCTAATGCGAAGACGGAAGTTTGAATTAAAAGGATAAAAAGTAATGAAGTTATAAGAATGCTAAAGGTAGGCCTGAACCTAGTCATCTCTCCTCCAAAGAATTGTCAGCATATAAACCAACTTCCTTATTAAGCCGTTTACTATGCCGCCCGTGTATGCTCAAGACCAAACTTGTTGTATGTAACAGGCTTAAAACAGCTCCAAGGAAGTAAAAAGTAGTAAAAAAACGCAGTAATATGCTTTTTTTCTTAACACCTAAATATACTACCTACAACAAATTAGTCAAGAACTATTACTTCATTTTTAAGATGACGCAATAAACAGGCCAATTTGATAAGCTATTGTAAAACCTTAAGTTATAATGGGTAACAGGGCTCGTTTTTATACGCGGGCGACATTATATGAAATAATCATATAAAAAAAGTGATTTCTATTGCCTACTGATATAATATCTGCGTTATAAGGCTTCCCGGGAGCCGGAAGTTGAAGCGCCTATGTTTCTTAAAAAGGTTTAATTGCGGGATAAATGGTTTGTCTTCGGGCAATAAAATACCCTGTCTGACTTTAACCACGAAGTCATCAAAACAGGGTAAATATTATAGTTGATTGTTTATTTGTCGCCGCCAAGGATAATCGGCAAGCTTCCGGCCTCATTACCGATTATCACCACCTTGGTATTGGGCGATTCGGCGATTTTCAAGGTTGCTTCTATCCCCTTCCACTTTAAAAGCGACTGCGTAATCCCGGCACTGACAATTTGCTGAAAATCCGCGATGCCTTTGGCTTCGATTCTCTTGCGTTCCGCTTCAAGTTTTTCCTTCTCAATGGTGAACTGCATACGCTGGGCTTCCTGTTCCGCGGTCAGTTTAAAATTAATCGCCTCCGAGATTTTTTCCGGTATGGTAACATCACGAATCAAGACATTCTCGATGTTGATAAATTTATCATACATTTGGGTTCGCAGGGAATCGACTATCTCCCTGGTCAACAACTCCCGCTTGGTGGAATAAATTTCTTCGGGGGTATAGCGACCGGCGATACCGCGGGCGATGCCGCGCACCGAAGGAGCCACCAGGACATCATAATATGCCGGGCCGACCGTTATCTGCAATGAATCCAGTTTTAGCGGATCCGGTTTGAAAAGGATGGAGACATCGATCTTAATAGTCGCCCCATCGGAAGACAGAACCACCAGGCTTTCCTTACGTTCCTGGGTTTGAATTTTATAAACAAAAATGTTATTCCAGGGGAAGTGCCAGTTGAAACCTTCGGAGTATATTCTACCCATTTCGGTACCGGAACCGAACTTGTTGAAAAACACCCCGCGGTGGCCTGAGGGAATCTGGGTACCGCAACCGACCATACCCATGGCGAAAACGGCAATCAAAATTAATGGCAACCAGCGTCTTGGTCTTGAAGACATAAATCCTCCTTTACTTATCTTTAAATTTCAAGCATCCTTGCAGAATTATTTCTTTAAGAAAATACTCAGAACCTGAGGTGGTATTCAACAAAAAAAGAAATGAACCCAAAAGGTAATTTAAAAAAATCACTTTTATTACGATGGATTCAAAATTCAGCGCTCATTTAACGCGATACGGCACACCCCAGCAACCGAGGAAGAAAAATTCGTCATCCTTAAAAACCTGCATGAAAATCAATTTCCATGTTCCGGAAGTTTCATAAGGAGTACTTATGGTATCCACGTATTTTTTCCGGTTATCGAAAGTAAGGCCGTTGTAAATCATGGGGCGGGTAAAATAACCGTCCTTATCTTCAGCGGAGATAAACGGTATTCTACGAACGGATATTGACGGATTAGCGGTTTCGGTACTGATAACCAAATTACTCCCGGAATTGATTTGATTTAATCCGCTTAGCCTTTTAAAATAGTAATTATTATCAAAACTTAGAGATGAATCGGTATACAGACTCCCGTCACCGTAATAGGTATTATTTTGAGAGTCCTTGACCGTAACAATAAGCGGGATCTGGTTCCCGTCGGCGCCGTTAAAACCCCATAACAGCCAGCCGACATAATCATGTGAATCACTACCCAGTTTGATGAAAAAACCATGTCTTTTAAGACGCCGGTCGGAGATTATTTTCTGAAGCGTATCACCGTTATAGAGACGCAGGGTCTGGACGGTTATTCTATCCTCGATTACCACCATCGCTTCACGCAGAAATCCCAGCGAGCCGTAATCAGCTAAGATATAATCTCCGTTTTTATCTTTGCCGTTTCCCAAATCACCGGGGAAAACGACCTCAAACTGCTGCCGGGTAACGGCGAGTACGGTGTCACGATAAACCACGCTGTCGAAAGGCAGGGTGTACGGGTCGGGGTTAATCAGGTTCGACGTGCGAAAAAGTTCCCGGGCGGTTTCAACTTCGTTTATGTAACGCCGGATTTCATCGGCATCCACGATATAGGGAACATCCTTCTCTTTACACCCGGCAGTTATCGTTAGGGCAAATACGAGGGCTGATAGAACAACCCCTCTGAAATTGATATTGGTATTCATAGTTAACTCTCTAAAACTGACGTATAACTCATTTTTTTCGTTTATTCATTTTGGCCTGCGCCTTAAGTTCTTTTATTTCATCGCGAATCTGTATGGCCGTTTCAAAGTCAAGATTCTCGGCGGCTTTTTTCATAGCCCGGAGCATGAACGCCAGTTGATCCTCGTGCGACATCATTTTGAAATGTTCCGGTTTCTCGAACGTTTTTTCTTCAACCGTCCGGCTGTCGGCAAACTGAGTGGAACGCAGTATTTCCTCGCGAGTCTTATATATCGTTTCCGGGTTGATGTTATTCTCCCGGTTGTACATAAGCTGTTTTTCCCGACGGCGGTTGGTTTCCTCGATGGCTTTCCGCATGGAATCGGTAACTTTATCGGCATAAAAAATAACTTCCCCGTTTTTATTGCGTGCCGCCCGGCCGGCCGTCTGAATCAGCGAACGAGCCGAACGTAAAAAACCTTCCTTATCGGCGTCGAGAACGGCCACCAGGGATACCTCGGGCAAATCCAGACCCTCGCGCAGAAGGTTCACCCCTACCAGGACATCAAACTGATGCAAACGTAAGTCGCGGATTATCTCAGTCCGGTCAATGGCATCGATTTCACTGTGCAGGTACCGGACTTTGATCCCCGCTTTGGCCAGGTAATCCGTCAAATCCTCGCTCATTCTTTTAGTCAGGGTGGTAACCAGGACACGTTCTCCGCGGCTGTTGCGCAATTTAACCTGTTCCATCAAATCGTCCACCTGGGTGGCCAGGGGTTTGACGGTGATAAGCGGGTCGAGAAGACCGGTCGGCCGGATTACCTGTTCCACCACCACTCCGCCCGATTTTTCCAGCTCATAATCAGCCGGGGTTGCCGAAACATAAATGACCTTGTTCACCAGACGTTCGAACTCCTCGAAAAAGAGAGGCCGGTTATCCAGGGCCGAGGGCAGGCGGAAACCGTGTTCAACCAGCACCTCCTTGCGGCTTTTATCCCCGGCGTACATCGCCCGCAACTGTGGTACGCTCTGGTGTGATTCGTCTATAATCGTCAAAAAATCCTCCGGGAAAAAATCTATCAAAGTATAAGGCCGTTCGCCCGGTTTACGGCCGGTAAGAAAACGCGAGTAATTTTCTATGCCGCTGCAATAGCCTATTTCTTTTAACATCTCCAGGTCATATCTGGTTCGGGAATCCAGTCTCTGAGCCTCCAGAAGTTTATTAACCTCCCTGAAATACGCCAGTCTATCGGCTAACTCCTGTTCGATACCCGCAACGGCTTTTTCAAGCTGTCTTTTGGAAGTGACGAAATGTTTGGCGGGATAAATCGCCGCCCGCGAACGTTCGTTTAAAATCTCTCCGGTCAAAGGGTCGATTTCCGTAATACGGTCAATGGTATCGCCAAAGAACTCTATCCTGACGGCTGTTTCCCGGTAGGCCGGGATCAGCTCGATGGTGTCTCCCCTTACCCGGAAATTCCCCCGGCTGAAGTCAATGTCGTTACGGTTATAATGTATATCGATAAGACGGCGGATAGCCTCATCACGGTCGACTTCTCCACCCACTTCAAAAATTTGAAGTTGTCTTTTATATTCTTCCGGCGAACCCAGGCCGTAAATACAGGAAACCGAGGCGACAATGATGACATCAGGCCGTTCTAAAAGGGAAGCAGTCGCTCGAAGTCTCAGCCGGTCAATGTCTTCATTCATGGACGTATCTTTTTCTATATAAGTATCGGTCGTAGGCAGGTAAGCCTCGGGTTGATAATAATCGTAATAACTGATAAAGAATTCCACGGCGTTTTTTGGGAAAAAAGCCTTAAGCTCGCCGTACAGCTGAGCGGCCAGGGTTTTATTATGTGATATTACCAGCACCGGTCGATTATAACGAGCGATGACGTTAGCAATGGTGAAGGTTTTACCCGAACCGGTTACACCCAGGAGGGTTTGATGTTTCTGGTTGGCTTTTAGCCCGGCCATCAGTTCCTCGATAGCCTGAGGCTGGTCTCCTTTTGGCTGAAAACCGGCTTTTAGCTGAAACATGGTTTCGCTTCCGAGATTTACCTCATTTATTCCCGACATTTTTCTATTCATAAGTAAACTATATAATATAACGAATGCCCGGCGGGGAACAATCAAAATTACCACGAACTGTCTGTTGGTAAAGAGAAGGTCTGGAACCAATTGTCCTTAAAATAGTTTAAAAGTTGACGCCGTGGTGAAAAATGGCTATGATAATAGTTTAAAAATTGCCTTGACTTGACGGCTAAATTGGTTACTTTTTTGGGTTTAGCTTTTAATGGTTGGTTATTTCCAATTCCTGGAGGATTATTAAAAATGTACGCTGTGTTTCAAGTTGCCGGTTTTCAGTTTTCTGGAGAAGAAGGCACATTGTTAAAGGTTCCCCACCGAAAAGAAAATCCGGGGGACAAGATGGATATTTCTGAAGTCTTGCTTATCAAAGACAATGATAAGGTTCTGGTCGGCACTCCCTTTGTCGACGGCGCAAGGGTGGAAACCGAGGTTATAGCGACCGGTAAAAATGACAAGGTTTTAATCTATAAGTACAAAAAAAGAACGAAATACCGCCGCACTCAAGGACATCGACAGGATTATAGCCGGATTAAAATAAATAAAATCGTCGCACCCGGAGAATAATTTCTTTGTCTATCCTTTTAAAGAATAGATACCTATTTATTCAACTAATATCATGCCTGCTCGGTATCGGCTTACTGATGAATGTTCAGGCCCAGGGTAATTATACGGTGGTTGAAATGGAAGTGGTCGGCAACCGGGTGGCTACCAATTCGTTGATATTGGGTGTTTCCTCGATTTACAAGGGTTCTTCGCTCACCCCCACCGATATCCAGGAAACCATTCACCGCCTGTACGGTCTGGGGATTTTCTCGGATGTTCAGATTCAGGCGGAAGAAGTTATGGGGGGAGTCAAAGTATACATTATCGTCAAAGAACTGCCCAAGCTGATCGGTCTCGACTTTTCAGGTAATGACAAGATAAAGACCAAAGACCTTAGAGAGAAACTTGGTCTGGGGGTGGGCGGTTATATCTCTCCGTATTTGATCCACCAGAAAAAACAGGATATTCTCAAAGCATATTCCGAGAAAGGTTATTTTCAGGCTCAGGTTTCACATAAATTGGAGTATAACGAGGATTCGACCGAAGCCTCGCTCAAATATCTGATTAAAGAGAATTCAAAGGTCAAAGTCGAGAAAGTGGTTCTTACCGGGAATAAGCGGGTTGAAGCCAATGACCTCATCAAGAAGATGCGCAACCGAAAACGAGGTTTTTTGAAAAGCTCCGATTTCGCCCAGGAAAAATACGATGAAGACCTGGAAAAAATAATAAAAGAATATCATAAAAAAGGTTTTGCCGACGCCTATCTGGTCAGTGACTCCACTGTTATCGATACGGCCAGCAACCGCATGACGGTATATCTTGAAGTCTATGAAGGTCCGAAATATTATTTCGGCGAGGTAACGTTTAAAAATAACCAACAACTTCCTTCTCATATCCTGAAAA
>CAZUAS010000118.1:0-7549 GCA_964618515.1 uncultured Ignavibacteriales bacterium | reverse complement strand
TCGAGGGTTTTCAGTATACACTGTCTTTGGGGATAATTATCAGTCTTTTTGCCTTGATACCGGTTATGAAAATCCAAGCTTTGGCACCCTCGGAAGAAGAGCGACGGCTCTCCATTAGCTGGCGGCAGTTTAAAGAAAGAGGTCGCTTTTACTTTAAAATATCTTTTGCCAATTTTATCGTTGGCCTGGGTGCCGGGCTGATTATTCCTTTTCTCAATTTGTACTTTCGCGACCGCTTTAGCCTGCCACCGGACACTATCGGCTGGTTTTTCTTTGCGGTGACGGCGGCGATGTTTATCGGGGCGTTAGCGGGGCCGGTTCTGGCAAAAAAATTGGGGCTGGTGCGTACGGTGGTAATAACCCAGCTTTTCTCCATTCCATTTATGCTCATCTTAGCCTACAGTTATACCCTGCCGCTGGTTTTTATGGCGTTCGTTTTGCGGGGCGGGTTAATGAATATGGGTTCACCCATCGTAAATAATATGAGTATGGAATTAAGCCGGAAAGATGAACAGGGACTGGTCAACGCCCTTTTGATGGTTACCTGGACTTCTTCCTGGATGGTCGCGACCGCTCTAGGTGGCTACTTTATCAACCACTTTGGTTATACCTTCACCATGAACATTACCATGGTGCTTTATGTGATATCTTCTGTCACTTATTATTCCTTTTTCAAAAAAACGGAAGAGAAAAGCGATACCTCGCTCGGCTGGTCGATTATCCGTAAGGATTCCCTTTGATGTTCCGGTGTGAATTGCTTGAGTTAATTTAAGTTGGAAAGATTTGATATAGTCATTGCAATTTCCTTGTATTTTTTTAATTTTAAAATTTAATTATGTTTTAAATATGTATAAGGATAAGTTTAAAGAACAGTTTGCCAGGGCCACAGCGGCGGCTTTCAGAAAGATATATCACGATATTTTCGATACGGTCGGTGACAGCCGGGTATTTAATGAAGATTTTATATATGAGAATCTGGAAACGCCCCGGGACCCGAAAATGGGACGGTTTGCTTTGCCGGTTTTTAAATTTGCCTCCCTTTTAAAAGATAAACCACCCCTCATTGCTTCAAACATTGCCCCTGCCGCGATGTGGTTTTTTGAGCAGAATAACGTAGAACCCCTTATAAGTATTCATGCTGCGGGTGGTTTTTTAAATGCGAAAACCGATTTTAAAATTCTGGCAAAGGATACCCTTCAGGCTGTTTTAGAAAAGGGGGATAAGTTCGGCGATTCCGATATCGGCCGGAATCGGAAAATTCTGGTTGAATATTCTTCACCTAATATCGCCAAACCATTTGGTATCGGGCACCTGCGTTCCACCGTTATCGGTCATTCCCTTCGGCGTATTTTTAAAAAACTGGGTTACGCCGTGGTCGGGATTAATTACCCGGGCGACTGGGGCACCCAGTTCGGCAAGATGATTGTTGCCTACCACCGATGGGGGAATAAAGATACCCTCGAAAACGAGCCGGTCAAGAAACTGCTGGAGTTATATGTCCGTTTTCATAACGAGGCGGCTCTTAATGACGAACTTAACGAAGAAGCTCGCAAAGCCTTCAGGAAACTTGAGAATGGGGACCCTGAAACAGTTTCCCTGTGGGAACGCTTTAAAGCCATCTCCAACGAGGAATTCAACCTGGTTTATAATACGCTGGGGATTGAATTTGACGAAGTAATCGGCGAATCATTTTTCAATGATAAGATGGAAGCTGTGATTGAACGTCTGAAGAAAGCTGGTTTAACGGCGGTTTCGCAGGGTGCCCTGGTGGTAAAGCTGAACGACCCTAACCTGCCGCCCTGCCTGTTGAAGAAATCGGATGGCGCGACCTTGTATGTCACTCGGGATCTGGCCGGTCTGATGTATCGCTGGGAAAAATACCGCTTTTATGAATCACTGTATGTGGTTGGCACTGCTCAGTCGGATTATTTTAAACAAGCTCTGGGAGTAATTGAAATGCTGGAAGAAGCCGAGCAGCTTCCACCCGAAGCCCGCATGTCCGGCCGGGTAAAACATATCGATTTCGGCTGGGTTAAGTTTGAGGGCAAATCGATGTCCACCCGTCAGGGAAAACTGGTCTTTTTAAAGGACGTCATAGACCAGGCGGTAACGCTGGCCCGGCAGAAAATAAAAGAGAAAAATCCTGATTTGAAGGCAGTCGAGGAAACCGCCCGGATGATTGGCGTGGGGGCGGTCATGTATTCACAGCTTTCGGTTCGGAGACAGAAAGACATCAATTTCATCTGGGATGAGGTACTTAATTTTGAGGGGGAGACCGGGCCGTATCTTCAGTACACCCACGCCCGTTTGTGCTCCCTGCTACGTAATTATAATGATCATGGCCGTGGGCCGGTTGATTATTCTCTGCTGGATAAGGAAGAAGAGCACCGGGTGGTCGAACTACTGGCAGATTTTCCCGATACGGTAACCGAAGCGGCCAGGCTGTATGACCCTTACCCAGTCACTTATTACCTGATAAAATTGGCCGGCGCTTTTAACCGGGTTTATCAACGTAAAGATGAGGCCGGCCGGATTGATAAAATAATTTCCGCCGACAAGGAATTGTCAAAAGCGCGTATTGCTCTTGTAAGAGCCGTGCAAACAGTACTAAAGGAAGGATTATATCTTCTGGGGCTTAAAGCTCCCGAGGAAATGTAAGGGCTGTTATGCTGATTTTGATGAATGCCGATGCCACCCCGGCCATGATTGCTCGGGTGTGCGAGGAGGTGACGGAATTGGGGCTTACACCGCATCCGATTAAAGGCGTTCAGCGAACGGTAATCAACGTGACCGGCAACAAATACCAGGTTAATGCCGACCGAATCCTGACGCTGGAAGGTGTCCATGAAGTAATTTCCATCACGAAACCTTATAAACTGGTCAGCCGGGAAAGCCATCCCGAAGACAGTCATATTGACCTGGGCAGTACTATTATCGGCGGAGCGGAATTCGTGGTGATGGCCGGGCCCTGTTCGATTGAAAGCCGCGAACAGGCTTTCATCATTGCCGAGGATGTCGCCCGTAAAGGCGCCAGGATTTTCCGCGGAGGGGCTTTTAAACCGCGCACCTCGCCCTACAGCTTTCAAGGGCTGGGTCTTGAAGGATTAAAAATACTGGCCGAAGTACGCGAAAAATTCGGTCTTTTGATTGTTACGGAAGCCGTCGACACCGAAACACTGGATATGGTGGCCGAGTATGCCGACATCATTCAAATTGGCGCCCGCAATATGCAGAATTATTCGCTTTTGAAAAAAGCCGGGCGTACCAATAAACCGGTTCTCGTAAAACGGGGAATGTCAGCCAGCCTGGATGAATTTCTTATGGCCGCCGAATATGTGATGGTCGAAGGTAACCCTCGGGTTATTCTGTGCGAACGCGGTGTGCGGACATTCTCCAATCATAACCGCAATGTCCTGGACCTGTCCGCCGTCACGTACGTTAAGAAATTCAGCCACCTGCCCATAATTGCCGATCCCAGTCATGGGTCCGGTCAAAAGTACAAGGTTATCCCCCTGTCGAGGGCGGCTCTGGCGGTGGGCGCTGACGGTTTGCTGGTGGAAGTCCACCATGAACCGGACCAGGCTCTTTCCGACGGTCCCCAAGCTATTACTCTAAATGACTTCGAAATCCTGATGAATGATATTAAGAATATATCCAAAGCTATTGGCAGGACTCTGGGATGAAAAGAGAATTAGTACCGAATCGAAATATCAATGGTGAAATAACCATCCCCGGGGATAAATCCATAGCACACCGTGCGGCACTTCTGTCGATATTATCAAGTGGACCTGTTACGGCCATAAATTATCCGGACAATTCAGATTGCCGGGCAACGCTCGATGCCGTGCGTAAATTTGGTGTGGGAATCGAACAAAACGACCATGCGTTTGTGTTTAAACCACCTCAGCAAATCAATCTGCCTGATAATACCATAATAGATTGCGGTAATTCAGCCACCACCGCCCGCCTTCTGGCCGGATTGGTTGCGGGTTCCCCCATGGAGGTTATTTTAAGTGGAGATGTTTCCCTGTCCCGGCGGCCCATGATGCGGATAATAACACCCCTTAAGGAAATGGGCGCTGAATTGTTCGACCAGGAAGGCTGTTTGCCTTTAAAAATCAAGGGGAAAAAATTGTTGCCTTTCGAGTATCGTCTGCCGGTACCATCCGCTCAGGTCAAGTCAGCCCTGATTCTGGCCGCCCTGGCCTCGCAGTGTTCTCTATTAATCCGTGAAGATACTTTGACCCGCGACCATACGGAAATCATGCTCGGACAGATAGGGGAAGGTATCGAAGTCAGGGAAATTAAGGCTTCCATGGTTCCCGACCCGAAAGACCCGCGGAAAAAAAAGGTTTTCATGCCGGAAGATTTTAAGAAGGAAATAAAGCTCACTTCCGGAGCCCGGGTAAAAGGCGGTCTGGTCGATATTCCCGGGGATATTTCGACTGCGGCTTTTTTCATGGCGGCGGCGGCAATCGGCAGAGGAACATTGACGATAAAGAATCTTGGTCTTAATCCCACCCGTACCGCTTTTCTGGAACACCTGAAAGCCATCGGCTGTAAGGTTGAAATCAAAGATAAAAATACTCTTTCAGGCGAGGTCAGGGGGCAGGTGACTGTTACCGGGGGACCTTTGAAAGCGCGAAAAGTAGCTGGTGAGACTACAGTCGGATTAATCGACGAAATTCCGGTGGTGGCGGTCATGGCCGCTTTTGCCGAGGGCACGACGGTTATCCGTGATGCCCGAGAGTTGAAAGTAAAAGAGTCCAACCGCCTGGTGGCAACCGCCGTCAATTTGCACAGGATGGGGGTTAAGTGCGGGTTGCTGGACGACGGCTTGGCAGTGGAAGGTACGACGGAATTGCCCGGAGCTGATTTCTCAAGTTTTGGTGACCACCGAATTGCTATGGCTTTCTCAATCGCGGCGTTGTTTCTGGAGGGACCTTCGAGTCTGGACGACGACAGTGTCGTCGCTGTTTCCTGCCCCGAATTTTATAACATATTGGAAAGTATTAAAGCATGAAACGACCTTATATATTCGGCTTGATTGGACGTAATGTTTCATATTCCAAGTCAAAAGATGTTTTTGAAGCTATCTTTAGAAGTAATGATAACATAGATGGAACTTTCGAAATCCATTCCGTCGCACCGTCGAATTTCAAATCAAAGTTGTTGGACTTTAAAAGCGACGGCACCAGGGGCTTCTCGGTGACCATCCCTTATAAGAACGAAGTTATTCAATACCTTGACGATATAGACCCCGTGGCACATGCCCTTCAGGCGGTTAACTGCGTGGTGGTTGATAAAGGCCGCCTTTTAGGTTTTAATACGGATTATTATGGTTTCTCTCTGCCTTTAAAAAAATATTATCCCAAATTGAAACATGGCCGCGCAGCAATAATAGGTTCCGGAGGTGCCGCCCGGGCGGTCATCTACAGTCTGTTCCTCGATTTTGAAATCAAGGATTTTATCGTGGTCGGCCGCACCCCGGAGAAACTGGACTTTTTCCGGGGAATACTCCAGAACCGTTTTAATAAGATTAATATCAGAACATCGGTTGATAACTCCGTCCTGGTTGCTGAACACGCTTATGATATAACTGTCAACTGTTCCCCGCTGGGCGGCTGGAATCATGTCGAGGATAATCCTCTCGGCGAAAACTACACCTGGTCGGCTACCAAGATATATTATGATTTGAATTATAATGAAGACAATAAAACCATCAAACAGGCCAGGGAAAACGATGTTATAACAATCGACGGCTCCGCCATGCTCGTCGGCCAGGCATTGCGGGCTTTCGATATCTGGACCGGGCAGATGGTTTCATTCGAACCGGTTTACCGGGCAGTGTTCATGAATTAATTATATATTTCAAAATGAGCAATCATTCCCGCGTATTTCTGATAGGCTTTTCCGGGTCCGGCAAGACAACCCTGGGCAAGGCGTTGGCGCGACGCTTGAGAATGAATTTCCACGACCTCGATACTCTAATTGTCAAAAGAGAAGGGCAACCGATAACCCGAATCTTCGCCGACCATGGAGAACGATATTTTCGCAAACTGGAAAAAAAGGTTCTGACAGAAGTGCTTGCCTTGCAACAATCTCAAATCATCGCTCTGGGAGGTGGTGCCCTTGAAGCCACCGGTACCCGTAACCTTATAAGAAAATACGGCTTGTCGGTTTATCTCAGATGTTCCTTATATGAAATATATGCGAGAGTAAAAAATCAAACCGACCGACCATTATTGAATTTTTTGAGTATGGGGGAAAAATTGACTCGGAAGGAAAAATTGAGACGCTTAAAAAAACTTCTGGATAAAAGAAAAATTAATTATGCCCGGGCTGATATTTATCTTTCAACCACCCGTAAAACCATCAGTTCGGCAGTATCGGAATTGATAGAAAGACTTAAAGATGCCGGTTATAAACGTTAATATACCTGATGATAGTTACCCGGTTATATCAGGCCGGGGCGTAATTAAACTATTACCAAAACTTATAAACCGGGCAACGACCGTCGGAAGGCTCTTTATTTTCTACGATGCTCAATTTTATGCGCTTCATCAGGTATCTTTGATAAAATACATAAAAGTACCGGAACATCGGGTATTTGAAATGGTTGTTCCGCCCGGCGAAAGGGCTAAGACGCTGACAACTGCTACGAAACTTTACGATGTGCTTCTTTCGGAAAAAATCAATCGTTCTGATTTTATCCTGGCCTGCGGCGGAGGAGTAACCACCGACCTGGTCGGCTACACGGCTGCAACGATATTGCGCGGTATTCCCTGGGGGGCAGTCCCGACTACTCTTACAGGTATGGCCGATGCCGCTATCGGCGGGAAAACGGGAGTGAATCATTATCTGGGAAAAAATCTGATTGGGGTCTTTTGGCAACCGCAGTTCGTTCTTTGCGAAGTTCATTTCTTGGCTACTTTGCCTTTCCGGCAATTGGTTTGCGGGCTTGGGGAAATAGTCAAATATGCCGGTTTATCAGGCGGTAAAATGCTTACAGAGATGAATGCTTATCTGGCCCGGGGCGATTTTTATGATTTTAAAGCTCTGACCACCTTGATTGCAATGGGTATAAAGTACAAAGCCGGACTGGTCGCTATAGATGCGCGCGATAATGACCGGCGACGGTTTTTAAATTTGGGTCACACGTTTGCTCATGCCTTTGAAAAAGCTGCGGGCTATGGCCGACTATTGCACGGTGAGGCGGTTATTCTCGGAGTGGCGGCGGCTCTGGAAACCGGTTATCTTCTGAAACCTTCCCTTCGAAAACATTTCAAATCATATCAGCCGCTGGTCGATCAAATGATGAAACTGGTGCCGAGCTGTCGCATAAAATTGACCGATGTTTTGAATGCCCTGGTCTGGGATAAAAAAAACGTTGCCGGGGAAAATAAATATGTCTTGCTTTCCAGGCCGGGAAAACCTTTTATTACCGGTGACCTGGGAAAAGAAATAATTAAAAAAGTACTTAAAAAAATACTGCTGCGGTATCAGATCGGAAGAGCACACGTCTGAACTCCAGTCACCGCTCATTATC
>CAZUAS010000117.1:0-7579 GCA_964618515.1 uncultured Ignavibacteriales bacterium | reverse complement strand
ATGGTACTTATGCGGTGACGGTTGTCGTTACCGATGCCTGCGGCGCTAAAGATACTACCGGCCTGACTTATAACATATCACTTAACTCGGCACCAGTGGTAACTTTCCCGGCCGATACCACTATCTTCCTGTGTAGTTTGAGCAATATCTGCATCGGATACACGGTATCCGATGTTGATGATAATCTTTCCACGGTAACGCTGGTCAGCGGCGACGGGACCTTGAACACCGTTGACAAAAAAGTGTGTTTTGACCCGCCCGCCACCGGCAGCTACCAGTTTATTATCGAGGCGGTTGACGCCTGCAATGCTTCCGACCGGGATACCATTAATGTCAATATCCAGATGAACCGGCCCCCGGTTATCACTTTCACTGCCCCGGAACCCGAGTTCCTGTGTGTGAGCGAGCCGGTCTGCCAGGCGGTATCAGTGAGTGATCCAGATAACAACCTTGATTCCGCCTATGTCTCCAGTGGTCCGGGAACCTATCACAACGGGCAGGTGTGTTTTACCCCCGCGGCTTCAGGAGACTACTTTATAACCATCACGGCCGTGGATAAATGCGGGGCGGCTGTCCAGTCCGCACCGATACATTTTGCCGTTACCCTCAACTCACCGCCGGTATGTATACCGCCGAACGATACGACCTTCTTCCAGTGCCAGCCGTATAACGTCACCCTGGTAATCACCTCCAACGATGTCGACGACAATTTCGACCATTGTGAAATTATTTCCGGACCCGGTTCGATAAACGGCGGCTACTGGTCATACGCGCCGACAACCAATGAAAACGTCAAGGTGGTTTTCATGTGTCTTGATGATTGCGGCGCCTTCTGCAAGGATTCCTTCCTGGTTAATTTTGAAATCAACCGCGCTCCGGTGGTTAACGCCGGCAACGATACGACCTATTTCCTGTGCCATACCCAGACCATCTGCCGTAACATCAATACCACCGACATAAATAATAATATCATGTCGGTTGAGATGTTAACCCCGGTCGGAACCTTCGACCAGAATACCGGTGAATTATGCTTCGTGGCCAACTACGGTGACGGCAGCGATAAAACCTATAATTTCATTTTCAAAGCCACCGACTCCTGCGGAGCCGTGGATTACGATACTCTCAACGTCGGCGTGGTCTTCAATTCCCCGCCGGTTATCAATGCTCCGCCTGATTTCGTGGCCTTCCTTGACCAGATCGGTGAATTGTGTTTCGACGTCACCGTCACGGACAAGGATAACAACCTTTCCGGTGTTACCGTTGCGCCTTTCGGAACCTATAACGGCAGCAACCAGGTCTGTTTCACCGCCGATACGACCGGTATTTACTGCTTTAAAATCACCGCCACCGATGATTGCGGACAGGTCTCTACCGACTCCGTCTGTATCGAAATTCAGATTGACGAATGCGTCCATGTTCAGATTGAAAAAGTCCATAAAGTCATTCAGGGTCAGTATCAGCTGGTGGATATATTCCTCAACGGCTCCGGCAAGGAACTCGGCGGTTACGATTTCCTGATAGCTTATGACGCCTCCGCCCTGATTGCCACCCGGATACTGCCGGGGAATCTGATTGAGACCTGCGGCTGGGAGTATTTCAGTTATCGCTTCGGTCCTTTCGGCAACTGTTCGAACGGCTGTCCCACGGGCTTGTTGCGCATCGTTGCTCTGGCTGAAACCAATAACGGCGCCTACCATCCCGGCTGCTTCTTAAACGGCATGGTCGGCACCCTGGCTTCCATCGAATTCCTGATATCCAACGACCGGACGCTGGAATGCCAGTTTGTCCCCATCAGTTTCTTCTGGATCGACTGTGCCGACAACTCCTTCGCCTCTCGGCATGGGGATACCATGTGGGTGGACCGTACAATTTACGATTTCGAGTTTAACAATATCACCAATCACAATTATGGTCTGCCCGGTTACTACGGCGTTCCCAATTCCTGTCTGATTGGTGAGAAAATCGTGCCAATGCGCTGTGTCGACTTCATCAACGGCGGTATCGATATCATCTGCGCGGATTCCATCGACCTCCGCGGCGACATCAACCTGAACGGCATCGCCTATGAAATCTCCGACGCCGTTATGCTCACCAACTATTTTGTCTTCGGCCTGAGCGCTTTTGGTCAGTATGTCGAGGGCGCTATCGCCGCTTCCGACGTCAACGCCGACGGTTTACCTTTGACGGTGGCTGACCTGGTCTATCTTATCCGGGTCATCATCAACGATGCCCAGCCTTTTTCGAAACCAATTTTCGACGGGTCTTCACACTCGGCTGATTTTGAAATAATCGATAATGTCCTGACCATCACCTCGGCAACAACCCGCATCGGAGCATTGCACCTGGTAATCGAAGGCAAAGCTGAACCGACCCTACACGAGAAGGTGTCAGGAATGGAGATGCTTTCGCACTTTAACGGGGAAAACACCCGAATCATTATTTATAATATGAAGGGCAAGACCTCCCTTGACGAAGGTCCGGTGCTTGTAATCAATGGTCCCGACAAAATCAAAAATCTTGAAGCGGGCAGTTTCGACGGACAGGTAATGACAGCCCGGATTGTTGACAACCTGCCGAAAGACTTCACGCTGTCACAAAACTATCCCAATCCGTTCAACCCGATAACGACTATCGAGTTCACTCTGCCTGAGGCATCCGAATGGAAACTGACGGTTTATAATATTCTGGGCCGGGTCGTGGAAACCTGGTCCGACCAAAGCAGTCCTGGATACTACAAAATAGAGTGGGATGCCTCTCGGTACGCATCAGGTGTTTATTTCTATCGTCTGATGGCTGGTAAATTCAGTGCCACCAAAAAGATGGTATTGCTCAAATAGTTGCGCCTGACCTGTAAACTGAAAAAACCCTCCATCCGGAGGGTTTTTTTATGGCCTGCGGTTAATTAAAGCCACCTACGGCTTCAAGTCCACCACGGTCGCCCCCCAGCCGCCACCGCTTCCCCCTTCATGTCGAAACGATTTTACCTGCGGGTGACTCTCCAGTAGTTTCCTGACTATCTCCCGCTTTACCCCCATTCCCTTTCCGTGGACTATCCTCAGTTTAAGAATGTTCTTTTGCAGGCAGACACGAATATACTCCAGAACCGCCTCCCTGGTGTCCTCGGGAGTAAACATATGCAAATCCAGTGTACCGTCAATCGGGTATTCTATTGCATCCATTTCGTCATCAACCATTTACGACTTACCTTCATTTACCATTTCTCTTTTATAAAAGTAAGTTATACCCTTGTCTATGACAAATATTAAAAAAAGAATTTTCATAACCTTATTCGACCGCTACGTTCATGAAGCTATTGCCCTGACGGAAAAAATAACTTATATATGATGCATATTGACTCGAGAATTTAAACAAAGGGAGATGTCAATGACACCCGCAACTACCCTGCCACCTTCCCCGACCTGGGATCTGGATTCAATTTTTCCCGGGGGAAGCAAGTCCGCCGAATTTAAAAATTTCCGTCTTAAAGTAAAGAAAGAACTTGATGACCTCGCTGGCTTTCTTGACCGACTGCCGGTCATATTGAACGACCAAAGCAGACCTTCCTGGGTTGACTTCGTTCTTAAATTTCAGGATCTGCTATCGGACATCTATACCGTGATGTCTTTTGCCAACTGCCTGGTCTGTCAGAACGTATCTGATTCGGAAGCCCACCGTATCAACAATGAGGGAGACGCATACAAAGCACAATGGGATACCTTTTACAGCCGTTTCGAAGCGCTGGCTTTGAAGCAGGACGACAACGAGTGGCAAAAATTCGTAGCTAACGAACAGGTTAAAGAAGTCTCCTTCTATCTCAATGAAATGCGGGAAAAAGCTAAACGAAAGATGTCTCCCGAACTGGAGGCGCTGGCTCTGGAACTGGCTGTCAACGGTTATCACGCCTGGAATCACCTTTACGACAAGATGGCGGCAGATATCCGGGTGACTTTCAAGGAAAAAGACGAAGTTAAGACTTTGTCGATGGGCCAGCTCGCCACCCGGTTTTCCGACTCTGATCGGGCGATAAGAAAGCAGGCTTTTGAGAAGCTTAACGAAGGCTGGCAAAGCCGGGTCGACCTGGCGGCCATGATTCTTAATGCCCAGGCGGGTTTTCGCTTGACCCTGTACAAAAACCGCGGCTGGGAGACGCCCCTTTATGAACCGCTGACCATGGCTCGTCTGCAACCGAAAACGCTCGAAGCCATGTGGCGTGTCATCGCCCGGGAAACACCCCGCCTGACGCCGTATATCGAAGCCAAGAAAAAAATACTGGGAATCGACTATTTCCGCTGGTACGATGAATTCAGCCCCTGCGGTAAAGCCGATAAACTATATTCTTTCGATGAAGCCGGGCGGTTCATAATCGACAACGTCAAGGATTTCTCGGTGCACATGGCTGATTTTATGAAGATGGCCCTGGACAAACGCTGGGTCGAAGCCGAAGACCGTCCCGGTAAAGCAGGCGGCGGCTGGTGCACCAGCCTGAAATCTTTCAAACAGAGCCGTATTTTCATGACCTACGCCGGAACCTTCAAAAACATGCTGACGCTGGCTCATGAACTAGGTCATGCCTATCACGGTTTTATCCTCAAAGACCGACCGTTTTTCGCCTCTCGATATACCTTGCCCCTGGCGGAAACCGCTTCCATTTTCTCTGAAACACTGGTTCTTGATGCCGCCCTGGAAATGTGTACCGACCCGCAGGAAAAAATCATGCTCCTCGACCAGAAACTTCAAGCCGCCTATACCATGTTCACCAATATCTATTGCCGTTACCTGTTTGATACTGAATTTTATCGTGAACGTGAAAACGGTACCGTTGATAAAGACCGCCTGAACGAACTGATGGTGACTGCCCAGAAAAAAGCTTTTGGTAATCTGCTTGATGAATCGGGATACCACCCGCTTTTCTGGTGCAGCAAACTTCATTTTTTCATCACCGACCAGCCCTTTTACAATTTCCCGTACACTTTCGGTTACCTTTTCGCCGGGGGTGTCTATGACCGGGCCAAGAAAGAAGGTGCGGCTTTTGCCGATAAATACCAGGCTCTTCTGGCCGATACCGGCAGTATGACCTGTGAGCAGGTAGCTCAAAAACACCTGGGGGTGGATTTAACCAAGGATGACTTCTGGGTTGACGCCGTCAACCGGACTCTCGCCAACGTGGACCAGTTCGCAAAACTGGCTTCACACCTGTAAGTGAATCGACCGGCTGACCGACAGGTGCAAAAATAAATAAAAGCCCGTACAATATTTCTATTACGGGCTTTTTATTTTCCCCATAAAAACCGGACAACCTGATTTTAACCAAGAGCTTTTATTTGATCTTCTCGATATCTTCACCCTTACCCAGCATGACCAGGATATCACCGGCTTTAATCCGGTACTGACCGCCGGGGGCGAAAGTCACCTGCTCGCGGACACTGTCCTTGACGGCAATCACCTGGACATGGTATCGGGTAAGAAGTTGCAGCTCCAGCAGTTGTTTGTTGATAAAATTATCCGGCGGAGTAAGTTCCGCGACATAAAACTCCTCGGTCAACGGCAGAGAATCAATCAGGTTGGGTTTGGCCAGCGATTGCGAGAGTCTCAAAGCCATCTGCTGTTCCGGGATAATCGCTTCGGAAGCGCCCACCTTGGTAAGTATACGGGCATGGTCTTCGGAATTAGCCTTGACGATAATCCTGTGCGCTCCCAGTTCCTTCAAATGCAGTGTAATCAAAATTGCCGCATGCGAATCCTTACCGGTGGAAACCACGAAGCAGTCATACCCGTCAACTTCCAAGTTCTCCAGAAAACGGCGGTCCGTGGCATCGGCCAGTATCGCCAGGTGAGCATATTCATTAAGCGGCTGTACCTTCGCCTTGTCACTGTCAATGGCCGTCACACGGCAGCCCAGGCCTGACAATTCCCGGGCAACCGTGGCGCCAAAATTACCCAGCCCGATAATAGCAAAATTTTTCATCTTCTTTTCTATCCTACCATAACCTGTTCATCCAGATAGACTATTTCTCCCGGCCGGAGGGGACGTGCCAGGTTGTACACCAGCGTCAGCAAACCTACCCGGCCGATAAACATTAATATAATTATAAGTATTTTACCTGCCTCATGTAATTGAGAAGTCGTTCCGAGAGATAAACCGACTGTCCCGAAAGCCGAAACGACTTCAAAAAGACTTTCCACAAACCAGCCGTGGATAAGACGATGCGGTAGAGGTTTTTCCTCGGCAAACATCAGTAAAACGAAAACCAGCACTATTACCGCCATCGCCGCCAGTACGACCGTCAACGCCCTATGTATGGAATCATCACTGACCGAGCGTTTGAATGCCTTAACCGAACGCCGACCCATAAAACGGTTACAGGCCATCAGGAAGATAATACCAAAAGTAGTGGTCTTGACACCACCACCGGTGGAACCGGGACATGCCCCGATAAACATCAGGATAATCGTAACCAGCAAACTGACTTCCGTAAGATTTGTCAGTTTGATGGTATTGAAACCGGCGGTGCGGCTTGTGACCGCCTGGAAAAAAGCATTGGCCAGACTGCGTACCATTCCCATCTCACTGTAAACATTCCGATATTCAGCCAGCAGAAAAGCCACCGTGCCGGCCAGAATAAGAAAACCCGTTACACTCAGACAGAGCTTGGAATGAAGGGACAATTTATTTTTCTTCCTGTGGCTTCTTAAAATCAATTCCCGGATTACGATAAAACCCAAACCGCCGCTGATTATCAACAGGGAAAAAACACCGATGGCATACAGGTCGTGGCTGTAACTTTCCAGGCTGTTGGAGAACAGCGAGAAACCGGCATTACAAAAAGCTGAGACGGAATGAAAAACAGAATAAAACAGCGCCTGCCCGCAAGACATCTGACTTTTAAAACGGAAAAACAACGCCACCGTGCCTGTCAGCTCTATTGATAAAGTGGTCAAAAACACCGCTTTTAACAACGCACCGGTTTTCACCTTTGGGTCACCTCCCAGAGCCTGAGTGATTACCAGACGGTCCTGAAAAGATATTCTCGGAAACATTGAAATTAAAAGCATCGTGGTAAAAGTCATGATTCCCAATCCGCCCAGTTGAATCAACAATAAAATAACGACCTGGCCGAACAGAGAAAAAGAGCTTCCGGTATCAAGGACGGTCAGTCCTGTCACGCAGACGGCTGAAGTAGCGGTGAAAAGAGCATCGATAAAAACCACCGGTTTCCCGGTAGAGCTGACCGGTAAAAGAAGAAGCAAAGTACCCGACAGGATAATCGAAATGAAATACAAAATTACCTTGTGGTCGGGTTTGGTACCAAGCAGTTCCATAACATCTAATTATACAATATTATCATGACATGTAAAAAAATAAAAATTAACCTCCAGCCTAACGGTTTGAAACCTTTTTTCAACCTTTTCGTAATTCTAACTAACGACATTCTCTTAACTTAATATACAGGAGAAAGTTACATGGTAAAAAAAATTACCCTGGTCATTATACCCATTATCCTTATTATTCTGGTTTTATTCTTTGTCTTTGATTCCAATGCTAAAAAGAACGACGTTTTAAAGACTGTCGCCGTCGCCA
>CAZUAS010000116.1:0-7790 GCA_964618515.1 uncultured Ignavibacteriales bacterium | reverse complement strand
AATGCTCAGAAAATATTTTAAACTTGACGAACTGGGGACGTCTTACAAACAGGAAATTATCGCCGGAGTGACTACTTTCGTGACCCTGGCTTATATAATTATTGTTAATCCCAAAATACTCGAAACCGCGGGTATGCCGTTTGAAGCCTCGATGGTGGCAACCATCCTGAGCGCTTTTTTTGGAACCCTGGTAATGGGTATTTACGCCCGGCGTCCCTTTGCCATTGCTCCCTATATGGGGGAGAACGCTTTTATAGCCGTTACAGTTGTCAAGGTGCTCGGTTATAGTTGGCAAACTGCTCTGGGGGCTATTTTTATAAGCGGGGTCTTCTTTACCCTTATAACGGTCTTAAAAATACGCAGCTGGCTGGCTAATTCCATCCCGGACGCTCTGAAAATCGGCTGTGCGGTCGGTATCGGGTTGTTTTTGACTTTTATCGGGCTGAATGATATTGGTTTTGTCACCCTGGGAAGCCCCGGCTGCCCGGTCCGGGTCGGCGATTTGAGCAGCACTCCGGTTCTTCTGGCTGTGTTCGGTTTCCTGTTTATCAGTTTTCTGATGATTAAAAAGGTTAACGGAGCTATGCTGGTCGGTATTCTGACCACCACGTTGCTGGCTTTTCTTTTCGGGGTTGTTGATTTCCCGGATAAATGGCTCAGTCTGCCGCCCGATATCGGCCCCGTTTTTTTGCAGCTCGATATCCTGGGAGCCCTTAAGTGGGGCTTCTTTGCCGTTATACTGACGGTTCTGGTGGCGGATTTTATCGATACCCTCGGGACCCTGATGGGTGTGTCATATATAGCCGGTTTTCTGGATAAGGATGGTAATCTTCCGGAAATTGAAAAGCCGATGCTTGTTGACGCTCTTTCGACTATTGTAGGCTCTCTTTTGGGCACCACCACCGCCGGAACTTTTTTAGAATCGGCGGCGGGTATCAAAGCCGGCGGCCGCTCCGGATTAACTTCAGTGGTGACAGCGCTGATGTTCCTGCTGGCTCTCTTTTTTGCCCCGTTCATTGCCGTCATACCGACCTGCGCTTATGGACCGGCTTTAATTGTCGTTGGCATGTTGATGATGACAGTGATTACCGGTGTAAAATTCAGTGACCTGACCGAAACCGTACCGGTATTCGGGATGATTGTCCTGATGTCATTCACCTACAACCTGGCGATGGGGCTGACGGCGGGATTTCTCTTATACCCGCTTATGAAAACCGTAGCTGGACGCTACAGGGAAGTACCCTTGGGTTTATGGATAATTGGGGCTTTTTGCCTGCTGTTTTTCATCTTTTATCCTTATTCATAATCTGAAACCATTTTACCCCTGAAGGTTATAATATTTTTATAAAACTTTTGTATTAATGCTATGCAGAAAAGTGACAGCATAAAGGTAGTGGTTTTGCGACTTGACACCCGCCAAGCTGATGACTATTATTTAAACTTAATACGAAAACTTGAAAAATAATCATAGGTAAATAATTTAGATTCTTTTAAATGAGGTAGACTTTATGGCACAAGAGCAAGCTTTAGCCATGATTGAAACGAAGGACCTGTCCAAGTATTACGGTTCTTTTGTGGCCATTAAGGATATTTCTTTCTCTATACCCAGGGGGCAAATTGTCGCCTTCCTGGGTCCAAACGGTGCCGGTAAAACCACCACCATGAAAATTTTAAGTGGTTTTCTGGCTCCCAGCGAGGGAAAGGCGGCCATAGCGGGGCTGGATGTCGCAACCCGGCGTCTGGAGGCGGCACGCAAGCTCGGTTATCTTCCAGAAAACGGTCCTCTGTATGACAACATGACACCGTTGGAACTTTTGAAGTTCTTCGGCGAAGCCCGCAAACTGGATAAGGCGTATCTTAACCAGCGTCTGGAAACAGTGGTTTCTCAGTGTGCTATTCAGGAAGTCCTGGAAAAACCGATCAGTAAGCTTTCCCGCGGTTACCGGCAAAGAGTCGGCCTGGCTCAGGCGTTACTTCATGACCCCGAAGTTTTGATAATGGATGAGCCAACTGCCGGTCTTGACCCCAATCAGATTCGGGAATTCCGGACTAATATTGTTGAACTCAGCAAGAATAAAACCATCATGATATCGACTCACATTCTCCAGGAAGCGGAAGCCGTTGCCAATCGTATTCTGCTGATTCATGAGGGCCGGCTGGTTTTCGACGGTCGTCCCGATGAACTGAAGCAGGAGGGAACGATGGAAGAGAAGTTTTACAGTCTGACCAATTACGGGCGAGTCATGCCGAAACAGGAGGAACAGGTATGAAGCTCGATAAGAAAATAATTATGGCAATCTGTAAAAGGGACCTTCGTTCATATTTCAGCAGTCCGACCGGCTATGTATTTATCACTCTTTTTATTTTCCTTAGTGCCGCGGCCGCTTTCTGGCAGGAACGTTTTTTTGCCAATAACCTGGCCAATCTCAGTCAGCTTAATTTTTATTTTCCATATATCCTGATATTTTTCATCCCCGCCCTGACGATGAATATCTGGGCGGACGAACGAAAGCAGGGGACCGAGGAACTTCTGCTGACCCTGCCGGTAACCGACCTTGAGGTCGTACTGGGTAAATACCTGGCCGTACTGGGTATTTACACCGTGTCGGTCGTTCTTTCGCTAAGCCATGTTCTGGTATTGTTCTGGTTGGGTAATCCCGATATCGGTTTGATGTTCGGTAACTATCTAGGTTACTGGCTCCTGGGAGCGGCACTTCTGTCGGTAGGGATGATAGCCTCGCTTTTGACCGCCAATGCTACTATCGGTTTTATTCTGGGGGCGGTGTTCTGTTCTTTTTTCGTTCTGGTTAATTCTTCCAGCTGGATGGTCAGTGAGAGCCTTCAAAATTTTTTGTCTCCTCTGGGGGTCTTTAACTTTTTTGACGATTTTGCCCGCGGTGTTGTCAGTTTCACCGGTCTTTTGTATTTCATTTCGGTTACGGCAGTCATGATATATTTGAATGTTGTGGTCATCAGCCGCCGTCACTGGCCTTACCAAACCGATGGTTATAAAATCTGGATTCATCATCTGGTTCGAGCGGTAGCGGTGGTCGTGGCGGTTATCAGTATTAATGTTATTTTCAATCAGGTCAATCTTCGTATCGACACCACCGCTGAACGTTTACATTCTTTGTCCCCCGAGACAAAGAAACTCATTGATGCTATCCCGGATAAAAAAGCCGTGTTGATTCAAGCCTTTATAAGTCCGGAGGTACCGCAACAATATGTTGAAACCAGGGTGAATCTGCTTAGCGCCTTGAAAGAAATCGATGCTGTCGGCGGACAAAAGGTTGAGGTATTGATTCATGAAACCGAACCGTTTTCGCCCGAGGCCCGGGATGCCCGTGAGAAATTCGGTATCACTCCCAGCGAGGTATTGAATACGACCAGTGCCAGGGCCAGTACCGAACCGGTTTTTCTCGGTGTAGCTTTTACCAGTGGTGCCCGGGAAGAAGTTATTCCTTTTTTCGACCGGGGTTTGCCGGTGGAATACGAACTGATGCGCTCGATAAGAGTCGTGGCTCAAACCGAACGGAAAAAGATTGGAGTCCTGAATACGCCCGCCAAGCTGTTCGGTGGTCTTGACTTTACCACTATGGCCAACACCCCGGCCTGGTCGATTGTCGAGGAACTTAAAAAACAATACGATGTGGTTCAAATTTCCGCCAGAGAACCTATTGTTGAACAGCTCGATGGTTTGCTGGCGGTTATGCCTTCAGCTTTATCGCAGACCGAAATGGACAATCTTAAAGATTATATTCTCAAAGGCAACCCAACTTTGATTCTCGATGATCCGTTGCCGATAAACCATGTCGAGCTGTCCCCGATATTGCCGAGTGATGTTCAGACCAATCCCTTTATGCGCAATCAGGGTCCGCCACCCGAACCAAAAGGGAATATACAGGCTTTTATGAACAGCCTCGGTATCAACTGGATGGCTAATCAGGTGGTCTGGGATTCCTACAATCCGCATCCCAATATGGTCCAGGTACCGCCTGAAATCATCTTTATCGGTAAGGGTAGCGGCAGTTCTGAACCATTCAATGAAATGAATATGGCCAGCGCCGGTCTTCAGGAGATGGTTCTTCTCTATCCTGGTTACATATTTAAAACTCCGGATCAAAATTTTTCTTTCCAGGCGCTTTTGAGGACGGGATACCTTTCCGGGGTATTGAACTGGGAAAATATTGTTCAGCGAAGTTTCTTCGGTTTATCTCTTAACCGAAATCCGCGGCGGGTTCCTACCAGCGAATCATATGTTATCGCCGCTCAGGTTAAGGGTATGTCGGCTAATAAAGAGGACAGTTCTTCATCGGGAGGTTCCCAATTTGTTAATGTCATTTTAATTGCCGATGTTGATTTTATTTCCGAACAGTTCTTTGCTTTCAGAAGCCGGGGGATTGAAAATCTTAATTTTGACAATATTACTTTTTTCCTGAATACCATGGATGTCCTGGTGGGAGATGATTCCTTTGTCGAGTTACGTAAGAAACGCCTTAAACATCGCACTCTGGAAACGGTTGAAGCGCAGACCAAGGAATTTGTAGAGCGGCGTATTCAGGAAGAAAAAGAGGCCGAGGAAAGTGCCCAGAAGGCATTATCCGAGGCTCAACAGCGACTGGATGAGAAGGTAGCCGCGGTGCGAAACCGCAGTGATTTGGACGAACAGACCAAAAGAATCATGACCAAGAACCTTCAGGAAGTGGAAAATCGTCGTTTTGAAGTCGCCAAGGCTAATATCGAAGCCCGAAAAGAGGCTACCATTGCCGCCAGCAAGGAAAATATGGAAGCGGCCTTAAAGGGTATCCAGGGTCGTATTAAATCCCTGGCGGTTTTATTACCACCCATTCCTGTTTTTACTATCGGAGTGGTCATATTTTTCAGGCGGCGTCAAAGAGAACATGAAGGAGCCCTGGCAGCAAGAAGGTTAAGGAGTTAGAATATGAGTGAGAAAAGAAAAACTCTCGTTTATGTAGCGGTAGCGCTGGCTCTGGTGGTTCTGGCGTTTGTTTTTTCTCCGCGTAAGATAACCCCGAATGCATTTTTAGACCAAGGTGAGCAGTTTTTTCCGGATTTTACTGATCCCAATGAGGCCGCATCTCTTGAGGTTGTAACTTACGATTCTGTAACAGGTTCCACCTATCCATTTAAAGTAGCGTTTGAAGGTGGCAGGTGGGTAATACCGTCGCATAATAATTACCCCGCCGATGCTCAGGACCGACTGGCAAAAACTGCAGCGGGCGTTATTGATATAAAAAAGGACGATTATCGAACGGATAATGTCGCCGACTATGAAATATGCGGTGTAATCGACCCGCTGGATGAATCAGCCACCGCTTTATCCGGCCGCGGTAAACGAGTTACTATCAAGGGGCAAAATGAAAAAGTCCTGGCGGATTTAATAATCGGGAATAAGGTGCAGGGACGGGAAAACTTCCGCTTTGTCCGAGTACCCGACCAGAAAAGAGTCTATGCCGTACGCATGGATATTGATATCTCATCTAATTTTGCCGACTGGATTGATACCGACCTTTTAAAAATAAATCAAAAAGAAATCGATAAGGTCGTTTTAAAGGATTATTCCATAAATGAACGTACGATGTCTGTCGATTTGCGGGATAATCTTGAACTTACTTTGAAAGACAGTACCTGGACGGCGAATAATATGAAAAAAAGCGAAATGGTTGACAGCGTTATGATGCGTAAATTCCTTTCAGCCCTTGATAATTTGAATATCGTCGGGGTGCTTCCCAAACCTGAAGGCCTGGCCAAAATACTGCAAGACGCTTCGGGGAAGAACAGTATCACCATGCAGGACCAGATATCACTTCAGGGTAAGGGTTTCTTTTTTACAAGAAGCGGCCAGTTGTATTCGAATGAAGGGGAACTCCAGGTTTACACCCGGAAGGGTGTGATTTATAACCTTCGTTTCGGTGAAGTTGTTTTTGGTTCCGGTTTGGCAACCGGTGGTAACATCGATGAAGGCAAGAACAAGGATGAGTCGACGGAGAATCGCTACCTTTTCATAACCGCCGCTTTCGACGAGAAGAAAAATATCGATGATAAGGAAAAAGAAGAAGGCCGCCGGATTGTTAATGAAGCCAATAATCGTTTTGCCGACTGGTTTTATGTAATCCCCGCCGGAAGTTTCGAGAATCTCCATCTGGGACGCCGGGACCTGGTAGTGCCAAAAGACGCTTAAACTGCATTATTATGGATACCTCATGAACAGGCAGGTTGATTTCTTTAACCTGCTTGTTTTTTATCAGGTTTAGAATGGGTTTTCCGATAAGATATAAAGACCTTTTAAGAAAGTTATTTAATTTTAAAGTTAGGTAAGCCCTTCAGGATGCCGGTATGAAAACATATTTAAAAGTTATTGCTTTACTTTTACCGGTAGTGCTTATCGGATATACCGCAACAGCCGCTGCCCAGAGCGATTCGGCCAGATTTATTCAGAATTTCTACAGTCATTCTATCAGTGTTGTCACCCAGGATTCCATAGGGGGGGTGTGGATGGTTTTTATCGGGACTATTACCCCGACGCTGCTGGAGCCACAGATGATTTTAGATTACAATTATGTCGGCGATTCAACCTTGGTGCTGATTTATTCATTTGACTCCAGTTATTTTACGGCCGGTACTTTTATGACCTTTTCCGGAGAAGGAATCCTGGATTCGGTAGAATCCTCGAACTACCATGGCGAGATGCTCATTACAACCTTTGAGGTCATAACAGGTATAGAAGATGATTCTTCGGGCAATCTGCCTTCTCATTTTGAACTGTATCAGAACTATCCTAATCCTTTTAACAGCGGCACCAATATCACTTTTTCACTGAAATGTAATGCCAATATAAAGCTGGATGTTTTGGATGTAACCGGGCGTCTGGTGAGCAATTTATTCGACGGTTATTTAAATGTCGGCGTGTATTCTTTTTACTGGCCGGTAAATACTGTTTCAGGAGATATTCAGCCTTCCGGAGTATACCTGTATCGTCTTCGAGGGGGCGGCATGACCGTTACCCGTAAAATGCTGCTCCTTAAATAATAATCGTCTTTTAATTGTTTTTATTTTGTCAGAACTGTCCCTGTCTTTTATTATTCTTTGTAAATTGAAGAGAATGAACGACGAGGTGTAATGAAGGGTAAGTCTGGAAATTATATTCTGGCCGGCATGATTGCCGGGGCGGTTTTGGGAGCGGTGGGAGGATATTTATGGGGTGATTTATTTCTTTACCTTGAATTTATCGGTACGATTTTCCTCAACGCTCTAAAGATGGTGGTTATTCCGTTGATAGTTGCTTCTATGATTGTAGGTGTTACTTCGCTTGGCGATGTTCGCAAACTGGGCGGGATTACCTGGAAAACCATTTTATATTATCTGGCGACAACCAGCGTATCGGTGTTGATCGGTCTGGTGTTGGTAAATGTTATCCGACCCGGTGTTGAGGTGGGAAGTATAGGTTCTTTTATTCCGGAGATAGTTGTCGAGAGCGGGAAAAAAACTCTTATTGACGTCCTGGTGGGATTGATTCCGGCTAATATAATACAGGCTGCATCGGAAACGAATGTTCTGCCCCTGATTGTCTTTTCCTTGCTGTTTGGAGGAGTTCTAACCACTATTGGTGAAAAAGGGCGGCCGGTGATTGCTTTTTTCGAAGGTCTCAATGCGGCTATAATGAAACTGGTGATAATCATTTTATATTTTGCCCCGGTAGGAGTGTTGGCGTTGATTGGTTCGATTGTTGCGCAGAATCGGAGCTCGCTTGACCAGCTGGCGTCGGGAAT
>CAZUAS010000115.1:7453-7939 GCA_964618515.1 uncultured Ignavibacteriales bacterium | reverse complement strand
GACACCTACACCCTATCCTACACTCTTTCCCTACACGACGCCTTCCGATCTTCTTTATCTTGATTACAAGGACCAGCGGATGATTATCGAAAAAGGCGCTGATTTTGACCGGATTTTCCCCACCGACAAATCAGGCCTGCAACTGGTTGTTTCCGATAACGACGAGATAACAGTCCTGTGTGCCCCGAAAAACACTCCGGCTGGTAAGGCCGGTATAATAGCCGGCGATGTCATTAAGACCATCAACGATATCGACGTTAAAAAATTCAAAAGTATCATTGCCATCCGCGAGATGTTCAAAGAGAAAGCCGGTACGACATATAAAATCGGTATCATGCATGAAGGACAGCTGAAAGAAATTAAACTGACTTTAAACGAATTATTATAATAGAAAAGGTAAATATGTTAATGAAAAGAACCTCCTTCTTTTTTATCATCCTTATGGCCCTATTGCCGACAAGATCGGAAGAGCACACGTCTGAACTC
>CAZUAS010000115.1:0-7443 GCA_964618515.1 uncultured Ignavibacteriales bacterium | reverse complement strand
AAATAAGTAAAACCTTCGAAGCTAAAAAAACCGTGCGGATAACCACGGTTTGCGGCGATGGTATTATCCGGTCCGGTCAGAGTAATAGCATCGAAGTTCATCTGGTTTATTCCTTTTCCCCCCGTGACTCATACAAGCCGTTCTTTAGCGATAAAGGTGATAACCTTTATCTGGGTGAAGAAATAGACGGCTCTAACAGCGGCAGAGCCACCTGGACTCTGACTGTACCACCGGAAACTAAAATCTACTTTTTTTCGGCTTCGGGCGCTTTTGAAGCTACCGGCCTGACCGGTCGTGTTACTGTTGAAACGGCTTCCGGCGATATCGTATTATCAGATTATAATGGCGAGCTCAGGGTGGAATCGGCTTCGGGAAACATCAGGCTCGATAACTGCCGGGGGACTTTTAAAATAGAAACCGCTTCCGGGGATGTCGACGCAAGCGGTTGTTCCGGCACATTGGATATAGAATCAGCATCCGGTGATATTCGTACCGACAACTGCAAAGGTGAATTCGCTCTGGAAGTGGCTTCCGGCAATATCGAAGCCCTGAACACTTTCATCGACCAGGCCGGCTTTTTCGAATCAGCTTCCGGCAATGTCTATGTCCAGCTGGCCGAATCAGCTGAATTCGACCTGAACCTATCGTCAGCCGCCGGAAGGGTAACGCTCGATTACAGCGGCAACCCCGCCCGCGGTCATTTCGAGTTTATCGCCCTTTACAGACATGGCCATATCAGTTCTCCTTTTGCCTTTGACCATGAAGAGAAATTCAAAAGATATCGCCAGAATTATATCCGCAAGTCCTTTACCCTGGGAAGTGACAAACCGGAAATAATTATTGAAACCGGGGTTGGCAAAGCCGCTCTCAAAAAATAATACTGTGAGGATTAAACGGAAGGATGTCGCTTATCACTTCCGTTCTTTCTTTAAAAACTGTAAGTAAGTTCCAACGCTGAAGTAATTAAATCATCACTTTTTACGCCATTGGCTTTCAAAAAGACATCCTGGTCGGAAAAATCATAACGAATTTCGATAAGACCCCGCAAGTTATCAACCAGTCGGAAAGACGGGGCCAGTGACAGGGATTTCAGGTTTTGAATGAAACCGGTTCGAAGTCCGTCGTGGTCCTCAAACAGGTCAAAACGGGCTGCCAGCTTAACCCGGTCGGACATTTCCCAGTAACTTAAAAGTAAAATCCCTAACCAGTCGGCCTGGACGTTATTCTCCAGAGCCTTTGTTTCAAGACCAAAGTTAACCTCTCCGCCCAGATACCACCTATCATCAAGCTGAAGAGCAAGGTCACAATCAAAAACCGACCTTCGTCGGGAGTTATTATCATCGTTCTCAGGTCCGGAGATAACATTAATATTACATTTTATGGCTTTTAAAGACACTATGGAGATTCGGGTACCGAAGGTTTTGTCCTTATTATTGTCGCTATTGATATCCCAGCCGTTAACCACCCAGAGCGACCAGCTTAAATACCGGGAAAATTGCCGGGAAACCATGATACCGATAACTTCCTGTGGTATGCCGAATACAGAGACCAGGCCTTGGGAATACAGGTTCATCCGGGGGGCATCCCTGGCTTCAAGACCTGCGGGTCCGACAAATTTACCCAAATCCACCCGCCACCGGTTAGCCTGGCCGAAACGAGCGGATATAAAACCCTGCTCAATATCTGCCTTGAAATTATCCAGACTGTCAAGGGTAAATTCAATATCGGTGTGAACGCTTGCACGGGATGAGATTTCATGGTTGATATCAAGTTCCATTTCATCCAGGTTAAAATTTGTCCGCTGAAGGTTGTGGTTATTATTTTCACTGGTCTTGACAAAACCGTTAATGACAGGTCTATTCTTTGACTTATCTTGCTGTAAAGCGCTTACCCGGGCCGTTAATTCCTGAAGGTTCAGTTGAATCAGCTTTAAGCTGTCGGCCAGGGTTTGATCCGGGCGGTTAATGGGCTCCTTGCTTTTTGAAGATACGTTTGGTTTTGTTTCAGGCGGCGGGATTTTAATCTGGTTTGTCGTATCGACAGGCGGGGTTACCGAAGTAACCGCAGAAGAAACAGCCAGCGAGTCTGAGGTTAATTCCCCCAATTTGTAAATCTCACCATGACCTCGCCGGATATATCCAATAATTTCGTCGTTTTTCGGGTCGAGCTGGATGGCTTTTTCCCATAAGATAATAGCTTCCGCCTGATAATTTTGATTATATTTCTCAATACCGGCAAATTTATAAGCCTCGACCAGTTTTTTGCGGACATCACGATAATCGGGAGATATCTTTTCAACTTTTTCCCAGAAGCCTAACGCCTGGATGATCTTGCCTTCATTGTACAATGTTTCTCCCTGGGAATAGAGATTCTCTGTCGCCTTTTTCAGGCTGTCCCCGGTCTGACCGTTACCGGGTAAATCCTCCCCGTAAACAAATGTTGTCCCGCCCAAAATCATGAAAATAACCAGTGCAAATAGAATTTTGAAACGGGAAACCATGTATGCCCTTTCCGAATATTCTTATCTTAAAGCCCTCCTGATATGTTTCGACAAAAACGAAGTTATTTTTACCCCGACGGCTATAAAGAACCACAAAGAACCTCAGTTCCTTAAAAAACATCCTGTTTTAAAGCCCGTTATTTAGTTTATTGACTGATAAGCAATTTACACTTACCTTTATTACTTAATTTTTAATAAACCGGATAAATCAGAAAACTGTTTTCGAAGACCTTACAAACAATAAGGATTTAATCAGTGCAGGAAGACACCAAAGCCTGTCCGAAGTGACCAGGGAAATATCTTCATGGAGCATAATAATTTGATACTTTTTCATCTAAAAGCATTTTAAAAGTAAACCGGGTGAAGAAAACTACCGTGAAATCTACCGGCACTACCTTTCGAGAACAGTACTATGCGGCAGTCATATCGTTATAGTCGCCCTAAAGAGAAACTGAGAGCCACCTGGCAAGGCAGATAAAAGTCATGATTTGCGTCCATCACGACTGGGGAGTAAAGGGTGTTAAGTATGCCCTTAAAAAAAAGCATCTGGTCATCATTGTCGATGTTATTCGTTTCAGTTCTGCAGTGGTTACAGCGGTTGCCAACGATTTTACGGTTTACCCGGTGCCCGACCTTGAAAAAGGCCGGCGCCTGGCGGATAAAACCGGTGCGGAACTGGCGGGTAAAGCCGGCGAAGCGCGATATTCCCTGTCCCCCTTAAGTTACCTTGAGAACACCCACCGGGGAAATAAAAAGGTAGTCCTACCCTCCCCGAATGGAGCCACCTGTGCCGCCATGTTAAAAAACGACGACAGCGGTTATGTCGGTTGCTTCCTCAATGCCGCCGGCGTCGCCCGACAAGCTCAAAAAGCCGCGGAGGAAACCGATCGGGACATAACAGTAATAGCGGCCGGCGAAGAACGGGCGGTTGAAAAAGACGGCCTCATATATTATATCAGAGATTCCTCGGAACGGGTCTTTGCCGTTGAAGATTACCTGGGTAGCGGAGCCATCATATCATATATGAGTTACCACAAAGACCCCGACGCCCGGCTGTGTGAAAGAGCTTATGAAGCTGTCAAAAATATCATGACCGACCTGCTATTTGAAAGCTACAGCGGCCGCTGGCTTTTACAAAACAATGCCCGGAAAGACCTTGAACATTTAATGCAAATGAACTATTATGATGTCGTCCCGGAAATTAATAAAGGCATAATTTCAGAAATAAAAAGAGATTAACTTAATCATGTATGGTGGTTCGGTTGTACCTTGCAGTGATTTTCTTAACTGTCTTACAGGAGGTTGTATATGACACCTCAAGAAGAAAACCAATACGCCTTCGATTTCGAAGAAGTTTTTAATGTCGATGATTATTTATACTTTTATGAAGATTATCTGACTGAGGAAATTAACCAAAAACAGGTGCAATTCCTGGTCCGGGAACTGGAGTTGAACCGACCTCTCCGGATACTTGACCTGGCCTGCGGTCATGGTCGTCATTCTAATCGCCTCGCCCAACTCGGCCATGAGGTCACCGGCGTGGACCTTACTTCGGGCTTCCTTGAAATCGCCCGGCGAGATGCCGCCGTTATGAACCTTAAAGTTACCTATATTCAAAAGGACATGCGTCAAATTTCTTTTCATGATGAATTCGACCGAGTGCTGTTCATGTTCACGGCGATAGGTTATTTCACCGACGAAGACAACTTCAAGGTATTGCGGAATATCAGCCGTTCTTTAAAACCCGGCGGGCTGGTGTGCCTAGATACCATAAACCGCGACAATCTTTTGAAAAATTTTCGTCCCCATATCATTACGGATAAAGGCGAAGACCTCATGCTCGACCGTAACAGTTTCAATCCCACGACCGGATATATCCATAACCGGCGGACGATAATTAGAAACGGCCATAGAAAAGATTTTAAATTAAGTATCAGGTTATATAATCCCAGCGAGATAAAACTAATATTAGAGCAGGCTGACCTTAAAGTGGTAAAAATATTTGGCGGCTGGGATTCTCAAAAACTGACCAGTGACGCCTGGCGGATGATTATTATTGCTCAGAAAGAATAACGCTAACCCGTTAAAAAGCCGATAACTTAACAAAAAGCCATAAGGTTTCGCCTGAAAACAATTGACACCATATTATAATTCATTATATTATAATAACTTATAAATAAAGGTCGGGCTTTCGAAACCTGAAAAAAACATTTGTACCTCTTTAAGGTATTAGTTATTGCCTTGAGATTTCTTAACTATGGCAAAGTATATTATAATTGCCCTTGTGGGTTTGTCGATATTATTCATCTGCAGTGACGGCATCTCAGATAACTTAAAAGAAGTGGTCATTAACCTTGCCGCCGAGAAGACCAGAATTGACCTTTACCAGGAAAACAACTTTAAAATCCCCACCTTTATTTCGGGCATTTTGTCCCGCCCGGTCGACCAAGGGAAGGAAATCGAAGCCGCGATAAATTATTTCGACCTTAACAAAACTCTCTATCGAATGACCGCTCCCTCCGAGGAGTTGAAACTTAAACGAACCGATACCGATATGCTGGGAATGAAGCATGTACGTCTGCAACAATATTATCGGCATATCCGGGTGGCGGGCGGCGATATGGTTGTGCATTTCAATCCTGAAAATATTATTCAAACCGTCAACGGGAACTATTATCCGTCTATTGAAACAGACCCCCGTCCCGGCCTGTCTTTTAATGAGGCTAAAACCATTGCCATTTTAAATCAGGATAATGAAGCGTCACAGTATGAAGTCAGTGATTCAGAGCTGGTGGTTTTCCCCTGGAATAACGATTATTATCTTTGCTGGCGGATGATGATAAAAAGTGCATTTCCCCAGAGTCGTTGGGAATACTATATCGACGCTCATCGGGGGCGGGTGGTTTTTTGTCTGGACCGTTTACAACCGGTAAATGATGTTGGTACAGGGATTGGTGTTATCGGCACGGTTCGCAACACCATCGAAACCAATTTCAACGGCAGCCTTTTTGAGATGATTGATTCCACCCGTCGTATAAGCAACAATCCGCGCGGTTATGACGGGCAGATGCCCGACAGCAATTATATCATCACTTATCAGGCTGACCTGTCGTTGCCAGGGACAGTCGCCGGCGATACTGACAATGTCTGGGACAGCGCTTATCAGGCGGCGGCCGTGGACGCCCATGTTTTTACCGGGGCGATGTATGACTGGTGGTTACGGGAGTTTAACCGCAACAGTTACGATAACGAGGGAACTTCTCTTACATGTATTGTCGGTTACAGCGGCGAAGGTTACAACAACGCCTACTGGGACGGCTTGCGTATCGTTATCTGGCGACCATCACTTGACCGACGCTCCTTGGCCGGCTGTCCGGAGGTAATTGCCCATGAATGGGCGCATGCCATAACCGATTATTCTTCACAACTGGCCTATTTCAAGGAGTCCGGCGCTCTTAACGAATCCTTCTCGGATATTATGGGAGCGGCGTTTGAATGGGCTCACGACAGTCTTGATGTACCCGACTGGCTGCTGGGTGAAAACAGCTACACCAACGGCGCCGCCTCGCGGGATATGGCTGAACCGCATAATTACTATGACCCCGATTTCTACGGTTTAAGTGACCCGTACTGGCATGAAACCGAAGGCTGCTTACCCTCGCAAACCAATGATTACTGCGGCGTTCACAGTAACAGCGGCGTCGGCAATAAATGGTTTTACCTGCTTGCCGAAGGCGGCCTTCATCACGGGATTACGGTAAGCGGCCTGGGAGTTGAAAACGCTGTACAGATTGCTTATCGTGCCAATGTTTATTACTGGGTGTCGGGTAGCGATTTCAAAAACGCCGCCCTGGGAACTATTTCTGCGGCCTGCGACCTTGACCCCTCCGGGCAGTGGGCCGAGCAGGTCATTCAAGCCTGGAAAGCGGTGGGTGTTTATACCCCATCACCGAAATTGCTTTTCAGCTATCCTGAAGGTATTCCCTCGCTTCTTAATCGCAATGACGAGAAGATACTGAAAATATCCATAAACGGCATATTGGGCGGAACGATTGTTCCCGGCACTGAAAAACTGTATTATTCCATCAATGACCAACCCTATGTTGCCGTCACCATGACGGAAATAAGTACCGGTCTCTATGAAACTGTTCTGCCTGCCCTTGAGTGTGACAGCACCATCCGGTTCTTTTTCAGTGTCGAAGAAAGCTCTACCGGCGTTGTTTACATGCCGGATACGGTTAACCCTCATATCGCCCGGCCGGTCACAGAGACGAAAATCGCTTTCTATGATAATTTTGAAACCGACAAAGGCTGGAATATCAGCGGCAACGTCACCTCAGGGCAGTGGTTCCGCGGTATTCCTTACGGAGGGGGATATCGCACCGACCCGGTCAGCGATTTCGACGGTTCCGGGCGATGTTATTTAACCGGCAACAGTCCCGGCGATAACGACGTTGACGGCGGGACCACCATTCTCACTTCACCGACCTTTGCCGCGGCCGATGACGATTATGAAATTTATTACGCCCGATGGTATGCCAATGATTACAGCCACGCTCCTAACGAAGATACCATGCGGGTGTTGATTTCCAGCGATAACGGTTTAAACTGGATGCCGGTCGAAATCATCGGTCCGGAACAGCAGGCTTCCGGGGGGTGGTTTTCTCATTCGTTCGTTATCAGTGATTTTATCACACCTTCGGATAACATGAAATTACGTTTCGAGGTTTCCGACCTGGGCGATGGTTCGGTGGTTGAAGCGGCCATCGATGCCGTCAGTGTCCGTGCCTGTCGCTGTTTACGCTACCTTTGCGGCGATGCTGACAACAGCGGTGACCTGCCGGATATCGCCGATATAACTTACATCATCAGCTATCTCTATCTGGAAGGCGACCCTCCTTTCTATATGCAGGCTGCCAATGTCGATGGTTCTCCGGACGGCA
>CAZUAS010000114.1:0-8046 GCA_964618515.1 uncultured Ignavibacteriales bacterium | reverse complement strand
AGCATCAGCATTTAGAAAAACCATCCGAGACGAAAAAAAGGAAATTAGCGGCGGCCCGGCGCAAGCCCCGGCGTGCCAAGTTAATGGAAAATAATTATTAATGTCTATTCTTGAAGACATAGATAAACAAATTAAAGAGGCCCTGAAAGCAGGCGAGAAAGACCGCCTGACAACTCTTCGGGGCCTTAAATCTGACCTCAAGTATCGCCAGATTGAACAAAAAGAACCTCTGACTGACCATCAAGCTATCGAAGTTTTAAGCAGTTGCGCCAAAAAAAGAAGAGAATCCATAGAACAATATGAAAAGGGCAGGCGTAGCGACCTGGTTCAGAAAGAGCAATTCGAGCTTGACATCATTACTTCTTTTCTTCCCCAACAACTAAGTGAAGATGAACTGAGACAATTGATTACTGCGGCTATTACCCAATCGGGGGTGGACTCACCCCAAAAGATGGGACTGGTTATGAAAATCCTTATGCCCCAGGTTAAAGGTAAAGCCGACGGTAAATTAGTTAATAAAATAGTCTCAGAATTACTTGCCAAATAATTTAAAAACTTCCTATATTTTTAAAAAACTTAACCCTTTATAGGGAGTATATTATGAACTGGATAGATGCCGTACTCTTAGTTCTTTTGTTGATTTCAGTAATAATCGGCTCGAAAAAAGGTCTTATCAGGGAATTGATGGCTTTTTTGGTTTTTGCGGTAGCTATTGTCATCTCGGTTAATTACATTGACAACTTTGCGGTCTGGGTTTATAATCAGCTGGGCGGTTCACCCCTTATTTCCGCTTTTCTTTCTTTCATGATTCTTATTGCCTTCTCTTACGCCCTTTTCAAACTGCTGGGTATTCTCTTTTATAAGGTAGCCACCGTCAAAGATAGTGGTCGCCGTGACCAGATGGGCGGAGCCCTAATAGGCTTTTTGCGGGGCTGGCTGGCGATCGGCTTATTGACCCTGCTGGTTTTCCTGTTACCCATGCCGAACTCATTCTATACCGCCTTTGAGGCTTCATTTTTAGGTGCCACCGTTGCCAAGACGGTACCGCTGTTATATGAAGGGACTTCGTTTGCTCACCCGAAGAATCCCAAATTCATCACCAAGATAGAAAACACTCTGCTGGATACACCTGCCACCAGCAGTAGTGACACCGACATGTCCGAAGAACGGGCGGAGGTTTTCCGGGTCATGCGCCAGTTTGACCTCTTTTTTAATATTTCCTCGGATGAAAGTTAATTTGTTTTTAATTTTGTCGTGAAATGTATATATTAAAACCGGCTGCAAGCCGGTTTTTTATTTTTATGACGTTATCATTATGATTGACCAGCACACCATAGAAAAACTGGAATTCCCCAAGATAATCAAATTGATTGCCGGGAATTGTATCACCCCCTACGGCCAGGAGGAAGTTTACCAGTTTATCCCTCTTTTCGATAAAACCCGGATTGACAGGCGCCAGGCTGAAATTGACCAGATGAAGGATATTATCAATTTCGGTTCGGCTTTCCCTTTGAGTCGGATGGAAAACTGCCGCGACCTGCTTGAGAAATCACAAATTGAAGGCGTGCACCTGCAACCGGAGAGTATTCTTACAATCCTGGAACTGATTGAAGTTTCCATCGACCTGAGTAATTACGACAAAGAGGGCCGGAGTAAATTTCCCGCAATCGACGAATACCTCAGCCAGATACGGGCTTTCCCCGAAATAAAAAAGGAAATCAGGCACACTATTGATGAAGATGGCAACATCCGAGACAGCGCCTCTCCGAAACTCAAGCATATCCGGATGGAAATAAGCACTGGTAAAAGTAAAATCCTGGCTCGGCTGCAAAGTATCCTTTCCCATCAACCGAAACATTCCGGCTGGCAGGATGATATTATCACTCAGCGTAACGGCCGCTATGTCATTCCTCTTCTGGCCAACCAGTATAAAAGCGAGTTCGGTATTTTACACGACCGCTCTCAGAGTGGTGCCACCGTGTATGTGGAACCTCAGGAAACTGTCGAGCTCAATAACAAACTCAATATGCTCTTACAGGAAGAGCGGGTGGAAATGGACCGTATCTTGCGGGCGTTAACAGCTGAAATCGGCAAACGAGCCAACGCCCTGCTGGAAAATACACAACTTATCGGTAAACTCGATGCCTTCTATGCCGCCGCCCAATTCGCCCGAAAAATAAGCGCCCACCGGCCGGTTATTGATGGTCTCTCACGATTTAATATGAAAAATGCTCGTCATCCCCTGTTAATAGCTCAATTTAACGATATCAACCAGGTTATCCCCATAGACATTGCTATCGGGGCTGATTCCCGCCAGGCGGTTTTAATCACCGGTCCCAATACCGGCGGCAAGACCATCGCTTTAAAAACCATCGGCTTGATGGTCCTGATGGCTCAGTCCGGACTGCCGATTCCGGCTGATGAAAAAACGGAAATTGGTATCTTTCATAAAATATACGCCGATATAGGTGATGAACAGTCTATAGAACTTTCCCTTTCGACCTTTTCATCGCACATGAGAAACATCGTGCGTTCGATGGAAGATGTTGGTGAGGATACCCTAATTTTATTTGATGAAATCGGTGCCGGGACCGACCCCAAAGAAGGTGCCGCCCTGGCCGAAGCCATAATTCTTTATCTTCTGGATAAAAAAGCCCGCCTGGTGGTCACCACGCACTACTCACAGCTTAAAACTCTGCCCCTTGATAACCAGGAAATCGAGAACGCTTCCCTCGAATTCGACCGGGAAACCCTGACACCGACATATCGTCTCCAGCTGGGTATTCCGGGTTCATCCTATGCGGTTGAAATCGCCACCCGCCTTGGCCTTCCGGGTTCAATCGGCAACCATGCCGCCAAACTTCTGGGTAAAAGCGAGCGTTCCCTGACGGAACTTATCTCTTCGCTGGAAACCGAACTGGCAAAAGTCCGTGATGACCGGGCGGAACTTACCAACCGCCTTGAAAAAGCCCGTCAACTCGAAGAATATTACCGGGCACAAACGGAAAAACTTCAGGCTGAACTGGAAAAAAACAAAAAGGAAGCTCTGGCGGAAATTGAAAATTTCATAACTCACACCCGTTCCGAAACGGAGCGCCTGGTCAGTGATATCCGTAAAACCCAGGCTGATAAAAAATCGACCAAGGCTTTTCATCGCAACATCCAGAATGCCCGGAACCAGATAAATAAATTAACCGCCCGGCTCGATGACCAAAAAAAGAAAATCGACCAGACCTCTTTTAACAAAGGCGACCGAGTCAGGATCATCTCGTTGAACAGCGAAGGCGAGATTGAAGAACTCATCGACAAAAACAAAGCCCGGATAAAGATAGGCAATGTCACCACCGTCGCCGAACTTCGAAATCTTGAAAAACTCGCCTCCTCCGACAAAACGCCATCCTTAAAAAGTGCGGCTAAAATAACGGCGGAAACAACCATGTCCCCGGAGATACATTTACGCGGCATGACGGCCGAGGAAGCCATGGAGAGTCTGGGTAAATTCCTTGACCGGGCGGTGTTGGCCAACCTCACACAGATTTACGTAATCCATGGCAAAGGCACCGGCGCCCTTCGCAAAAGTTTAACCGAATACTTGAAACAACACCCCGACGTGGAATCACTCCGCCTGGGAAACTGGAATGAAGGCGGCGCCGGGGTAACGGTGGTCAAACTGAAAGAATGATACCCCAGGAAACCATAGAGCAGATTCGACAGGTAACCGATATCGCCCAGGTAATCGGGGAATTCATCCGGCTCAAACGAAAGGGGAAAAATTATGAAGCTCTCTGCCCTTTTCATACTGAGAAAACCCCGTCTTTTAAAATTTCCACTACTAAACAGATTTACCATTGTTTCGGGTGCGGCAAGGGTGGTAATATCTTCACCTTCCTGATGGAACATGAAAAAATGTCCTTTATCGAAGCCGTGCGGTATCTAGCCCGAAGAGCTAATATCGTTATCCGTGAAACTGGAACCGACGTTAAAAGAGAACAACTGGAAAAACTGAACTACGCCCACCAGGTCGCCCTGGATTATTTTCATAACCTTTTGTTCCAGAACCGCTATCAACAAGTCCTTGAAAATTACCTGAAGCAGAAACGGGGTATTCAGCTTGAGAATATCAAATTTTTCAAGCTGGGTCTGTCGGGTGAGGAATGGGATGGCTTAATAAAATATGCTGCGAAAAAAGACCTTACGGCCGACGACCTTCTAAAAGCAGGCCTGGCGGTTTACAACGAAGACAAAAAAAATTACTATGACCGTTTCCGTCAACGGCTGATGTTCCCCATTTTCAATCTGAGCCAGAAACCGATTGCGTTCGGCGGGCGCCAACTAAATAAAACCGACACGGCTAAATATGTAAACTCACCGGAGACGCCCTTATACTCCAAAGGCAATCTTCTTTACGGACTTAACTTCGCCCGTGACCATATCCGGGAAACCAATAAAGTATTTGTGGTGGAAGGGTATTTTGATTTTATTTCTCTCTGGCAGGCCGGGATAAAAAACGTTGTCGCCTCTTCAGGAACCGCCTTTACCATCCAGCAGGCCCGACTTTTAGCCCGTTTTGCAGAGGAAGTTTTTCTCTTTTTTGATGCCGATTCCGCCGGCCAGAATGCCGCCCTGCGTTCGGTCGATTCCCTGTATGACGCCGGGCTGGAAGTGAAAGTCGTCATTACCCCACCCGGTGAAGACCCCGATTCGGTCGCGCATAAATACGGTCGGGACAAAATCGAGGAACTCCAGGCCAACGCTTTGGGTTTCATTCCTTTCCGGGTAAAAAGTATCGACCTGCCTAAAGCCGGGATTATCGCGCGCGAAAAACTCGTTAAGGAGATGAAGGCGCTGGGCGATAAGATCGCCGACCCGACCCGCCGTTCACTTTTTTATGATGAAGCAGCCCAGGCTCTGGCAGTCGATATTCGCTTGTTCCAAAGTCCGACCGGTGGCGCCCTGCCTTCCGGTGTTTCCGCTTTCGGCAACCGCGACCAGCTTAACCGTATCGAGTTCGATTTTTTGTCGCTGCTGGTGAGCAATCCCGGCACTATCGATGAAATTTTCGAACAGATTTCACCCGATGATTTCGACTCCAAAAAACTGTCCCGTCTTTATGCCGCCATGATTACCCAGTATAAAGAAAAAGGTCAGGTCAGTGCCAATAAACTGATTGAAAATTTCGCCGATGAGGAATCGATATCACTTTTGACTGAAATAGCTTCGGTGGACTGGGAGCCGGCTACGGTTGAGGTCGAAGCTCGCAAATTCACGCAACAGCTGCTGAAACGAAAACAGAAAAAAATCCGTGCCCGGCTTCAGAAAGAACTGGCTCAGGCTGAAGCCGAAGGCGACCATGACCGGGCTAGCCGCATTCTTGAGGAACTTAAAAGTTATGGATTATAATGCTCAAAAAACTGACCATTAAAAACATCGCTCTGGTCGAAGACGAAGAGCTTTATTTTGAACCAGGGCTGACCGTCCTTACCGGTGAAACCGGGGCGGGCAAATCCGTTATCGTCAACGCCCTGGCTTTAATCCTCGGTGAAAGGGCTGACCGGGACTATATCCGGCATGGCGCCGACAGTGCGGAAATCGAAGCCGTCTTTGACATCAGCTCCCTGCCTACTCGATACAAAAGAGATTTCAGCGTTTACTTCTCCGACGGCAACCTTTTGACCATAAAGCGTGAAATCTCCAAAGACGGAAATTCCCGTATCCGCATCCAGAACGACCTATCAACGCTTACCCGACTTAAAGAACTTACCTCCCCTATCGCCGAAATCATCGGTCAGCACGCCAACCAGATGCTGATGAACGAGGACAACCACCTGTTGTTCCTGGATTATTTCGGCTCCCTGGAAATCCAGCGGGAAACCCTCTCCGAAGTTTTCAGAACCTGGGAAAATACTTCGAACGAGCTAAAAAAAGTCATCAAGCGCCAAGAACAATTAACCGGCGAAAGAGAACTTTTCCTTTTCCAGAAAGAAGAAATCGAAAAAGCCGCCCTTCGACCCGGCGAAGAAGAGGAACTTGTCGCCGAGAAAAAAATCCTTGACTCCGCCCAGGAACTGATAACCGCCGCCAATACCATCCGGGAAATTATCGATGGCGAGGAAATCTCCGTCATTAATAACCTTCGCCAGGCTCGCCGGCACCTTGAAGAGATGTCCCGGATTGATAAAACGCTCGAAAAAATGGTTGCCGACATTACCGAGATAGATTACCAGTTAGAAGATATCAGACGGGCAGTAGAACAATACGGTGCTTCCGTTCCAAACGACCCCGAACGGCTGGACGAGATAAATCTCCGCCTGGAGGAAATCTACAAACTCAAGAAAAAATACGGCGGTTCGGAGACTGCCGTTTTGCAAACCCTGGCCGAAATCAACCGGCAACTCCAGGAACACCCCGATGTTGATGTCCTGATTGCCAAACTGGAGGAAGAAAATAAACTTCTCCGGGAAGAATACACCCGCCAAGCCCTGGCTTTGACCGATGCCCGTCATAAGACCGCCGACTACCTTGCCAAACTGGTAACCCGAGAACTTACCGAATTGGCCATTGAAAACGGTGGTTTCAAATTCACTTTTATTTATCAGAACGACGACGAGGGTATTCCTTATAAGGGCAAAACGGTTCGTCCCTTTGCCCACGGTCTGGAAACGGGGCGCTTCATGTTCTCCGCCAACCCCGGTGAACCGCTCAAATCGCTGGTCAAAACCGCATCGGGAGGAGAAATCTCCCGGGTTCTTCTGGCTTTAAAAGCCGCGGAAAAGAAGAACAAGAAGCTTCTGCACCCGCTTCTGGTTTTTGATGAAGTTGACGCCGGAATCGGCGGCCAGACGGCTCATGAGGTTGCAGGCAAACTTAAAAAGATTTCCGAAGACTGCCAGCTTATCGTCATCACTCACCTTCACCAGATCGCCCGCCTGGCCGACCATCATTTTGTCGCCGAGAAGAAAACCCGCCAGGCCCGCGCCGTAATAACCGTCCGTAAACTTGATAAAGAAGGCATCAAAGAAGAACTCGAGCGCATGCTCGCCTTGCCCGAAAACACAACCAGGCATCAAAACAAATCGACATCGACAAAATAATATTTCAGTCAGAAAGATCGCTAAATTTAAGCTAAAAAAAGGCCGAACCAACTTTGATTCGACCCTGTAAATACATCACTTCTATAGTACCCTTTCACCCGGAGTGAAAACGGTGTGAAGCCTTAAGAAAACCTATTTATTCTTTTTTTCTTTTTTAAGTCTTTTCCTTTCCTTGGGATCGATTAAAGGCTTTTTCTTTTTTTCGCGTTGCCCCTTGTCTTTTTTTCCTTTTTCTGCCATCTCTATCTCTCCTTCTTAAAATGGTAAGTATTATCTTTTTTAACTCGTCCCGACTGGTTTAATCATAAATGTTAAACCAGTATGTTTATTTTAAAAGGAGACCGGATTTAATTCAATATAAAAATTCATCATCGGACTTGAAATTTCCGTTCATATTTAATCTCTGTCCTGAACAGCTCGCATCCGGTAGTTTCTTCTATAAATCCACATGTAAAAGATTAATTAAAATACAAATAATTTTTAATCATTGTATATTTTGATAAGTAATTATATATATTTAATAAGAAAGAGGATCTCATGAAATCCGGAAATCTCACAGCCTTTATCGTTTTTTTCAGCCTTTGTCTTATTTCGACAGGCGGCTGCTCCTGTTCGGCTACCGAGGACCGGAATTTTGACTATACCAAAGCCCGCCGGCAAATGGTCGCCGACCAGATTCAGGCTCGCGGTATCGATGACCGTCGTCTTCTGGATGCTCTGCTAAAAGTCGAACGCCACCTGTTTGTTCCGGAGAAATACCGTACCGAAGCCTACAACGACTATCCTCTGCCTATCGGCGAGGACCAGACTATCTCCCAGCCATATATCGTTGCCCTGATGACGGACCTTCTGAAATTGAAAGGTAACGAAAAAGTTCTGGAGATAGGAACCGGCTCAGGTTATCAGGCCAGATCGGAAGAGCGTCGTGTAGGGAAAGAGTGTAGGATAGGGTGTA
>CAZUAS010000113.1:0-8079 GCA_964618515.1 uncultured Ignavibacteriales bacterium | reverse complement strand
TTAAGGAGAGTAATTATTGAACAAAAAAATAGGGAGTGGTGGAGGGGGGATGCCCGACTCTAACGTCAGGTGGCTGGTAAACCAGCACTCACCACTCCCTTAACTTTAGGGAGGAAAATTATAATGCCAAATATTAAATAGCAATTATCATGCCCGTGATCATGATAATCACATTAAATCATCACTTTAAACATAATCTATAACATTATAAAACGCAATAAGAATAATATCAGCTAATCTGACAATATCACAGTCATTACCCGGACTGAAGGTTAATTCTCTTAACCATGCATCATCTTGCAAATTTTAAAAAAATAATTTATGATTTCCGGTTTGGCCGCATACCCAGAATCGATTTATTCTTGCAGTAAATTCTACGTAAAAGAAGATGTTTTTTATAATAAAAAGCCGGTACTAACTCAATACCGGCTTCATTTATTAAAAATTTAGATTAGTACCGTTCAATTATATTCACCGTAATTTGAGGGAACCAGTAAAGGTCACCGGCCAAAGTGGATGTCCGGTTGAACATAATCTGATTAACCGCCTCCGGCTCGATCGGTTTAATCATCACAAAAAGAGGAAAATTGGTGGTGTCGGTAACGAAATTTACAGGCTCTAACGAAATGAAAACCGTCCCGGAATCAGAATGAAGGTTAGGCGGAGTTGATAAACCAAGGGAATCCATTAAAGCGGTTGCATCAAGAAAATCCTCACCGGGGAAACGGGGTACTTTCTGGCCAGCCAGAGTGTAGGGATTTCCGTTGTCAAGGGAATCTATCCGGCTGAATGTACCGGTGGTCAATAAACCGCCCGTATAGCCTGGTATGTGATTGTAATGCAGGGTATGATAAGGCCAGACCGGCGGGGTAATTTCGCCGATAGCCGAGGTCGGTACCGCTTTGCTGACTATCCAGCCTTTATATATCCAGCCGTAGGGCGTATAATCGGGCAAATTGAAATCAAATTGAGTAAAGATATCCACATCGATTACATTATCTACCGCGACTTCATTCATAATTAGTTTATAACTGGTAAAGGGAGGAACCGTGTCAGTACAGTAGGCATATTCAACTTCAACTCTTATATGTCTGGGATTCGCCGCATAGGCTATTGTATCCGGACCGTACACCACCGGTATGGTATCGACAGTCATGCTTATTACACTGCAGGGTGCATTATAAACGGGGGTATCTACAGTTTGGGCTTGAAAATTAATATTCAATGAGAGAGTGTCTCTAATAGAGTCACGGCCTGTTTGATAATGGCAGAACCAGATACCCTGGCCGTCGTTACTACGATTACCGTCCGAAACCGTCTCCTTATTGAAAGTCACTGTGGCTCCATGCAAAGAATCGCTATCAGGGAAAATAAGGTAAATAGGATTATCTTCAGGATTGGTGATATCGTCAATCAACATAATAGGCCCCGGACGATCCGGTTCGTCATCATCAATAGTTTCCACCGAGACGAACATTTTTACATACTTGAATATGTCATCGTTGAGAACGAAACGGTTGGCTATTTCCTCACCGTTTTCATTGATATACTTCTTAGTAGTATTATTATATGAAAATCGACCCAGGGATATGACATTGGATGCAGCTATTGAAGTTGAGACATTTTCAATCCGGGAAACCCAGAGTTCATATACCATACCGTCCGGTGGAGTGGGTAACCGCTCCGATGTTAAGGAAATAACAGTGGTACTTTTCTGTAAAAGAACATCTCCAGGTTGAGAACAACTCCAATACAGGGTAAGGCTAATAAGAGTTATTACTAAGAAAATCAATCGGTTATTACGCCTTGGCATTTATCTTTTCCTCCTATAGGAATACAGGAAACAATATTCTTTCAAATAAAAAACATAGGTTAAGATTATAATTTTTAGTCGGTTAAGTGTCAAGCCTTTATTTATAAAAGATTAGGTAATTTTTTCCCGAAAATTTTAAAGAAATGACCCTTTCTGACGATATTAACTATAAATGATTTAATGAATTAAAAAGGAAGTATAAGATTGAATAAGTGTCCCAATTGTCAAAGCGTAATTCTCAACGCCGAGGCCAAATTTTGTGACCAGTGTGGCTATACATTTCAAAATATCACCTTAACATCTCCTCAAAACGAAAAAACATCCCCGGTCAGCGAAGATGATGATTTGGAATTTGTGGTCACGGAAGCTCATGAAGAAAGTCCCGAGCTTGTCGGTGGAATCAAACTGTCGTCATCCGACAAAGATGACGAACTGGGCTTACAATCAACTGCTGATTTGATGGAAAACGAAGCCCGGTCAACAATCCCTGATATGAAGACGGACCTGAATCCCAACCTTGATCAGTCTCCTATCGGTGAGAGTGCTCCACCACCTCCGCCGGTATCCGATTATGATAATAACCACGTCCCCGAACCGGAACACCTCAACGGTTACGATTATCATACTCAGGGAAATAATACCGTGAACGAAGCCCCGCCTTCACATGAACCTTCAACATACCCCCAAGAAGAACCGGTCGCAAAAGAATCAACCTACCTGAGTGACCAGGAAAAACAGGATTTGATCAGTAAAATCGAGAATGTAAATCAGCCGTTCGGCAATACTCCGATTATCCCGCCCCGGAAAGCCGCCAAAAAAATAACACCGGATTTGCCGGAGGTCACTGATACCGACCTGCCAAAACCAGTTATGGCTAAACGGTCCCGCGGGTTGGCGTTATATTATCGTAATTTCATACAACTCAAGGGCGACCAGCAACTTCATGAAAACGATGAAATGTCGATTAATGACCGCCTGTATGTTCTTAAAGAGAAGAAACTGAATCCAAAGGTTATGATAGGCATTGCCGTACCGATTTTTATTTTAATTCTGGTTTTAATCGGCGCTCAGTTCATTCGTGATACCAGCAGTGGCCAGGGGCGTCTTATCGGCATGGCTTTCGACGAATATGATCAACCGTACCTGCAACAGGCGGTTATCAGATTGCCGGAATTGAATAAAGTCTATAAAACCAATCCCCAGGGATTTTTCCAAACTGAGCTCCTGCCAGCCGGCACTTATAAGGTGGAATATGTAATCGAGGGAAACGTAGTGGGTGTTGCATCCACAACCATTTTCAACGATGACATCACCACTCTTATGCTGGAACCGCAAAAAGAATATCTGACGACTGAAAAAACAACTCCGTCTCAAAACCAGGACGGTCAAATCAGCAATATTTCAAAAGAACCGGTGCGCCCGGTGACACCCCCTCCGGGTACCAAAACCGCTTCCTCCGGCAACCAACCATCAGTCTCGTCTTCCGCTCCGGCTTCCTCCAGAACATCCAAATACGCCAAAATAACCCTGGCGGCTAATGTGGATGGTGCCCGGCTGAAACTGGACGGCTCTGTAATTGGGGCCGGCAATCTTACCTATTCAAAACTAAAACCGGGTACTTATACCTACACTGTATCCAAAGACGGTTACCAGAGTGCCACTGGATCGGTCAACCTGGTTGCCGGTAATACGACCGTTCTGGAAGTGGCTCTTAAACCTCTAACCACCGCCCAGAAAAAAGAAACCTACAACGAAACTGATTACTATAATTCAGCCCAGGCGGCTTATAAAGATGGTCAGTATCAGACAGCTATCAACGACTTGACCAAAGCCATCGAGTTGAAAAACAGCTATGCCGAAGCTTATCATACCCGGGCTGAAGTATATCTTAAAACCGGCCAGAAAAATGCCGCGCATGATGATTTCGTTCGGGCCGCGGAAATTTACCAGTTCCGTAAAGATATCAATCAAGCAATCACAGCCTACAATAAGGCGGTTGAAAATGACCCTAAATCAATCACCGCCCGTCTGGGGCGAGCTTATTTGTACCTTAACAAAGGTGAAGAAATAGCGGCTATTGCCGATTACGAATCCGTTATCCAACTCGACAAACATAACACCCAGGCTTATTTCGGCTTAGGAGAAGCCCGTTTTAAACAGGGATACTATAAAAAAGCTATCAAGCACTTCAAGGACGCCCGTTCTCTTGACCCCGGTAATCCACAAATTTATCAGTTCCTGATGCTGAGTTACCTGGGTGACAATGACCTTAAGAACGTCAAAAAAAGCTATGAAAAATTCAAGGAACTGGCGACTGAAGAGCAGATGAACCAGTTTAACACGGATAAAAAATACAGTGCTGTTTTAAGGGTGATTGAAGCTAATTAAAATCAGGTTAGGGTTATCGACATGTCTCAGAAGCTTAATTGCTGGCAGTTTAAAAATTGTGGGAGAGAAAAAGGTGGGCTTCTGGCGGATGTTTTGGGAGTGTGTCCCGTTGCGACTGCTATGAAACATGACGGCACCAACGGTGGTATTGCCGCCGGAAGAGTGTGCTGGCAGGTTTGTGATTCAGCCTATCGCAATGACCCCGCTGTCTTCAGCAGGAAAAAAGCCTGCTACAACTGTGAGTTTTATCGTCGGGTCCTCTACGAAGAAGAGGAAAAAACCTGCTTTAAATTCACTTCTATCGAAAGAAAAACACTCAAGAAAGAAAAAATTTAATCCCCGCCGGCTGAAATACCCTGTCGGTCTTTCAGCCGGTTATTTTCCTGTTGCCAAACAGGTGATTTCCTCCTATTTTCAGAAAGTTATTGATAGCAAACTTTCTATGTAAGGAGGATTTCGTGAAATCCAAAATTATCATCGCTTTCTTTTTAATCCTCACCCTATCTCTGTTAATCATTTCCGGCGCTTTTACCCAATCCGGTATAAAGGATAAAACACTTCTCGGCACTGGTCAGTATATTCCGGACATCGCCACCTTTCTGCAAATAGGCCAGGCTGCCCCGGCCGGGTATTCCTGGGACGGTCAGGATGTTTATTTTATATCCTCAATGTCCGGCGCCAATCAGGTATACCGGATAAATGCCCAGGGCTGGCCCTATCAGTTGTCGACATTCGAAGACGGTCTTGATTTCTTCGTCCTGAGTTGGGGAGGCGACATGGCTATTGCCGGAGCTTCAATAGGCGGCTCGGAACAATCCCAGCTGTACCTGATGGATACCAAAACCGGACGTACAGTACAAATTACCCATTTCGATAATATTCAGTTCGGCTCGGTAGTCTGGAATATCGATGACCGGTCGATTTTTTATCGGTCCAATGAAGAAAATAAAAAGGATTTTCATATTTATCAGAAAGATATCATAACCGGAGAAACACGTAAGATTATGGGTGATACCACCGGTGTTCACGGCACCCTTTCCATTGCCGACCTATCCCAGGACGGCAGATATATGCTGGTATATCTTTATACTTCCAACGTCAATAACGACCTGTATCTGCTAAATCTTGAAACCGGTGAAAGTCAACTATTAAACGATGACGATGGCGATGTTACTTATTCCAACGCCACATTAATGCCTGACAACAAAACCATCTGGTTGACCAGTAATTATAACGAAGACGGGATCAATCGGCTGGCTAAAATGAAAGTGGGATCTCCTATAGTAACATTCATTAATGACGGCTGGATTGACCCGAAATGGGAGATAGAAAATCTGGGAATCTCCCGCGATTATAAATATATGGCGGCCGAGGTAAACGAAGACGGTTACATGCGCCTGAAAATCCGTGAAATTGAAACTCTTAAAGAACTCCCCGGTCCCCCGCTGGAAGGTATGCTGGGACTCGGCGGCTGGAACAAAAACGGCGAAATGCTTATTTCCTTTAACGGCCCAACCCGGGCTCAGGATATCTGGCACTGGAATCCCTTCACGCAGGTTCTTAAACAACTGACTTTTTCCATCTATGCCGGTATTGACCGGGAAATGTTCATTGAACCCAAGCTCATCCATTACAAGAGCTTCGATAGTCTTGAAATACCCGCTTTCCTGTATCTCCCCCCCAACTACCAGGAAGGCAAACCAGTGCCGTTTATTATAAATGCCCACGGTGGCCCGGAAGGCCAGTTTCAACCGGCGTTCCAGAGAAATATTCAATATTTTCTTTTAAACGGTTACGGTATTCTTGCCCCTAACCCTCGCGGCTCTTCAGGTTATGGTCTTAAATATCTTAATATGGATAATTACAAAAACAGAAAGAACTCCCTGAAAGACTACAAGGCTGGTGTTGATTATTTGATTGAGAACAAATATACTGCACCGGGGATGATCGCTATCAGGGGCGGTTCCTATGGCGGTTACGTGGTTATGGGCATGATAACCGAGTACCCCGACTTGTTTTCAGCCGCGGTCAATACGGTCGGCATCGTTAATTTTCAGAGCTTTCTGGAAAAGACAGCCGATTATCGCCGCCACCTGCGCGAATCGGAGTATGGCCCGCTGTCCGACCCGGAATTTTTAAAAGAAATTTCCCCTATCTGGAAAGCCGACCAGATTAAAACACCCCTGCTGGTCGTTCACGGCGTCAATGACCCCCGGGTCCCCATTTATGAAGCCCGGCAAATTATTAAAGCCATCAAGGATAAAGGCGGGGTGGTGGATTCCCTGATATTCCCCGATGAGGGTCACGGAACCTCCAAAAGAGTAAATATCATAGCGGAATACCGTAAACAGGTGGAATTTTTTAACAAAAACCTTAAGAAAGAATAAAAACTCCCTGAACATAAAAAAAGGCAGGTATCCGGCCTGCCTTTTTTTATGGGTAAATTTTCCCTCATGCACCTGGTTTAAATATCTAACTTAAGGATTGGGACTTCTTAATTTTTGATATAGTTCTATTGACTAAGCCTGGCAGGTTCAATCAGTTCTAATACAAAGAAGTATCCGCCTGGTATCGTTTAAAAACAATTTCCCTGTTAAAAAAGATGAATAATGCCCGCTACCACCAGAACCACAATAATCACCGGGACACAGATAAAAATCAGAGGTATCAATACTCCCATCATAGCTCCGAACACGCCGCCGATGATACCGATTAGAACCCCAACCAGGGAGCCGACCAAGCCTATTATACCGCCAACCAGACTCAGAATCATGCCAAAACCACCACCGCATAATAAAAGAAGCAGGAAAATTATCATTACTGTCAGGATTACCGCCCTTAACATGATTAAATAAATCCTACCATAAGATTTTATTTACTACCTAATTACATTTAATCTACGAGGGGCTCAGGGAAAAGTTTCTCAAGAGCGGGAATAAAAAAAGCTATAATTAAAAACAGGTCATAAAACGATATGACCTGCTGTTAATAAAATAAAAAACTAAAAAAATTACTGATTATAATCAATCCAGGCGCTGATTGAATACTTATCGATTAATTCGGCTTTAAGCCGGTCGGCTTCGCCTTTACTGTTGAAATTGCCTATACGAATACGATAATATGTTTGTCCGCCTACCTCTACCTGAGTCATATAGGGTTCGTAACCCCTGTCGGTATAAGTTTTAATCAGATGCCTGGCAAATTCCTTCGATTCGCAACTGGCCACCTGAACAGTATAACCACTCCCGGCGGGTTGTGACGGGATATCATAATCACTTTCTTCAACAGGGACCGCGGCGGCATCCAGGGGCTTAGTGGCCTGTCTAAAGGTATCTCCCGGGGACGCTGATACAGAATCCGAGGCCTGGCTTCCCCCCATCATTTCCTGCTCCAGCTTGGCCGCTTCCTTCTTAGAATCCTCGGAACATCCGACCAATATAGCCAGTGCCCAAAAAACCACCAAAATAAACCAGTAGCGTTTCATATGTCCAATCCTCCTCATAATTTCCATCATAATCCTTAAAATTTACTACCTAAAATATATAAAAAAATGCCGGCCTTTAATGTCAACTTAAAACAAAGGTAAAATCAAATAAAATATGTTGATAATCATTATAAAATTGTATAAAATCATAGAACTTTGAGGTAAATATATGCGATTATATGAAAACATAACCCAATTGATAGGCCATACACCCCTGGTCAGACTCCGTACCGGCATTCCTCCAAACGGTCCCCGGGCGTATGTTAAACTCGAATTTTTCAATCCAACCGGTTCTTTAAAAGACCGCATGACCCTGCACATCATCAAAAAAGCCTTTAGAGAAGGCCGTCAGATCGGAAGAGCGTCGTGTAGGGAAAGAGTGTAGGATAGGGTG
>CAZUAS010000112.1:0-8098 GCA_964618515.1 uncultured Ignavibacteriales bacterium | reverse complement strand
AACCTGCGATAAAGCTCATTAGTTGCAATACGCTCCAAGTTAGCACTATCTGCCCGCTTGATTTTAGCCTTTGTTAGCGGTTGTATTACTTTGTCATCCATTTGTTTATCAAGTCATTAAATTTTTCAATGTCTTCGATTTTATCTTTATGGTCAAATTCAAGAGGACCGAATTCTTTTTCAAGTTTATCAAAAGCCGCCAGCAGGCTTTCATAATCCGGGTAATCAAGAATATTGAAAGGGATTTCATTTTCGGCCGAATCATGAAGATAAAATGTTACATAACTATGCCCTTCTATATTGGCAATCAAAAATTGAGCGGCTTTATATTTCAAAGTGTCATTTGACTGGAGATAGAAATCAAGGACCTGTTTCAGCTCCCCGCTGTTATCGCCGGCCAGTCTCATAACCTTCGAGATATCAGCCTGGATATCGGAATTGTTCTTTAAAGCACAACCGGTTATATACCAGAGTGTTAAAACAACGACAGCAAAGAAACGGGGGAACAAAACACAGCGTGACATATTGCCTCCAGAATAAAGCCCATTAAAAATATTATGTTAAGAATAAAAAACCGGCTCAAGCACTACAATATAATTTTTATAAATACTGGTCGGAAACGACAATTTGCTGGAGAGCTTTTCTCTTTTTATTTCTTTCCCAGTTGAGCTGGCCAATCTCCGCTCCGACAATAAAAACCACCGAGGTATAGTAAATCCAGAAAGCCACCACTACCAGAAGAGCATAGGCTCCATAGACCCGGTTAATCGAGGCAAAATGAGTTATGTACAGGCCGAACAAGTACTTAGCTGATTCCCACAAAATGGCGGCCCATAAAGAACTCATAATTACTGTTCGCCGGGGCAATTTTTTCTGGGGTATTAATAGATACAAGATAAAGAAAGAACAAAAGATAACTATAAAAGAAAGACTCTGAAAAACAATATTTTCCAGCCAGTCGGTTTGAAAGCTTTTTAAAAATTCCTGAATCTTGGCAAATTGCTTGATAATTTCCACTGCCGGTAAAAGTGTTGTTGAAATTAAAAAATAAATCAGCACGACCAGAATCAATCCAAAATCACGCAATTTCCCGATAACAATCGGCTGTGAGGTTTTGATATCGTAAACGGTGTTGAGAATTGTCCTCATACTGCTGAAAACACCGCTCGAGGCAAAAAACAAACCAATCAGGCCGATAATACCGGCGAAATTTTTATAAGCTTGAAACTCCTCCACCCGGTCATGCACCATTTGCTTTATATAGGTAGCATACTCTTCATAAGGAATAGCCCCGTCTATAAAGGTATTGATCTCCTCGGCAATATACAACTTCTCGGAAAGAATCCCGGCCAGATAAAAGACCACCAGCATCAAAGGTACAATACATACAAAAAGCGAAAACGATAAGCCCCCGGAAAAAAGGAAAAGATGGTGTTCATCCACCCGATGGTATAACCCCCCGATATAATGATGCCACCAGTCTTTAAGATTTTCCCACGAGAATGTTTTTGTTATTTTTTTGAGCCGGGCCTTCTTAGGCTTCGTCACCGGTAATCCTTTTTTATTACAACAGGGTTAATCTCATACTTTTTAATATTATGAAACCATCTCATTGCGCAATATACAATTTCATACCTTTATTCGTATTTTATCGGCCAAAATCGGATGGTTGGTTTACCACCGTGACTCGAACCGGCGGCGCCTGGCCCTTCTTGTCTTCACCCTGGTACAAAGTCAAGTGCGGGTAAGGAATCTCAATATCCTGCTCATCGAACCTGATTTTCAAACGGCGATTGAATTCCCTTCCCACGCGCCATTGTTTAATGGGTTTGGTTTTAATGCGGGCTTTGATAATCACAGCCGACTGGGCGAACTCATCAAGACCCATAATTTCAAGGGGTTCAAGTATATCGTCCCGGTATTCCGGGTCCTGCTCCAGTTCCTCACCGACCATTCGAATAACCTTCATAACCTCATCGACATTCTCCCGGTAGGCAACACCGATATTAAAAACATAGCGAGAATAGTCCTTGGTCATATTGGTCACGATGTCAATCTGACCGTTGCGGATATAGTGAACATTACCGGCCATATCCCGCAAAATAACCATCCGCAGGTTAACCTTTTCAACCAGTCCGCCGCGGCCGGATATCTGCACGACATCGCCCACCCGGATCTGGTCCTCCATAAGAATAAAAAAACCGCTGATGATATCCTGTACTAGATGCTGGGCGCCAAAACCGACCGCCAGACCAATAATCCCGGCAGCCGCCAGAACCGGCCCTACCTCAATACCCAATTCGCCGAGAATCATAATCAAAGCAACCACCAGGATAACCGTCTGCATGATATAACGTAACAGTGAACTCAACGTATCGGCTCGCTTTTGCATTTCGGTTTCAAGCCTGGTTTTCCTAAAAACGGCAAATATACGATTAGCCAGTACCCGGGAAATATGCAGTGCCAGTAATGCCAGAATAATTATCAAAAGGATTTTCAAGCCGTGTTTTAAAAGCCAGGTGGACACAAGCAGCCATATTTCATGAAGAATCATCTTCACCTCCTGTAAAAAAGTCTATTTTCGAACCTTTTAGCCATATACCGACCTTACTGATACTCTTACGGGCATTATCACCCGTAAGACTAAACGGCTATTAAAGCCGGTAAATCGGGTTTTTTTAAAGTAAGAGAGTCCGATGGTCAGAGCAAGTTGTTTTTGCCTTAACCATAAGCAGGCAAACCTTCTAAATGTTATCCTGAATAAACCCTTGTCTGAAATCGCAAAAACCGGTAAATTTTTTTTAAAAAGATACTTGACAAACCCGACATTATTTGACGGTTGTAATATGAATTACCCTTTTCAAGGTTACTTTTTTGTCATAAAAAAAATATTATTTAAAAAAGAAATAGTTTTGACATAAGGACAAATTATTGTATACTCTTAGTAACCTATAAACCGGCAATATAGTAAAGCGAACCGAAGTTCGCGTAGGGAGAAATTTAAATGGGTCTACATTTAAGCAAAGCATTGGTTTATGCGCTCCATGCGCTGGACTACATGCACGAGAAAGGTGCCGAACGGCCAGTTATGGTCAGAGAAATTTGTGAGAAATACTCTTTCTCATACGACACGGTTCTCTCCGTCTTACGCCGTTTGAGCCGTGGGAAATTACTGACCACTCACCGGGGTATAAAGGGAGGTTTCTCCCTGAGGTATCCGTTGAAATCCATCAGTCTTCTCACACTGGTAGAGACACTGGAAGGTCCGGTGGAATCCATCGACCCCCTCCAGGCTGGTGTCGGCAACACCCGTGTTAAACGGGCGGTCGTGAAAAATGCGACCAAGATCAATGATGCCTTTCGCAAGCATCTGCAGAGTACCAGTTGTCTTAAAATGATCGGGTCCTGACCGACCCCTTTCGGCTACGTCAGATAAAAAAACGGCTTCTTTGTCGGCCATGCCTAAAAGAAGCCGCTGGAAAGTTTACAATATCTTTTTGTTATAAAATAAGTATAAGTTATATTTGTAATAAATATATATCCAATTCATTTAAAGAAGTTGTTGAGGCTTTTCCTCTTATATTTCACAGGTAATGAGCCGTTCAACCGAAGGTGACCAGAAGCGTGCCCGCAAAACCCAGGATAATACCGAGTATCCGGTAAACCGTCAGCTTTTCGCGAAGCAACAGGGCTGCCAGAATAAATATAAAAACATTGCTCATCTGATTTAGCGCCGAGGCTACGGAAGCCTGGGTGAATTTCATACCGGCCAGCCAGAGAACCATCGACAGATACGCTCCCGTAAAGGAACCGGTCAGAGTATAACCCCATTTACCCGGGGTACGAATCGATTGTAAAATCCGGTAACGACCGGGATGAAAAACAAGAATCACCGCCAGGACCAAAACTCCCCCGACCAGCCGGTAAGTGGTCACCCAGAACAAAGGCGAATGGTCCAAAAGCGGCTTAATCATAACAATGCCCACCGCCATTACGGCCATGGCCATAATGCCGTAAAAAAGACCCAGGATTAGAGAACGACGGTTGAGGTGTCCGCAATTTTTTTCCCGTATCGCGGTCAGAACCGCCGACACGATAAGAAGGACCCCCACCATCTGCCAGAAACTCAGTACCTCTTTCAGCCACAAAAACGAGAGGATGATTATAAAGGGGCTGTAAAGACAATCCACGATGGCAATGAGACCGGCTCCGAGAGTATTGAGGCTCATGAAGAAAAGGGTATCGGAAATGCCTATCCCCAAGGCACCGCTTAACAATATCAACAGGTAGTCATTCATGGGAGCCTGGTAAAATAGAGTTTCGCCAAACAGCCAGAGAGTAGGGATTAAAAGCAAAACCGCCGTCAGGTTTTTAAACAGATTCAAGCCAATCGGGTGTACGCCCTCGCCACTCTTTTTAAAAAAGATAACGGCAAAAGCCCAGGTAACGGCGGTCAACAAAGCCAGTATTTGACCCAGGTAAGTATCTAAATATATCATCATTTTTAAATCGTGTCCGCATTCCCATCAAATGACAAACCCAAGCACCCGTTTAAAGAAGCGGGAAAATAATACAAAGCCGTTTCTTAAACAAGTAACAAATGGTTTTTTCCGGCAAGTTGAAAAAACACTGAAGCTTTTCCAAAAAAATATTCACGTTATTCTCTGGTTAAAAACAAATACTAATTCAAGCGAAGGTTTTTTAAACCACCATTTAAAATTATTAGTTTATTCCGGAGCTGGCACCGCAAAAAAAGGCCGTCTCTTTCAGAAGAGACGGCCGGATTAAGACATATTAAATGAAGTTTCTTTAGGCCGTTTCATCAACCTTGAACTTCGCCACCATTTCATCCAGGCTTTCAGCCTGCCGGTTGAGCTCTTCGGCGGCGGCCGCTGACTGTTCGGCTCCCTTGGCGGTTTCACGGGTGACCGAAGTGATATGTTCCACGTTCTTTGAAATCTGCTCGGCGGCGGTTGACTGTTCTTCCGACGCCGTGGCGATTTGTTGAATCATATTCATAACACTTTCAGTCATGGCGACAATTTCATTCAGGCTGTTACCGGCTTTATCGGTCAATTCCCGACCCCGGTCGACTTCCTGAATACCGGCTTCCATGGAATGAACCGCCTCTTCGGTCTGTTTCTGGATGCCTTTAATCATCTCCGTGATTTCACCGGTGGCTTTTCCGGTTCTTTCGGCCAGTTTTCTGACCTCATCGGCCACCACGGCAAAACCGCGACCCTGTTCCCCGGCCCGGGCGGCTTCAATAGCCGCATTCAAAGCCAGCAGGTTGGTCTGGTCGGCGATTTCATCGATGACGCCGATAATCTCACCAATCTGGTCAGCGGATTTGGCCAGCTTGGCGATGGAATCGGCCGATTCCCGCACCGTCTTGGTAATCTTCTGCATACCCTGGATGGTTTCAGCAACAATCTGGCCGCCATCGGTCGCTCGGGAAGAAGCGTTTTTCGAAGCATCGGTGGCTTCATTGGCGTTCTTGGAAGCTTCCAGAATCGTCGCTGTCATTTCCTCGATAGCGGTAGAAACCTGGTTGACCTGTTCCGTCTGGTCATTGGCGCCCCGCGACATTTGTTCCGACGAGGTCGCTATTTCGCTGGCCGCACTGGCCAGTTCCCGGGAACTGGCTTTGAGATTACGTATCATCTGCGACAGGTTGACAATCATCATCTTGAAAGACTGACCGAAAACATCCTTGTCGGATTTGGGTTCAATCTTAACCGTCAGGTCACTTTTCGCCATCCGTTCGGCGACCCTGGCCGCCTCCTGGAGATAAGTAATGACGCTGTTAAAAGAATGAGCCAGAATTCCGACTTCGTCTTTGGTCCTTATCTCAACCGTCCGGCTGACATCGCCAATAGCCACGTCTTCGGCAATATCGACCAGTTTGATTATCGGGCGGGTGATACTCCGGGAAATGAAGAAACCGAGAGCCAGAGAAATGAAGAGGCAGACTATACCCAGAGTGACAATGGCATTTCTGATATTGTTAACCGGGGAGGTAAATTCCTCCAGATAACTGCCGGTAGCAATAATCCAGTCCCAGTCTTTGAAATAGGTATAGGCGACAATCTTTTCTCGAGCTTCCGTTTCACCCAGTTCCTTGTTTATCCAGGGATACTGGACCCAGCCAATCTCGCCGTTAGTCAGATTAGGCGCTTTGGCAATCATTTCCTTGATGAAGTCATGCATGCTCAGGTCCGAACCTTCCTTGGCCGGATGAATCTGCAAAATACCCTGAGTATTTATTGTGTAAATATACCCGGTTTCACCTACTTTCTGGGAAAGCAGACCCTCGCGCAAGGTGGCGGACCGCTCCGGAACACCGACAAAAAACGAGCCGACAATCTCGCCCTTGACATCCTTGATGGGCTGATAATAAGTAACATACCAAGCATCTACCACCCAGGCGCGACCGATATAGTTCTCGCCGTTGCGAATAACCGCATCATAAACCGGCTGGCTGATGTAAGTACCAACCGCCCTATCTCCTTTTTCGTTTATGACGCTGGTTGAAATCCGCTGCGCCGTGTTTCCCTGCTTGAGGAAAATAGTGCAGGCGGTGCCCAGTTTATTCTTGACCATATCGACGAATTTGGTGTCGTTATTGATGACATAATCAGTTCCGTTATTATTTAGAACCATTTCATTGTCTCGTATCGTGACACTGTTACCGCCGATTTTATCAAACATTTCCCGGGCAGCCACCATATCCGATTTAACCTTGCTTAGCCGTTCCTCGGCATTGACCTGGCACATTTCCAGAGCCATACTGGTCAAGTGCGCCAGATCCGTCTTGGCTAAATCGGTAAGGTACCTGTCCGACTGCATAATGCTGATTATCGCCACCCCGGTAATCGAGACCACCAGAACGGCGAAAATCATCAACATTATCTTATGTGTTAATTTTAATGCGATTTTCATTGCTGTACTCCTAATTTAGTCCCGCTTTTCTCTTTGCCGGATCAACCTCAATCAACTGAATTAGAAATTCAGGATAAACGAAGTCTGGGCACGCAATGATTCCACGGTATCGTTGTCTTTATATGTGGTCTTCCACTGAGAGACCTCCAGGCCGACTGTGACCTTGGAAACAACGGAAACATTAATATTACCGTAGATACACTGGTTTTTGGAACGCTGATTAAGATTGAGGTCATCGTCATCAGGGTCATCAAAACCGTAACCGGCGGCAAAATTAACTCTGGGGGAGGCTTTTAACCACAGGGAACCCCAGCCGCCCAGCGAGTTGACACCCTCGACCGTGCTGTTATTCAAAATACCGCCAAAATAACTGCCCAGGTTGGAACCGGTATAAAATTCACCGGCAAGTCCAAAACCCTGCGGCAGGGAAATCATCAAATGACCGGAAGCCGCCCAGCTTTCATAATTTTCCGAGTTACCCAGGTTGGTTTCCGCATTGAGACGACCCCAGAGACCGGAACCGCCGATTTGAAGTTTCGCGCCGGAAGCAAAGTTGTGCTGTATATCCAGTTGTCCCTGAACCGATGGAATGGCGGCATCCGTACCGTCATCAGCACCTTCCGACGTTTCTCCCGTGGCAAGGCTGAAAGTTGGTGTTAAATCTCCGCCGATTGTCCGGAATACACCCGTTGACAATGACATATTGGTCTGCTCGCTGGGCTTCATGGTGTATTTCAAAGCCACCTGAGGCCGACGATAACCAATATTACCGCAACCCCAGAGAACCGGATAGTTTAAGGTAGCCGGATTCAACGGGGACAGCAGGTCATTGGTCTGACCGGCGGTTAATGTCCATTGATTAACGGTAACACTGAAATAGGCATGACGAAGCTGCAACATCGCCTTGTTCTCGGCAATGGTGGCCCCGGTTATTCCGGCATAAAGGTCAAATTCCAGGTTGCCCGTTACCTTGGCGCTTTTATAATTCTTCCCGTTAGCCTTAACGCCAAAGCGAGTCTGGTTGGCAGTCATATTGAACTGCTGGTCGTCGGCGTCAAAGCTTTTTTGATTAACCCACATGACAAAATTGCCATGGCTGGTAAGATTCTGGTCAACTGAACCATCAAGTTTGAAATACCCGTACCAATTGAGGTCAA
>CAZUAS010000111.1:0-8125 GCA_964618515.1 uncultured Ignavibacteriales bacterium | reverse complement strand
GATGGAATCTCGTGACTGGAGTTCAGACGTGTGCTCTTCCGATCTCAAATAAATTCATTATTTAAATCAAGACAACCTTTTTTTCTTTTTCTTAGTATCCCTTTATGATATTTCCGGTATGTTTTAAATACGCAATCTTTCGGGTATAGTTTACAAAAATGATTGACTTATCTTCCGGGGTTGATATTTTATCAGCCAATTTAACGAGGGAGAACTTCTATGGATAAATACATCCGTCGACTGACAAGCGCTGATTATGACCATATTTTAAAAGTCTGGTCCGATGCCGGGCTGCCCTTCAAGCCGAAAGGAAGAGACAGCCGGGCAAGGATGGCTGTCGAGATGGCGGCACCCCACTGTGCTTTTTTTGGTCTATTCGATAAGGATATTATGATTGGCGTGGCTATCGCCAACTGGGACGGCCGCCGTGGCTGGGTCAACCGGGTGGCGATCGACCCCGAATACCGGGGGCAGGGACTGGCCGGGGAGCTAATAAGGGAATGCGAGAAGTTTCTGGAAAGTCTGGGGGCGTTTATCATCTGCGCCCTTATCGAAGACATGAATTTTCCCTCAATGGACTGTTTCGAGAAAGAGGGTTATGTCTGCATGAAGGAGATACTGTATTTTTCCAAACGCCGTTCGCCGGAGGTTTGAAGAAACCACCTTTTCCTTTTAATGTTGAAACACAAACCCCGACACTTTGAGCCGGTATTTTAATGTGGGACGTTGGAATCAGAAGGTTAAGATAAGGGCTAAATTCTTTAGTGGTTCCCCCTTTTTTGTTATTCTGAATTATACCTTGACAGCTCACGCACGAAAAACCGGCTCAGGGTTTAACTATTCCCCTTATTTGTGAATCGTCTTGAGAAATTCCTCAACCTCGGGGATGCCGCCCTGGAAAATCAGGTAACCGTTATAGGGTTCGCGTTTGGTAATATCGCCGCAGATAGGGGTGAGCATCAGCCGCCGGACCTCGTCGAGGTCTTCGGTCTGCCCCAGAGCCCAGCCGAGTTTGATATACGCAACTTCGGGCAGCATGTTTTCGGCGGGAATGATGCCTTTGGACATCAGGTCGCGCCCGGTATCGTAGACGAACATATGTACATAGCCCCACAGGGTCTGGACGGTCATATAGATGGCCACTCCTTTTCGGGTGGCACGTTCAATCGCCGGGTAAAGAGGTTTATTGACGTGTCCCAGGCCGGTGCCGGCAATGATTATCCCGCGGTAGCCGTTGTCCACCAGCGAATCGATTATATCGGGTTGCATGTTGGGATAGTAATAGACTATCGAGACCTTTTCCTCGAAATAAGGAAATATCTTCACCTGGCGGTCTTTACGCCGGCGATGGTAATCGTTTCTGATAGGGGTAATTTTGTTGCGGTCCACCATGGCGAGGGGAATTTCGCCGATAGTGCGGAAAGTCGAACGATATGAGGAATGCATCTTGCGCACCCGCGTACCCTGGTGCAGGAGGCTGTATTTGTCCGAGGTCGGGCCGAACATGCACACCATCACCTCGGCGATATCCGACTCTGCGGCGGTCTTCGTAGAATGTATCAAATTGAGAGCGGCATCCGAAGACGGGCGGTCGGATGACCGTTGAGAGCCGACAAGCACAATGGGAACCGGGCTGTCCTGGACCATGTATGACAAGGCGGCGGCGGTATGGTGCATAGTGTCGGTGCCATGGCCGATAACGATGCCGTCGATACCTTTCTCGATTTCTTTACCGATGGCCACCGCCAGCTTCTTGTATTGTTCGGGACCCATGTTTTCGCTGAAAACGGCAAACAGTTTCTCTGTTGTCAGGTTGCTGATATCGGCCAGTTCCGGTACCGCCCCGTAGAGTTCACCAGGTGAAAAAGCCGGGATTACCGCCCCGGTGCGGTAGTCCAGCCGCGAGGCAATGGTTCCACCGGTACCGAACAGCTTAACATTGGGCTTTTCCGGCGAAAAGGGAAATTCTTTTTCGGGTATTTTATAGTGAGCTTCTTTGTAACCGGTTTCCTTCATATCCTGAATTGTGTCGGTGGCGATGCCGATATTGTAACCGGTGGCCAGTTTTAAAACAAGGTGCCGGTCATCATCGTTTTCCGAGCGCGGCAGGAGGATACCCTCAAAATCCCCTCGGGTGGTTTTAATATGTGCCTGGCCCCAGACCCGTACATTGTACTTTTTCAAAACGACCAGGGCATCTCCTCGGTAGCCTTTAAACAAATCAGTCATGCGCCAGCTCCTTTTCGACGAGCGCTTTAAGTTCGTCCAGGGGAATATTGCCTACCGCCAGTTTGCGAAGACTGCCCATAATCCAGTCCAGCGCCGCTTCCGGTCGTGACGAGGTGTTAATCTGCTTGAACTTTTCTTTCAGCACCGGCAGGTAAGAGAGAATTTCTTCCCGTGAGTAGGGCTTATAGTCGATGGTCGTCAGAATCGACTCGAATTCCATATTGGGATGGTCATAGAGAACCGGCAACATGTAGCGGGCGATTTCCCGGTCGATGTTTTTCTCCCCGAGAAATTTGAACAGGCCGTAAATCTTGTTGTAGCTGAAGCCCGTGGCCGGGGGGCGTTTGCCTTCAATATTTTTTACCGTGTGTCCGAAGAATATACTTACATATTTAGGGTCGATATTAACTTCCCGGACTATTTTTTCAATAGTGGGCATCAGGTTGTTTCTTAAAAGATAAGGATAAGTATCCTCGGGAACCTGCCAGTTTTTAAGCTGTTCGAAACGCTGAAATATTTCCGGGGGAATATTTTTCCGTTGTTCCTCAATCATCGACTGCTCAATCGGCAACGGGGCGGAATCGGTATCGGGATACATCCGGTCCGGCCCGGGCAGTACCCGTTCGAATATGGTGGTACCATCGGGGAAGGATTTTCGGGTTTCATTGGGAACGCCATCAAAAGCCATCCGGCAACGTTCTTCGATGGTTTCCAGGGCGGTGGCGATATCATCGGGAGGACTCCAGAAAAGAATCTGGGCATCGTCATCGCTGGCTTTGAGGACATGCTTGATTTTATCGAAATTTATCTCGAGTTTATCCTGTTCGGAATACAGCATATTAGGCTGGTCAAGGCAGGCAATCACTTTTAAGCGGCCACTTATTTCATTGGCAAATGTCTGCCCGGGCTGAGTGAAAAACGGCAGTATCCCGGCCATCTGTGGCAGGTTCACGGCAATAAGTTTCATATTTTTTGAAAAAGCTTCCGCCAGCGGTTGATAAGACGCCGGGAAAGAATCGAATTCCAGCTCTTTATGGGTTATTTTCCATTCGCGGGGTTTTTTGATTTTTTCATTGAGAATTTTTTTGATTTCCAGAAGAGCTTTCTGGCGAAAAGCCTCGTTATGCGTCAGTTCCGGAATCCAGCTGATATGGGCTACCCCTTTTATTTCCACGCGGGTGCCGCCGGTTATGCTGACATTCACATCCTCGCGGGCGGCGCCGATACCGGTGCGGACATGTCCGGAACTTCGCGCCAGAAACCTCAGATAATGCCCGGCTTCGGCTGCTTCTTCCGGTGTCTTCATATCCGGATAAGTGACGGTTTCGATAAGCGGTATCCCCAGTCGGTCGGTAGTGTAAATACGCCAGTGGCCGATATCCGAAACCTCCCGGCAGGCGTCTTCTTCGACGCTCAACTGGATAATCCGTACTTTTTTATTTTTCAGAGGTATCTCACCTTCGATACCGACAATGGCCGTCCGCTGGAAACCGGTCGGGATGGAACCGTCCAGATACTGCTTGCGGGTGATGTGTAATTCGCCGACAATATTGGTCTTCAGCAACAGGGCGATTTCAATCGCAATATTGAGAGCTTCCCGGTTAATAGGGAAAGGCGGGGTATCGTCTATTTCATAGGTGCAGGCGGTTTCGTTCTTAATACGATAAATGATATTTTTACGGGTCCTGCGCTCCATCAGGGCGGTGCCGTCGTATTCACCCATCTCACTTAAAGTCGGGCGCATATGGCGGATGACCTCGGCGTCGAAATCGTTACCGTTCTGGTAAATACCCGCCGGGCAGCGACAAAACAGTTTTTGTGAGGTTTTCAGTTGCTGGTGGATTTCCAGTCCGCACTTGAAACCAAGTTCGGCATAAGTTTTAGGGGTGGCCTTTTTACGGCTTACATAACCGACCAGCTGTTTGGTTTTCTCGTAATACTCGACAGGATTAAAAGCTTCTTTCATTTATTTATCGATAAGCCGTAATATGGCTTTTCCTTTCCAGATACTTAAAAAATCTCGGACAAAGTAAGTAATGGCGCTCTTTTTTTCAAGTGATTTTAGTTATTTTCCTCTATATTTTAAATACTGATATTGTCTCCTTTTGACTGAAACCTTGATATTTTTCTTTCTATGTATTAGCTTTTTGTGAAGTTATTTAAAAATCATATAAACCGGGAGGCGCCGATGCGTTTTTTAACTTTAATTGCCATATTTTTTTTCCTGTTGATTTTGTCTGCTCCCTGCCTTAAGGCTGTAACCGGGGATACCGTTTTTTCAATCCCGGCTCCGGCGAAACATCCTCAGGGTCTGACCTTTGATGGTTCCTTTTTCTGGAACGTTGACCGCAAAACGGATATGCTTTATAAAATCAAGCCCGCCGACGGAGCGGTTTTAGATTCTTTTCCGGCACCCGGCTATAATCCCCGGGGATTGGCCTGGGATGGCCGGTGGTTGTGGCTGGTTGATGCCGAGGAAAACCTTATTTTCGGAATCGATCCCCGAACGCGAATTGTTGAAAAAACGATAAGCAGTCCGGCCTCCAGACCCTATGGCTTGACTTTCGACGGCAAATATCTATGGGTGGCTGATGACGGCGATAATGAACTTCTCCAGATTGACCAGTCCGACGGTACCACCATTAAAAGTTTAAAAGCTCCGACCGCCAACCCCTGGGGGTTGACGTACGACGGGCAATACCTATGGGTGTCCGACCGGTACGGCGACGCTGTTTACATGGTAACGGCGGATAACGGCACGGTGATAAACTTCTTTGATGCCCCCGGTAAACACGCCTGCGACCTGGCGTGGGATGGCAACTGCCTGTGGAATGTCGATTATCAAACCGACCGCCTTTATAAAATTAAAATCGCCGATGAGGCCCTGTTTGCCCGAAGCCAGGAAAAACGGCAACGCTTGGAATTTATTTTCGAAGTTCGCAATTTCGGGCCGGATTCGGTTAAAACTCTCGATGTTTATCTGGCGCTCCCGGTTAATATGAACAACCAGGTCCTGCTGACCGAACCGTTATTTACACCCCGGCCCACCGATATCATAACCGACCAGTGGGGGCAAAAAGTGGCGCATTACCGTTTCAAGGACCTGGCCGCCGCGGATTTCCGTGAAGTTTCCATGGTCAACGAGGCGGCGCTGTACAATGTCAATTATTTTGTTTTCCCTGACAAAGTTGGTTCCCTGGCCGATATTCCCGGAGATACTCTTAAGAAGTATCTGGTCGATGACAGCAAGTATTCCATGACGGACCCGGTAATTCAAAATGGCGTCAAAAACGCTCTCGGAGATGAAAAGAATCCTTACTGGATTGCCCGTAAAATTTTCAATTATGTCATCAAACACATGGAATATGAGCTGGCCGGAGGCTGGAATCTGGCTCCGACGGTCCTGGAGCGGGGAAGCGGTTCCTGTTCCGAGTACAGTTTTGTGTATATTGCGATGTGCCGGGCGGCGGGCCTTCCGGCGCGCTATGTGGGGGCGGTGACAGTGCGGGGCGACGATGCTTCGATGGACGATGTCTTTCATCGCTGGGTGGAAGTATATCTGCCGGGTTATGGCTGGATCCCGGTTGACCCCTCCGGCGGTGATTCCGAATGGCCTGCCGGCCAGGCCAAATATTTCGGTTACCTGGCCAACCGCTTTTTAATTACCACCTCCGGCGGCGGCGGCTCGAATTACCTCGAATGGGGTTATAACGCCAATGCCACCTGGACATCGATAGGCCGCTGTAAAATCAGCGTGGAATATTTCGGCGAATGGTCGCCGCTGGAATGAAATATTAAAAAATCAGTAGTCGTGGGTACCCACCACTACTTCTTTACCCCAATTTTCCTTTACCAGGTTTTTTATCCGGTCAAAGTCTAGCGGACATTGACCGGTTTTTTTGGCTTTGACAATGCAGGTACCCAGGTGGATAACGTCATAATCCATGTCTATGGAACGGGCGATTTCACCTATCAGGGTCAGTTTGGGCATAATCAGTCCGGGACAATCGCCGCAATTGCCTAAAGCCACCAGTTCGATATCATCTTCATAGCGAGCGAACTCGCCTTCTTTTTTACTTATTGCTTTCAAGCATTTTTCACAGGCGATACACAGTTGGTCCTGAATGCGTTTGCAGCCGACAATAGCGATTCTCGTCAATTGAAAGCCTCCTTTAATACATCCGTATTTATGACTTTATCACATGGTAAATAATATCGTCGGGGAAATCAATTTTAAACGGAAAACTTTTTATGGATTTTTTATCGTCTTTGCAATTAGGAGATTCTTTTTTATATTATAATGTCCCTGAGATAAAGATTGATTACTAAAAAAAGGAGCAAATTATGAGAACCTTTTTGTTGATGACCAAGCTATCGCCGGAGGTTTCTTCCCGGTTGAAAGACCGGGCGAAAATCGGCCGAGCCTGGCTTGATGAAGTGCGGGAAAAATGCCCCGAGGTAAAGTTTATCGCCCACTACGCTCTGCTGGGCTCTTATGATTTCGTGGATATCTATGAAGCTCCCGATGAAGAAACTGCCGCCAAAGTTTCTATGATATCGATGGCCAATGGAGCCTTCCAGGCCGAGAGCTGGTCGGCGATACCTTATAAACGCTTTCTGGAGCTGGCGGCAGAAATTTAGCGGTTTCACCGCCGATTATTATTCGGTTTTTTTTAAATACTGGCCGGACTTACTGGTAATATCTGTTCTACCGTCTGCCGGCGCTGCAAGTACACAAAATTTACTTGGGCGATACCAGCACCTTTGAGAATGTATTCGACTTTTTACAAATTAGAACGTATAACCGAAACTTATATTTTATTTCCGGCTATCCTGGCGTTGATAGTCACGTATAATCTGTAACTGATAAGTTTTTATAATTATGAACTGGGATGAAATAGTCAAACCGCTGGAGGAATTGAACGAATGCTCCATATGTCCGCGCGATTGTCATGCCGACCGGGCGAGTGACCGTCTGGGTTACTGCCAGAGCGGGATAGGCTTTTCAATTTCTTCCATTTTTGCCCATATGGGCGAGGAACCGGTGCTTTCGGGCGAACACGGCATATGCAATATCTTTTTTACCCACTGTAACCTGCAATGTATCTACTGCCAGAACTATCAGATAAGCCGTAACCGGGATTTCGTAAAAGAGAGTCTTTTCAACCTGGTGGATATTATTTGTGAAATCGAAGCTATTCTTGACAGCGGTGCCCGGGCGGTGGGTTTTGTCTCGCCGTCGCATTTTATCCCCCAGATGAAAACCATCATCAACGCCCTGACCCAGCGGGGGCGGCGGCCGGTCTATGTTTTTAATACCAATGCTTACGACCGGGTGGAAACTATTAAATCCCTGGAAAAAACCATCAACGTCTATCTTCCAGACTTAAAATATATGGATGCCGACCTGGCCCGGCGATATTCCGATGCCCCCCGCTACCCGGAAATCGCTACCGCCGCGATAAAAGAGATGTTTCGGCAGAAAGGTGCCGATATAAAATCAGCCGCGGATGGCACCATTGACGAAGGTCTTATCATAAGACACCTGGTTCTGCCCGGCGAAATCGAGAACAGCAAGGCGGTCCTGCGTTTTATCGCCGAGGAACTCTCGCCTGATATTCATATATCGCTCATGTCTCAGTATCATCCCACGCCCCATGTCGCCGACCACCCGAAACTCAACCGGGTCCTGACGGTGGAGGAGTATGAAGAAGTGCTGGACGAGTTTGACCGGCTCGGTTTTCACCGTGGCTGGGTTCAACAGATGGACAGCCCCTTTCATTACCAGCCGGATTTCGACAACAAGCGTCCTTTTTCCGAATAGTCCAAGCCGCTGAAAAAAGTTGCGGAACCGCTTTTGGTCTGTTATTGTTACATTCAAATAATAAATACTAAA
>CAZUAS010000110.1:0-8155 GCA_964618515.1 uncultured Ignavibacteriales bacterium | reverse complement strand
TAAGCTCAATATTGGTTACCGGTTGCGGGGAAACTAAATTAACCGGACCGCTAATATTCGCATGCGTTACTATATGAAGAACCGCCGCGGTAAGGTCTTCGAGCCGGATCCAGCTTATATATTGTCGCCCGCTGCCCAACCGTCCACCCACTCCCAGCTTGATCGGTATGAGCATCTTACCCAGTGCCCCGCCATACCGGGAAAGCACCACGCCGGTGCGCAGTTTGACTACCCGGATGCCCCGCTCGACAGCCGGCTGGCAGGCGTCTTCCCAGAGCCTGCAGACTTCCGCCAGAAAACCCTGTCCGGGGGAACTGGTCTCATCCAGTATTTCATCCCCCCGGTCACCATAGTAGCCGGTCGCTGAGGCGCAGATATAGGTTTGCGGTGGCTTCTCAAGTTGCGCCAGGGCATGGCTCAACAGCCGCGTCCCTTTTACCCTGCTGTCTTTTATGCGGGCTTTCTGCCGGTTGTTCCACCGTCGCGATGCAATGTTTTCACCTGCCAGGTGAACTACAACATCGAGTTTTTCAAGAGAAGGACTATCAATCACCCCGGTCTCCGGATACCACAGAACTGATGTCAGGTCATCTCCTCTTTTGGTCCTGACCAGCCGGATGACCGTAAAGCCTTCCTTTTCGAAAACCGTGGTAAGGGCGGTACCTATTAAACCACCGGCTCCACTTATAAGAACACGCATGGTAAACTCTTATTATATCAAGTCAACTCGGTATATTTTTTCAGAACCTCATTAACATGCCCGGCCACCTTAACCTTATCCCAGAGGTGCACAATCCGGCCGTCGGGGTCGATCAGCAGGGTAGTCCGGACGACGCCGTAATATTCCCGACCGTACATGCTTTTTTTCCGCCACACCCCATACTTTTCCAGTACCTTGTGTTCGGAGTCGCTTAAAAGAGTGAGTTTTAAGTTGTGTTTGTCAGCAAAATTACGGTGACTGGCTACCGAATCGGGGCTGACACCCAGGACAATGGTGTTTATTTCCTCGAAAGTTTTAATGTTATCAGAGAAATCACAGGCTTCGGTAGTACAACCCGCAGTATTGTCTTTGAGGTAAAAATAAAGCACTACCCACTGGCCGTTGAAATCGGACAGTTTTACTTTTTTGCCGAACTGGTCTTCAAGCGTAAAATCCGGTGCTTTATTGCCGACTTTTAAAACCATGGCATATTCCTTCTCGTAATTTCAAATATGCTTTTGTGAAACGCGTAAGTATAATTTGCTTATTATTATACACAAGCAATTTCAACAGGCAATGAAAATTATCATGCGATACGCTTTTTGAACCGGAGGAAGGAGAAACTGAAAATAGTCAGCCCGAAAATAACGAGGGCATATATATTATCAAGCAGGTCCGTAAAACCCGACCCCTTCATCATGATACCGCGAACGATATCCATAAAGTAGCGCATGGGATTAATTAAAGTGACATACTGCATCCAGACAGGCATGTTGGAAATGGGGGTGAAAAAGCCGGAGGTAAGCATGGCGAAAACAAAAAAGAACCAGGCAAAAAACATGGCCTGTTGCTGAGTGGAGCTTATGTTTGAAAAAAACATGCCCATCCCCAACGTAGTCAAAAGATATAGAAACGACAGAGCGAAAAGAAGCAGCGGTGAACCGGCAAAGGGAATACCAAACCAGAGTACTCCCAAAACCAGGGTGAAAATCATTTCAATTATGCCCAGAATGGCAAAGGTGCTGATTTTTCCCAGTATTAATGTGGTACTGTTCATCGGGGTAACCAGGAGCTGTTCAAGGGTACCCTTTTCCCGCTCCCGCACGATAGCCATCGAGGTCAACATCACGGTCAGCATTGTCAGAATAGTGGCGACGATTCCCGGTATCATGTAGTAAACCGACTGGGCTTCGGGATTATAAAGGATTTTGCTGCGTACCTGAACTGGCGGGATAAAGCTGGTTTTCTTCTGAGAAAATTTCTGGACTATCTGGAAAGCATATCCGGACCCGATACGGGCCGAGTTCGCGTCCGTACCGTCGGCAATCAAACCGATCGTTACCCGTTCGTATTGCGTCAACCGGTCCGAGAAGTCGTCGGGAATAATCAGGGCCATTTCAGCTTTGCGTTTTTTAAACCGGTCATCGAGCGTCCAGAGGGGCTTGTCCCCCCGGCTGGTGACGGCGTCGCGGGGTACAAAATAACCGCCCGCTTTGAAGGCATCGATAAACTCCCGTGAATATTGTCCCCGGTCATAATTGTAAACATCGACCGCAATATTCTTTACGTCGATATTCACGACGTAACCGAACAGGATAAGCTGGACGACCGGCATGGCGAATATCAACCGTAACATATTCCGGTCGCGGAAAACCTGGATAAATTCCTTCTTGATAAGACCCAGATAGGCTCGCCACATAATTATGTTTCCTGCCGGTTAAAACGTTTTATGGCTATGGTAATCAGTATGGTCATTAAAAGTATCAACATAAGCCCCTCAAAAAAGAGCATATTGAGAGTCGTACCCTTGAGCATGATTCCCCGGATAACGTTCAGGAAATACCGGGCCGGGATGATATAACTTAAGAGTTGCAGAAAAACAGGCATGTTCTTTAACGGAAAGATAAATTCACTGAGCATCACCGAGGGCAGCATGGTTAAAGTCATGGCGAACATCATCGCCAGCTGCTGGGTTTTCACCATGGCGGAAATGAGAATCCCGATTGACAGCGATGCGGTTACATAAAGAAAACCGAACAGCAGTAAAAGCAGGTGAGAACCCACAAAGGGGACATCGAATATAAACTTGGCGAAAACCAGAATAAGGGTACCATCAATGAAAGCGATAAAAATATAAGGAATCAGCTTGCCGAGCAGGATCTGATATCCTTTCACGGGCGCTGTCAGAAGCTGTTCCATCGTCCCCGTTTCTTTTTCGCGGGCGATGGTGATGGAAGTCAGGAGGGCAGATATCATCATAAGAATAATCGCCACCAGGCCGGGCACAAAAAAGTGGGATGACTTTAAATCGGGGTTATAAAAGACCTGGAGCGAAATATTGATACCGGGCAGGGTGTAACCTTCGGGAAGACGGTCAAGCAAAAAATTACTGACTATCTGGCCGGTGTAAGCCTGCACGGCGGCACTGAGAGCGTTGTCACTGCCGTCCACGGTCAAGCCGAGAGTAAAAGGTTGGTTCCGCTGCAGATTTTCAGCAAAACCGTTTTTGATAAGCAGCACCGCCGCCGCTTTCGTGGAACGTAAAAGCTTTTCCGGGTCGGTCAGTTGCGAGGGTTGGTCCGGCGGGCTGAAATAAGCCGAATTATAAAAACGGCCGGTGAGTTCCCGGGAAACCGCGGTCCGGTCCTGGTCTATGACAGCCAGGGTGATATGCTCGACATCGAGATTAATGGCATAACCGTATAAAAAGGTCATCATGATAGGCATGGCGAATACAATCAGCAACGACCGGGGGTCGCGTAGAATGTGATAAATCTCTTTAAGAGCGATGAACTTAAGTTTGGCCATCAGTTCTTTTCCTGTCTTTTAATCAGATCGATAAATAAGCTTTCCAGATTTTCGGCTTGATGTCGGGTGATTAATTCAAAGGGTTTGCCCAGTTCAATTATTTTCCCGCGGTGCATGATGGAAATACGCCCGCAGTACTCGGCTTCATCCATATAATGGGTGGTCACGAAAATAGTCACGCCTTCATCGGCCAGGGTGTAAAGAATATTCCAAAACTTGCGCCGGAATACCGGATCAACACCGCCGGTCGGTTCGTCCAGGAATAGAATTTTTGGTTCATGCAGAAGGGCTGCTCCGAGGGCGAGGCGCTGCCGCCAGCCGGTCGGCAGGGAACCGGCCTGACGGTCGATGAATTCTTTGAGCTCAAGACGCCCGCTTAAGACGTCGATGCGTTCGTTTATGAAAAGTCGTTCCAGGTTATAGGCACTGCCGTAAAAAAAGAGGTTTTCACGTCCGGTAAGATCGGTATAGAGAGAAAATTTCTGAGACATGTAACCGATGTTTTTTTTGATATTTTCGTACTGCCGGTTAATGTCGAACCCCGCCACCCGGCCCTCGCCCGAGGTCGGCAGTAACAGCCCGCACAGCATCCGGATAGCGGTCGTTTTCCCAGCTCCATTGGCGCCCAGAAAACCGAAAATCTCTCCCCGGTTGACGGTTAAGGAAATGTTATCCACCGCTGTAAACGCACCGAAGCGTTTGGTCAGGCTTTTTATGTCTACCGCCGTTTCCGTCATAAACCATACTCCGTTAACTGGATAAAACGGTCTTCCAGTCCGGGGGCGGCTGGCTTTAAGGTATCGACGTTTATACCCTGTTGTGAAAGGTAAGCGGCATAATCATCAAGATTTTCGTTTTCATTCAGATAAAGATGTAATCCGGATCCGAACCGTTGAGCCGTCAGGCCCTCAATTTTGTTTAATTTCTCAACCAGAGACCGGGACGGTTCGCAGTCAAGAAAATAAATTTGCCCCTTAAATCCGGCCGCCAGTTCCTCGGGGGTACCCTCGGATAATTTCCGGCCGTTGAGAACGAAGGCGGCCTGGTCGGCGCGGGCTACTTCGTCCATATATGGCGTCGAAACCAGGATAGTCACTCCATCGTCCTTGAGCTGTTTAAGGATTTCCCAGAACTGGTGACGTGAAAGCGGATCTACACCGGTAGTCGGCTCATCGAGGACCAGAAACCTGGGGTCGTGCATCAGGGCGCAAGAAAGAGCCAGTTTTTGTTTCATTCCCCCCGACAGCTTATGCGCCCGGCGGTCGGCAAATGGCTCCAGATTGGAAAAAGTATAGAGATAATCACGTTTTTTTTTGAAAGCCGCTCCGGTCAGGCCATAGATACCGGCGTAAAATTTTAGATTTTCCTCGACCGATAAATCCGGATAAAGGGAGAAGATCTGTGGCATATAACCAAGAAGGGGTTTTATGCTTTCGAAATCACGGTCAATATCCAGCCCGGCGATAAAGGCTTTACCACAGTCCGGCCTGATAAGGCGGCATAAAATTCGTAGCAAGGTGGTTTTACCCGCACCGTCAGGACCGACAAGGGCGAAAATTTCGCCTTCATTGACTTCCAGGTCGAACGCCTGCAAAGCTTTTATCTGACCGTAGGATTTATCAATTCCTGTCGCCGTTAAGAAACTCATTTTTGTTCCATGGTCACGAATACCGGCATACCGATTTTTAACAGGTTATCCTTATTGGGAATGGTTACCTTAACAGCGTAAACCAGATCGGCGCGGGATTCTTTGGTCTGTACATTTTTAGGCGTGAACTCGGCCTCGTCCGCGGTCCAACTGACATAACCGTAATATTTGCCCCCGGCTTCCGTATCAACATGAGCGGTATCACCGGTTCTAATACGGGCAAAATCGCCCGCGGGAAGATAAACCTTGACCCATACCGTATCCAGCCGGGCAATTCGGGCAATGGCTTTTCCGGGATTTAAAAGTTCCCCTAATTCAATATATTTTTCTGTGACCGTACCGCCAAGGGGCGAGATGGGATAGCAGTCTTCAAGCCGGCGCGCTAGACGGGCAATCTCGGTGTCAATTTTTTCTATTTCGGACTGGATGGTGTTAACGTTGGCTAACGCTGTCCGGAATGCCAGCTCGGCATTGTCGTATTCGAAAGAGACTTTATCGAATTGTTGTTGGGTGGTCGTGCCCGATGCCAGCAGGCGTTGCAGGCGGTCACGCTCGGCAAGGGCATAGTCCCGGGCGCGTTCGGCGTTTTTTACTTTCAGGCGGGCGGTTTCAAGGTTGGAGACCGCAACCTTACGGCCGGCTTCGGCTGTGGCTATTTCCAGCTCCAGATAGCTGGGGTCGATTATCAGCAGCGTGTCACCTTCGGCCACAGTCATGCCTTCATCAAAATTGACCGCCATTACCCGGCCGGAGCTTTCCGCCGAAACCACCACCTCGGTGGTTTCAATGAGCCCGGAACCTCCGATTTTATCAGCCTTGTTACTGCACCCGCTTAATATGACAGAACTAAACAACAGAAGCAAATATCCGGTATGTTTCATATTAGTTTCCTTCGCTTAATCTGGTTGAACCCGCTATATAATAATAGTTACTGAGAGCTATGTGATAATCGACCAGGGTAGCCGCCAGGGAAGACTGCGATGCCGTAAGGGTGGTTTCTATTTCCAGAAGGCGGTTGCTGGCGAGAACTCCCTGGCGATGTTTCTCAGTGGCCAGGCGGTAATTATTTTCGGTTATACGGTTTTCCTCACGGGCACTAAGGTATTTTTCATAGGCGTTTTTCACATACTCCCGGGCTACCGCCAGTTGCTGATTCAAATTTTCAAGTACCCGGTCATATTCATGACGGGCGGATGAAAGATTATAATTAGCCGCCCTGACTTTGTTTATATGCTTACCCCCGATATTAAAAGACCAGGACAGGTTGGCACCGATAGTATAATAATCATTCCAGGTATTGTTAAAACGGTCAAGGTTCGGTTTACCATAAGAATAGCCGGTATATACTGACAGCATCGGGAAATAATCCGCTCGGGCTAATTTTAAACGGGACTGGTAAAGACTGATATTTGCCCGGGACAGCATAAGTTCTGCTTTGTCTTCATGGAATTCTTCCATCTTAGCCAATGGCTCGGGTTCCGTCAGTTGGGATATCAGCGCAAGACTGTCCGGTAAATTTAATCCCAGCAGGATTGAAAGTTCAATCTCGGCGGTTTTTCGAAAAATATCCGCCTGGGTGACGGCATAGTCTGCCCGGGTTAAAGCCAGACGGGCGTCAAGAAGGTCCACCGAATCAGCGGCTCCAGCCTCAAACAGAGAATTTATATCATCAAGGATAATCCCAGTGCGTTTTAAGGAAGTACGGGCAATCGTGGCCAGAAGGTCGGCTCGATATAGGTTGAAATATTTTAACCGGGTCAGGTAGTAAAGATAGTCGGTTTCCATCCGCTCCAGCGCCCGGCTGTAGGCGACTCTGGCTTTGGCCAGGTCAATACCGCCGGTAATTTTACCGCCGGTAAAAAGCGGCAATGACAGACGGATATCCGCCTGATATGTTTCACTGGTGCCGAAATCACGGGTTAGGGAATTGCCCGGGGGAAGCTCAATGGTGAAAGTCGGAACTTCACTGATATAGTAACTTCCCGCCCCCAGGGAAAGAGTCGGTAAGCGTTCCGCCCTGGCCGCTGTAAGTTCGGTTCGCGAAGCTTCACTTTGAGCCTTCACTTTTTTAAGGCTAAAAGAATGCTCCGCCGCCAGCTTCAGCGCCTCCTGCAGACTTAAATCACGCGCCGTCAACGAACCGTAACCGCCTAATATCAATAATATGGCTGCAGCAGTTTTTAATTTCCTCATGATTGTCTCACTTTCATTCCATTAAAGAAAAGGTCAACCAGGGCTTTTTTCCTCACCTGTAAGAATTTTTCCCGGTCGTCGATTTTGAGAATCAGGTCAATGACCGGTGCTATAATAAAATAACCGATGTTCATAGTGACAAAGGATACTATCGCCTGGTTAAGGTCGACCGGCCGCAGAATACCTTTTTTTACACCTTCATCTAAAATCAACCTTATTTCACTGATCAGATGAGATTCCTGAAGGATTTGAGCAATTTTTTCTATCATCGCGCTGCGGGGATTGGCCAGTTCACGAAGCATGATGGGGCGTATATAACTGTTCTTGATAAATATTTCAGCGTAGGCATCGGCTATATTATTAAGTGTATCAGTTGCCGAACCGCTCTGGTCGATACTGTTTTTGATTTTATTGATTAAAGAGCCAAAGAAGGCTTTGACTGCTTCGCTGTAAAGATTTTCCTTGGAAGAAAAGTAGTAGTAAATCATGGCTTTATTGATTTGGGCTTTTTGGGCAATCCGGTCAACCCGGGCGCCGTTAAGTCCATAATTACTGAATTCTTCAAGAGCCGCTTTGATAATCCGGTCTTTAGAGCTATCCATCTCGGAAGAAATTACATTATTTGGATTTACTTCAGACATAATAACTATCCATTTAGTTAAACTAACTGTTTAGTTACAATATCGTAAATTTACTCATTTTTGTCAAGTCAATTTTTATTTATTTCTGTATTTATATGTATGGTAAATACTTAATCTCAATTTCAGCCGGGAGGTTTCAATCTTTGAATTGTTTAAGGGCGTCGA
>CAZUAS010000109.1:0-8178 GCA_964618515.1 uncultured Ignavibacteriales bacterium | reverse complement strand
GTCACCAATGACGACCAGATCGACATGAGCGATGTCACCTTCCTTATCGACTTTCTTTATATAACTCGTATTCCTCCTTTTCCAAGTGTTCTAATGGCCGATTGCAATTGTGATTCGGTTGTCGATATTTCTGATATAACCCATCTTGTAAGCTTTCTTTATTTAGGCGGGCCGCCGCTGCCCAAACCATGTTTTGTTTTCGAGCTGACTCAGGAACCGTAAAGCAATAATATACCCTGTCAGGTGTTTTGTCCCTTCCTTAAGAAACTCCACTTGACAGGGTTAACAAATAACTTTCATTGAGTTTGTCTCCTTCACATATCCGGGCTGTCACAGTTTTTTAACTCTCCCAATTCCTTGCGGGCCATATAATTCCAGCCTCCGTTATCCGCTTGCTATAATGACCCTCTTTCACTAAGTTATCTTTAACCGTATTAGATTAAATTTAACCCTCGTGACCAAACCGGGTAACCGGATGTAACAGGATAAGGCGATGAACACCGATACCTCGACCAAAAACAATCCTTCCCGTAAGGACGTATTCCGGATGTTCGACCGCATTGCCCCCCGGTATGATTTTCTCAATCATTTTCTATCCTTCTACCGTGATAAAGTCTGGCGGCGACGGCTGGCACAACAATTGCCTGCCCGCAACGACCTCGACATGCTCGACCTGGCCACCGGCACCGCCGACCAGTTACTGGCGCTTTTTAAAACCGGGAAAGTCAAATCCGGCGTGGGTCTGGACCCGGCTGAAAAAATGCTGGCTATCGGTCGCCGTAAAATCGAAAAGAAAAACCTCGCCCATAAAATAAAACTCCTGCCCGGCAGTGCCGAGAACCTGCCTTTCGGAAACGACACCTTCGACGTCGTCGCCATAAGTTTCGGGATACGCAATGTCACCGACGTTACGCGTGCCCTGGCCGAGATGCACCGCGTCCTTCGCCATGGCGGGCGGGCGCTGATTCTTGAATTCTCCCTGCCCCGAAACCGCCTTATCAGGAAAATCTATCTTTTATATTTACGGAAAATCCTGCCGCTCATGGGCGGATTTATCGCCGGCGACCACCATGCTTATCGTTACCTGAACGAAACCGTTGAGGTATTCCCTTATGGCGAGGATTTCTGCGCCATGATGAGCGCTGCCGGTTTTACCGGTGTCCATGCCCGGCCTATGACTTTCGGAGTGGCCACACTCTATCGGGGGGATAAACAATGAATCCGGTCAAAAAAGGTCTGGCGCAACTGGCGGAAATCATCGGGGCGATGGAAATGATGCCGGGTGAAGTAAAGCCGGTGATAAAACGCGTCTCCGTGGAAATAGATAAAACTGACCCGCTTGACTGGTTAGACCACATACGTCAATCTCATAAAATTTACTGGCGGGAAAGAGATGCCGACACTGAAATCGCCGGCGCCGGTGCGGTGGTTGTATATTTTGCCGACGGCTACAACCGTTACCAAAAAGTCCTGTCCCATTTTGAAAGGTACCATCTCGATAACGACCATATTAACTTTTTCGGCGTCTTCTCTTTCCAGCCCGGCTCCAATAAAGATAATTTTTCCTCCGGCTGGAACCGGTGCTATGACGCATTTTTTTTCCTGCCGCGTTTTGAAATCCGCCGCCATAGCGACAAAACCGAGCTTGCCGTCAACATCATGGTGCATCCCTCGAAAACCGATGAAATCAACAACGTCCTCACCCAGCTTCATCTTTTTGCCGCTTTTGCCGAACCGGAACCTCGGCCTTCCGTAAATATAACCTCGCGCCGTGATATTCCCGACCGCGAACAATGGCTCCGAATGCTGGATAGCGTCGCCGACCTCATCCAGAAAGGTGCGTTTGAAAAAATTGTCCTGTCCCGCCAGACTCATTTTGAATGCGACTTTCCTCCCTCGCCCTGGTGCCTTCTAAAAAAGTTAAGAAAACACAGCCTTAACTGTTACCTACTGGGTTTCCAGAGCGACGAAAGCTCGGTATTTATCAGCCACACTCCGGAACGGTTATACTCACGCCGGGGACAAAGGCTCCAAAGCGAAGCTCTGGCCGGCACCCGCCCTAGAGGTAAAACCGATCAGGATGATATGTCTTTAAGAAACGATTTGCTCAACTCGGAAAAAGAACGTCGGGAACACCGGTATGTCCTTGACGGCATTCTTGACAACCTCGCCGGCTTATGTGAAACCGTAAAGGCCGATTTAAATCCTTCGGTTCTGAAACTGGAACGGGTACAGCACCTGTACAGTAAAATCGAGGCCTTGTTGAACCAGGGTATCAAAGACAATGACCTCCTCGCCGCACTTCATCCCACCCCGGCGGTTGGCGGCTGGCCTCGTGATAAAGCTCTGACCGGGATTAGTGAACTCGAACCGTTCGCTCGCGGCTGGTATGCCTCCCCGGTGGGTCTGTTGGGTTCAGACCGGGCCGAATTTGCAGTCGCAATTCGCTCCGCCCTGATTCAGGAAAGCAAAATGATTTTATTCGCCGGGGCGGGGATTGTCCGGGATTCCGAGCCGGAAAAAGAATGGGATGAGCTTGAAACCAAAATCAGTAACTATATAAATTTATTCCCGATGACTTAATGATGAACCAGGCTAACATTAACATTCTCTGGGGAAGTTTGATAATCGAGGAACTCTTTCGCTGTGGCGTGGAATATTTCTGTCTTTCGCCCGGCTCCCGTTCCACCCCCTTAACAGCCGCCGCTGGTTATCATGACCGGGTGATGAAAAAAATTCATTTTGACGAACGCGGCGCCGCTTTTCATGCTTTAGGTTATGTCCGGGCTACCGGTCGCCCGGCCGCACTTATCTGCACTTCGGGTACGGCCACAGCCAATTACCTGCCTGCGGTGGTGGAAGCTTCGCTTGACCATCTGCCTTTGATTCTACTGACTGCCGACCGCCCCCCGGAACTTCACGATACCGGCGCCAATCAAACTATCACCCAGCCAGGCCTTTACGGACGTCATGTCCGCTGGCAATTCGACCTGCCCTGTCCCAACGAAGCCGTTTCCCCGGCGGTACTCCTGACGACCGTTGACCAGGCGGTCTATCGGGCATTGAACCATCCCCGGGGTGCGGTACACCTCAACTGCATGTTTCGTGAGCCGCTTGCTCCCGAAGACACCGACCATGACTTCACCGACTACCTGGCCATCCTCGACCGCTGGACCAATTCCGAGAAACCATATACTTCTTATGCTCAAACAGTTATTATACCTGATGAGAAATCTCTTCAAAAGCTGACAAGCATGTTGAGCCAATCCCGGAAAGGTCTGTTTATTGTCGGACGCCTGAACAACCGGCGGGAAAAGGAGGCCGTCTTGAAATTTTCCCGGGCTCTCGGCTGGCCTGTTTTCCCGGATATTCTTTCGGGTCTTCGCCTGGGCAACCCCAGCCCCTTTATCATACCCTATTATGACCGACTGTTACAATCAAGCTCTTTCCGTAACCGGTTTAACCCCGACCTTATTGTGCACTTGGGCGGACGCTTAACTTCCAAACGTCTGTTGCAGTTTCTTGAAAATATCATACCTGAAGATTATGTCGTTGTCACCGACCACCCTGAGCGCTGTGACCCGACCCATAAGGTTACTTTTAGAATACAGAGCGACATTGCTTATCTGGTGGATAAAATATCATCCGGTTTGACCGCCGGGGCCGATAAATCATGGCTGACATTTTTTGAACCCGGTATCAAACTGGTTGAAGAACAACTCGAGGCGGTCGTCGCTGAAAACGAAAAGATAAATGTTCCGGCGGTCGCCCGGCTTATATCCCAGCAAATTACCGAGCACAACGGTCTTTTTATCGCCAGCAGTCTGCCAATCCGGGATATGGACATGTTTGCCGACTACCGGTGTGCGCAAGTGGCAACTGCGGCCAATCGCGGCGCCAGTGGTATCGACGGCACCCTGGCTGCCGCTTCCGGCTTCGCGGTCGGCCTGCAACAGCCGGTAACTCTTTATACCGGCGACCTTGCCATGCTTCACGACCTCAACTCCCTGGCCCTGCTTAAAAATAACCCTTACCCGGTTACGCTTGTCATTATCAACAACAACGGCGGCGGCATTTTTTCGTTTCTGCCAATTTCGGCCTTCCCGGATATTCTGGACAAATATTTCATCACCCCCCATGATTGGCATTTTGAACAAGCTGCTGCCATGTTTGGCTTGGATTACTATCGGCCGGCTGACCTGAAAGCCTTCAACGACTGTTACCGAAAAGCCCTGGACAGCCGACGGTCTTCGATAATTGAAGTTATCGTGAACCAGAAGGATAGCCGACAGAAATACCTCTCCCTTCAGAGTGACATGATAACCCGCTTAAACGAGTCTTACTGGTAAGATGAGTTTTCCCTACCGCTTCAGCCATAGAATAAGCGGCAACCGCAACAACCCCCCGCTTCTTTTCCTGCACGGTTTTCTGGGCGGCAAAGAAGACTGGGATGAAAGCCTGGCGGCTCTGGAAGACACTTACCTGTGTGTCTCGGTCGATTTGCCGGGCCATGGTTCAACGCTCGTAAATGGAATCGATAAATACTACACCATGGCGCATGTCGCCTGGGGCGTTACCAATTTCCTCAACCAGGTTCAGATAAAAAAATGCCATCTGGCGGGATATTCTATGGGCGGACGGCTGGCGCTGTATTTGGCGGTAAAATATCCACAACGGTTCGAGAGGATTATTATCGAATCCTCGTCGCCGGGGCTCAAGACCAAAGCCGAATGCCAGGCCCGCCGGCGACAGGACCGGGCGCTGGCGCATAAACTCGAAACGGAAAACTTTGAAAAATTCTTAAAAGAATGGTACGCTCAGCCGCTTTTTACGACTCTGAAAAAAGACCCGGTAAAATTCCAGAAGCTTTTCAATAGACGTCTGAAAAATGACCCCCTCCTCCTGGCCCGGTCTCTCAAACTGATGGGCGTTGGTGCTCAGCCCTCGCTCTGGGAGGAAATTTCGGCCGTATCCTCGCCTTTGTTGTTTATAGCTGGTGACCTTGATGACAAATTTAAAGAACTCGCTTTAGAAATGGGCAACTTGTGCCCGCAGGCCAAAGTTTGTATAATAAAAAACTGCGGTCATAACATTCATTTTGAAAAACCGCAGGAATATTTCGATACCGTGCGACAATTTTTAAAAAAATAGTGAGGTTCCCATGACGACTGTAAACTGGCTCGAGGCCGGCAAATTCACGGATATAAAATACCACAAAGCCGAAGGCATCGCTCGCATAACCATTAACCGTCCCGAGGTCCGCAATGCCTTCCGACCGCAGACCGTCAACGAGATGATAAGCGCTCTGGCCGATGCCCGCGATGACGAAACCATCGGGGTAATTATCCTTACCGGCGAAGGCGACAAGGCGTTTTGTTCCGGCGGAGACCAGAGAATTCGCGGCGACGCCGGTTACCGTGACGAAAAAGGCGTCCACCGTCTGAATGTCCTGGATTTCCAGAGGATGCTGCGAACCTGTCCCAAACCGATAATCGCCATGGTGGCCGGCTACGCTATCGGCGGCGGCCATGTCCTGCACCTGTTATGTGATTTAACCATCGCCGCTGATAACGCTGTTTTCGGACAGACCGGTCCCAGAGTCGGTTCTTTCGACGGTGGTTACGGGTCAAGCTATCTGGCACGCGTCGTCGGTCAGAAAAAAGCCCGTGAAATATGGTTCCTCTGCCGTCAGTACGACGCCCGGCAGGCACTGGCGATGGGCCTGGTCAATACTGTTGTACCCCTCGATAAACTCGAAGAAGAAACCATCAAATGGTGCCGGGAGATACTGGCCAATTCGCCTCTGGCCATTCGCTGTCTGAAAGCCGCTCTCAACGCCGACTGCGACGGCCAGGCGGGACTGCAGGAACTGGCCGGTAACACCACCATGCTTTACTATATGAGCGAGGAAGGTCAGGAAGGACGTAACGCCTTTAATGAAAAGCGGAAACCCGATTTCTCCAAATTCCCGCGCCGCCCCTGATTTGTTTCATCTTATGAGCGTACCGAGTCTTAAAGTCTGGATATTAGCCGCGCGCCCCAAGACCCTCTGGGCCGCCATCGCACCGGTCATAATCGGTACGGCTATGGCGTTCTCCAATCAGGCCGAACACTGGACGTCCGCCCTGGCGGCATTATTCGGTGCCGTGTTGATTCAAATCGGTACCAATTTCGCCAATGATTACCTTGATTATAAAAAAGGCACCGATACCGGCGAACGCCTGGGTCCTTTGCGGGTAACCCAGGCCGGGCTGGTGCCACCGGCTACCATGAAAAAAGCCACCACTCTGATTTTCACTCTGGCTTTCCTTGTCGGTCTGTACCTTGTCTGGCGGGGCGGCTGGCCAATTGTAATCATCGGCCTTTTGTCTATCACTTTCGGCATACTCTACACCGGTGGACCTTTCCCCCTCGGTTATAACGGCCTGGGTGAAATTTTCGTGGTCATCTTTTTCGGCCCGGTGGCAGTAGCCGGAACCTACTATGTCCAGGCTCTTGGTATTAACAGTGAGGTCGTCCTGGCCGGGTTCGCACCCGGTCTCTACTCGGTGGCGCTACTGACTGTCAACAACCTTCGTGACCTCGAAAGCGACCGTCGCACCGGCAAAAAAACCCTGCCGGTACGGTTCGGAAGAACCTTCGCCCGCCTTGAATATCTTCTTTCCCTTTTAATCGCCGGTATCATTCCCATTATTCTGGTCATCTTCTCCGGTCGCCATGTCTATGCTCTTTTCACCCTGCTGGTTATCCCGGCCGCCTGGCCGACTATCAGAACCGTCTTCACTCAAACCGGGGGCGAACCATTGAACCGTGCCCTGGCGGCAACTGGAAAGTTGTTGCTTTTATTCAGCCTGATTTTCTCTATCGGGTGGCTGTTATGAAAATTTATTTCAAAATTTACCGCTACCGATTGCCGCTTGCGGTGAAGTTAAATCTGAAAAATAAAGAAATCACCACCCGCGAGGGCATGGTTTTAAACCTCACCGACGAACACAACCACTCCGGCTGGGGTGAAATCGCCCCTTTGCCGGGTTTCAGTCATGAAACCCTCGACGATGCTCTCCGGCAGGTAAAAAACTTACGGTATGCTTTACACGGCACGATGCTTCCCGACAAACTCGAGGAACTCTCCGGCGGTTTTGAAAAATGGCTCGGCAACCACGAACTTGCCCCCTCGGTTCGATGCGGTTTTGAAACAGCCGTGTTGAATCTTATTGCCGACGACCGCGGGATACCTCTTTGCCGCCTGTTATCGGAACAATGCCGAACGACGCTGATGGTCAATGCTCTTTTAAACGGGACCTTCGACGATATCGTGGAACAGGCTTATAAGGCGAAAAAACTCGGTTACCGGGCGGTCAAGCTTAAAGTGGGCAGACACCCGGTCGCGGAAGAGATTACTTTAATTGCCAAGGTGCTGAATATTTTAGGCGATAATATCACTCTCCGTGTAGATGCCAACCGCGCTTGGGAATTTGATGACGCGGTTGAATTCGGCCGCCGCATGAAAAAATATCCGGTCGAATATATCGAAGAACCCCTGCGTGACCCTTCCCGTTTGATACAATTCCATGAATCCACCGGCCTTAATATCGCTCTTGATGAAAGCCTGGCAGACACTCCGCCCGAAAAATCTGAAAAAAAGCCCGGCGTCATTGCTTATATATTGAAACCGACTCTTTTAGGCGGGTTTGAACAAACTATGAAATATATCCGCAAAGCCCACCAGTTCCGTATCAGCAGTATCATAAGTTCTTCTTATGAAACGTCTCTGGGTTTATCCTCTCTGGCGCATCTCGCCGCAAGTATCGATTATGAAAACCTCCCCCACGGTCTTAACACCATGAATTATTTCAAAAACGACCTGCTGACAACTCCCCTTAAAATTTTTCAGGGGAAAGTTGACCTAGAGACACAGCCGTCACGGCCCGATATCAAGGCCAATAACCTGACGGAGATTGACGGATGATGTCGCTATCTTTTATCCCCTGCCCTTTAAGTCTTGCCGCCCGGACATTTCACGACCAACCGTTCCTGGTCACTTCGACCGGGACTCTATCTTTTCTTGATTATGACCATCAGGTTTCAACGGTTGCCGGTAATTTCAAGAACATGAACCTCAAGTCCGGAGAAGATCGGAAGAGCGTCGTGTAGGGAAAGAGTGTAGGATAGGGTGTA
>CAZUAS010000108.1:0-8254 GCA_964618515.1 uncultured Ignavibacteriales bacterium | reverse complement strand
GGTGTACCAGAAGGCGTTGGTGTGCATCTCCAGTTCCGGTAGTTGCAGATGTCCGGAACCGACATTTTCGTGCGTCTGGAATTTTATCTTTTTAAAAAGAACCGTAACGCTGGTAACCGAGACCTCGCCGCATTGCATCCGTGAATCATCCATCGTGGTGTGCTCCTGATTGACGTTTAAAACCTTCAGGTCGGTTTTGGTTTCGGCGTCGGTGTAGTAGTCGACCGCTACTTCTTTGACATAGGCTTTCTTACCTTCCCAGTCAAGCTTGGTAACCTGGTACTGGTCGGCGCCATGGAGATAAATGGCTTCCGGGTGTAAAAAGATAGGGGCGGAGTAGTAATCTATCTCGCCGATGACTTCGGCATTATGCGATTCGTTTAAAATCACGAAATTATCGGGCGAAGCCGAACGCAGTGAAATCTGTTCCGCCGGGTAAATCTCCGACGACCAGTGATAACGGTTGCTTGATTTTCGTAGAATGTTTTGCCCCGCCAAGTAGTCGAGTATTTTACCGGTGCTGATATCTTCCATAAATTCATCTTCGGTAAAAGGCAGCTCGAAGGTGGCACACTTGAGATGGTTGGTGCGGATGATTAAATTATCCGGGTCGATAATGCCGGCCTCGGGGGTACGTTCAAAAATATATTTCGGTTCGGCACAGAGAAACTGGTTGATAGCCGAGGAATTGGCCACCATGATAGTCAAGGATGTACCCAGGGTACGCCCGGCCCGACCGGCCTGCTGCCAGAGCGAAGCGATGGAACCGGGGTATCCGACGATGATGGAAACATCAAGCGACCCGATATCAATCCCCAGTTCCAGGGCGTTGGTCGAAACCACGCCGGAAAGGGAACCATCGCGCAGGGAACGTTCAATCTGGCGGCGCTCGTTGGGCAGATACCCGCCCCGGTAGCCGGCGACTTTAACACCCCGGTCGAATGCATCCTTGAGCTCACGTTGCAGATAGGTGAGCAGGACTTCCACATACAGCCTGAAATGGGCGAAGACGATAGTCTGAATCCTTTCCCGTAGAAACATCGCCGCCAAGCGGGCGGCTTCGTTAAGAGCTGATTTGCGGATACCCAGTTGTTTATTAATCAGAGGTGGATTATAAAGGAGAAAATGTTTTTCTCCAGAGGGCGCGCCATTATTGTCGATAAGTTTGACCGGACGACCGATAATACGCCCGGCCAGGTCATCGGGATTGGCGATAGTGGCCGAACAGCAGATAAAAACAGGGTCGGAACCGTAGAAACGGCAGATGCGTCGGAGACGTTTGATGACATTGGCGAGGTGTGAGCCGAATATACCCCGGTAGTGATGCACCTCGTCGATAACTATGTATTTGAGATTTTCAAACAGTTTAATCCATTTGGTATGATGAGGTAAGATGCCGGCATGAAGCATGTCCGGGTTGGTAATAACGATATGCCCGGCGGCTCGAATTGCCCGGCGTGCGGGCTGCGGAGTATCGCCGTCAAAAGTATATGTTTTTATGTCAACGTCGAGTTTCTGTACCAGATCATATAGCTCATTCAGCTGGTCCTGAGAAAGCGCCTTGGTGGGGAAGAGATATAATGCCCGGGAAGAGGGAGCCTTCAGTATTTCACTCAGTACCGGAATATTATAACAGAGAGTCTTACCCGAGGCCGTGGGGGTGACTACCACGACATCGTGTCCCCTGTTCACCGCCTCAATGGTTTCCAGCTGATGGGTGTAGAGCCGGGTGATACCTTTTTGATTCAAAGTAGCTTTCAGACGAAAATCAAGCTCGTCGGGGAAATCGACGAATTTGGGCGCCCGGGCGGAAATGGATTTCCAGTGCGAAATATTACGCCTTAAATCAGCGTCACTTTTTAGCAGGTCAATTATTTGTTCCAGATTCATATTTTCTAATTTCAGACCAAACCGGTTAATTTACGGCTGCAAATATCACAAAACTTGTCGCCTTTGTTGTCGATATCCAGCATTACCTGACTGAAGTAATTGACACACTTAGGATTGCGACACTCCGCCAGTTCGTATAAATGTGCCAGACGGTGAACGGCTTCTTTAAACAAGCGTGGATAGACTTTACTTTCATCTTCCGGAAGCCCGTAAAACTCCAATCTTAAATGAAAAAGTGATACCACCGCCGTACCGGATACGGTATCCACACTACTGATAACATAATTTTCCTCAGGTAAATACAAATCTTCTTCACAGACGGCAATCACTTTTTCGCGGTTATTGGCTTTGGCGCGTTCAATTTTAGCCAAAATTACCTGGGCATAGTACTGGTTGCGAATGACATTATAGCTTTCTTCGGGAATCTTCATCCCCTTTAAAATATCTACCGAGCGGTTAAAGACCGGACCAAGGTTGGAAGCCAGCTTGTTGACCAGCATAAAATCCACTTCCCCTATGGGAACCACGACTATTTTTGAGCGTAGCAGAGAAGTCATAGTAATACCTTATTCGGCTTGAAAGAACCGTGACCTGGTACCGGTGGGCGATACCCTGACTTCGGCCCGGGCGGCACATTTAGGGCACCAGCCGATAAAAGCCGTTCCAGCCTTGTTGAGGTAAATGCGGGAATAGACATTACAGCACTTAAAATATACCCCGATAAACGGACGTTTTTTGGTAGTATTATCACCTGTTTTCACGTTCTATAGATATATAAATTTATGCGATAAAACAAGGGGAAACAGAAGGCTGCAGTCGTCGGTTAGTATCTTACGCCGGTGTTTTGTTAAGTTCTTCCATTATTTTTATCGAAGCCGAGGAACCAAGGCGGGTGGCCCCGGCTTCGAGAAGTTGCCGGCATTGTTCGAGATTGCGTATGCCGCCGGAAGCTTTGACTTCGATTTGTCCCCTGGCGACGGCGTAAAGGTTTTTCACCTGTTCCACGGTGGCCCCTCCAAAAAACCCGGTACAGGTCTTGACAAATTGCGCCCCACCGTTGATTACAGCCCGGGTTGCTTCCTGTTGCTGTGGTGTCGAGAGTTTACCGGCTTCGATTATTACTTTCAAAACGATGTTGTAAGGGAGACTCATACGGACGGCGGTTATCTCTTCTTCGACCCGGTTAAACTGGCCGGTGACCAGCCAGCCGATATTGGCGACCATATCGATTTCTCCGGCGCCGTCACTGACACCCCTGACCGCTTCGTCGATTTTAATATCAGTGCGGTTGGCCCCCAGGGGAAATCCCGAGACACTGAGGATTTTTACTCTACTGCCGCTTAATTCCCGGCGAGCTGTTTTTACCCAGACAGGATTTATCGCCACAGCATATAAATCGAAAGTCACCGCCTCCCGGCATAAGCGGCTGATGTCCTGTTCGTTAACTTCTTGCTGAAGAGCGGCATGGTCAAACCGCCGGTTTAATTCATGTAAAATGGTGTTCATGTTTTTTGGTCGTTAATTTATTAAACAAACTATCATAAAAAAAGGATTAAAAAGAAAATAAAAAAATGACAGGTAAAAAAACCTGTCATTCATAACGAAATCTGGGATTTTCTTTTTTAATTTACTTTTCTGTCTATCAGGGTTTCAGTATAGTCACCTTCCAATTTCACCAAATAAGAACTGGAATCTCCTTTTTCCTTGACCATGATTCGCTCGCCATTCATCAACCAGTTTTCTCTAATGGACACAGTTAAACCTTCCTTGTAGGCATAATACATGACACCCTTCATATCTATCCGGTCCACACCCCCCCGTTTGTTGGGATTGTTCTCCTCGGGTTTAATAGGGATAACCATATTGCCTTTGTAATCTATAAGCACGCAGTCGTAACCTTTTTCCCGGGCAAAAGATTTGATGGTATAGGTAGTTGAAGAGACGCTCGGTTCATTTTTCAACAGGACCTGGGTTGTTTGAGTCCAGGAGTAGCCGACAAACACTTCGTTTTCGGGAAAGACCGGGAAGCCTTGTTTATAGGATTCTTTGATGTAATCCTCATAGGCTTCATTCATCGGTTCCGGGAATTCGATATCGATAGTTTTCCCTTTGGCGTTGAAGTAAATAATTCTGACCCAGGCAGTATCCTCGCCCATTTCAATAGTTGAGTCCCTGGTAATGATGGTTTCTGATAATCTGACGGAAACCACATACGATTCATAAACACTGTCTTCCAGAATTCTTTTAATAGTACTGGTCATTCTATACTTGCTGGTTACAGAGTTTTCTTTGGAAACGGTGTCGGCCTGTATTACTTTAATATTGTTCTTATAAGTAGCATCATAAATGAGAACATCACCGACTTTATGTTTATATCTCAGGAAGACTTTTTTTGTCCCCTGCTCACAGCTTGAAATGGTCAAAATTGTAAGCAGAAAAGTTAAAAATACAATTTTCTTTAGCAAGGCATAGCTCCGTATATATTTAAGTTTTCCGACTTAACGCACCGTAAACAAGTCGGATAAAATCCCGTACTGGTCAATATGACCCGGTGAACCCAATAAAATAATTCCCTTTAATATGTTTTTTTGCTCATCGTAAGTTATAATATTATTGTCGGTATCCTCATCATCGGATATGACGACGGTTGTAAGGTTTTTATCGGCAGAGGTAAGGTTTCCGGTCAGAGGGTGGTTTTGCGCTGACCCGAATAAGAGCGAGGTAAAGAAAATCAACAAGGAGGCCGCGACCGAAACCAGGGAACGATAATATGCCCGGCTTTTATTGTTTCTTTCCTGTTCCGAATTGATAAGAGCGGATTTATCGGGGGCACTTTCTATCGTCTTAGCGAGAATCAGAGATGATACTTCGTTCCAGTATTCTTCGCCGGGATCGGGAACCTTACCGGCTTTCAAGAATTCCCTTAAGTTTAAAACACATTCATATTCTTTACGGCAGTCCGGGCATTCTTCCAAATGCCGGCTTACCTGTTCACGGATAGTGGTATCTAATTCATTATCAACATAAGCATCAAGCACATCTGTTATATGGCGGTGAAGCATTGCTACTCCTTAGACAGACGGTTTTTAAGTATTTTTTTAAGTTTAGCTCGGGCAATGTGGAGGTTGGAACGAACAGTGGCTTCAGGGCAATCCAGAATCGCGGCTATCTCGGTCTTGGAAAAACCTTCGATATCATGTAAAACCGCCGTGATTTTCTGGCGGGGTGGTAACTGCTCCAGAGCCTTGATGATTTCCTCCATCATCGTCTTATCTTTATAGAGTTCGCTGGGAGTCCTGACCCGCCGGGACATCGAAATCTGAATATTCCCGGGTAATGAGGCCGGGTCATCGGACAACTCACCATGGATTTTCCGCTTGCGCAGTAAATCTATGGAATAATTGGCCGCAACTCTAATCAGAAAAGAGCTAAAATTACTTACATGTTTCAACTCCTGTCTTTTGTGATAAATTCTTACAAAGGTCTCCTGTACTACTTCGTCGGCGTCGAGGTGATTGCCCAGCATCTGGTAAGCTACGGCATATATCTTCCTCTGGTATCTTTTAACCAGATTCGCAAAGGCTTGATTATCACCATCACTAAATGCCTTAACCAGTTCGGGTATCGAATCCTGCATACCCCGGTTAATATTTCTTATTGTATATGACGAACAAGAGCTTAACCTGTTCAAGATAATAAAGTATTTTTAACTATTTCTTAAATAGATTAGATAAAAGGATCAGTTTTGTCAATCTTTTTTTAGACAATAAGTTATAAGGATATTGGACATATTTTGTCTTGCCCGCACTTAAGAAAATATTGATTCCTTAAAGAATAAATCAGGTTTTTTTATATATATATTCGGATATAATCTGAACTCAAACTATTCGTGTTCAAAAAAGTTTAGATAATAGATTTACCCTTGTGAAGTTACGGTTATAGACAGCTAACAAATCAGTTGACAGAATCCGATAAGATAGTTACCATATACGGATATTTTTGGGGCCATAGTTCAGCTGGGAGAACGCTTGACTGGCAGTCAAGAGGTCGGGAGTTCGATCCTCCCTGGCTCCACCAAAATAAAAGACCCCATGCTTACAAGCACGGGGTCTTTTTTTTTAAACCTTAGTTTGATGGCGTATTTTGTTGGTTTTTTATTTGCTTAAGTCTTCTTTCAGCAATAGGATAATAAATCAAAAAGCCTAAACCGGCAAATATGAAAATTAATCCCAGAGCGGCTTCATCGGTGAATTCCCGAGGAAACAACTGACTTATCAAGGCTGCTAAGCCTATACCTACCAATACCATACCCCATTTTATGCTGGACAGGGAATAAAGTTCAAACTGGGCTGCGAAAAAATTCTGTAACCCTTTATCTTCGATTCCGCGGTCAAGAATTTTATTTTTGGTCTTATGATCCAGCACCATTTTTATTACAGTAACTATCGAAAAGAAAACGATAGCTGTGATTAAGATGTCTTGATTCATTGAATAGGCTCCTTTTTTTTAATTTTTTTAGCTACTGTATAATCTGACAAATAAGTAATATTAAAAGTTACAAAAAAAATTGAAAAAATATGCAACCTTCGGAGCTCAACTTTAGTCAATTAATATTAATGGAATACGAAATAAACGAAAAACAGCTCGTTGGAGAAATCCTGAATGGTAACCGGGAAAGCTACAGGATTTTTATAAATCAGTATATACGGCTGGTAAATCATGTAGTTTTTAAGATGGTCTCCAATGATTGTGACCGGGAAGATATCTGCCAGGATATCTTCATAAAGGCTTACCAGAATCTGGGTTCATTCAACTTTGATGCCAAATTATCTACCTGGCTGGCAAGGATTGCCTATAATACCTGTCTGAATCATCTGGAGAAAAAGCAAATTCCCCTGTACCAGGATGTCGTTTCCGAAGGTGCGGATATTGATGATAATCTGAGCGAAGAAATCCACCCCGACCAGGTGACGGTGAACCGGAACTTGGCTTATCGTCTGTGTCAGGAAATCGACGAACTCCCTGTCAGTTATGGTTTGATTTTGTCGCTTTATCATCTACAGGAAATGACCTATAAGGAGATTTCGGATATTTTAAGTATGCCCGAAGGGACCGTCAAAAGCTATCTTTTCCGGGCCAGAAAATTGCTGAAGGACAGGTTAGTGAAAAATTATTGTCGGGAGGATATATGGCTTTAAGTCGTATCAGCGATGAAGAAATCCTGGAATATCTCGACGGGAACCTTTCTAACGGCGGGTTGAGAGATTTTCTTAACCGACTGAAAAACTGCCCCCTTGCGCAGGAGAAACTTCGGGAATATCTTATCCTGTACAAGGTGCTTGAAATGGAACATGTACACGGTTGCTCACCGGTTCTGGTCGATAGCATTATGAGAAAGCTGCCGGTTTTGGAATACCCCAAAAAACGTTTCTGGACTTCAAAAATAACCGCCGGGATAATCGGTTTGGTCGTGCTGGTAGCCATCACCCATTATTTCATTGACCTGACACCGTTTGTAAACCAGCTGGCGAAATTTCCCCTTTTCAACCTGAAAATAAGTTGGGAATTTTTTATTCCCCTTATGGAGCTGGTTCAAAAGTTTAATAATCAATATTACCTGTTCGGTTTTGCCTTTCTGGTTTTGCTGCTGGTCAAAGTGGTTGACTTTATGCTTCTGGAAACAAAATATAAAGAAATCCAGTCTTAATCACTTAATAATCTGAAATGCTCTATTCTGTCAAGGCGGAATGTTCTTTCCGCCTTCGCCTTTTCACAGAAGGCAATAATATAAAAATATGTTCCCAGGTACTGAAGCGAAATTGGCCATATAATCCGGCTCTGGGGTGGTTTCCCCGAAGTCGTGTAGATGATTTCCATCGACAGCTTATTTTTAATGGCCCTGCTGATGGGTTCATATTCATCGGGAAGTTCTTTCTGCTCGGTTTTCCATTGGTACATGGTATAGGTTGTCAAAATTTTTTTTAACTCCCTCAGGTTATTAACGGGCGGGATTTCAGATGCCATTTTAACAAACAAAGTCCAGACCAGCAGGGCATCGGAAAGGGCTCGATGGTCCTGGGAGGTGGCAATTTCGAAATGTCTGGCAAGGGAAAGAAGGGAATAAGAGGAAAGTAGCGGGAAGAACCGGCGGGCGATATCGACAGTGTCGAGAATCACGTTATTGTTAAATTGCAATCCGGTGCGTTCCAGTTCGCAACTTATGAAAGAAATATCAAAGGGGGCATTATGGGCGATAAGAATCGTCTCCGGACCACAAAATCGAATAAACTTATCTAATACCGGGCCGATGGTTTCCTGGTTGGCCACCATGGCATTGGTGATGCCGTGGATTTCAGTAACTTCT
>CAZUAS010000107.1:0-8421 GCA_964618515.1 uncultured Ignavibacteriales bacterium | reverse complement strand
CCCCCCCCCCCCCCCCCCCCCCCACACCCCCCGCCGCCCACCCCCATCTACACCCAACCCTACACTCTTTCCCTACACGACGCTCTTCCGATCTCCGGATAATGGCCAGACGAAGTTCGTCTTTGGAGATTTGACCGCCAGCCAGATTGGATATCATCTCGGGGTCAGTTAGAAGGCGACTCAAATAAGACCGGGCATCGCTACCTCCCAGTTTGCCCAGGACAGTGACAATCCGGGGAGTATCCATGGGATTGCGCCCCGCGACATCAATGAGAAGCGGTACAGTTTCAGAATTACCGATCAAGCCGATGGCATTTATAGCACTGATACGGATTTCGCGCACGGGGTCCTCGGCCATGAGAATAAGCAGGTCGATGGCTTCTTCGCCGCCGATTTTTTCAAAGGCGGTGACAATCTCCCTTCGCACCCGGACATCGTTATCAGCTATCCGCAGGCGCAAAGGCACCAGACCTTCCTGGTCTCTTAACGACCCCAGAACGAAAATGGAATTACGGACGACGTACCATTTATGGTCCGGCAGTTCATGGCGGTCGGCGTCCCGCTCGAACCAGGTATCATCCATTATTATCCGGGAGAAAACACGCAGCGAGGACTTGCCCAGTTCCGCCAGGATACGCAGGGACTGCTGACGAATCTGTCTAATCGGGTGGGAAATTATCTGTGACAGAGCCAGAGCAATATCTTCCGAACCGACCGCGACCAGGACTTCCTTGATATCGTTTGCTTTGTCATGTTTACCCTTAATCATTGCCTCGATCAACTGGTCGATAATTTGCTTCTGATTGATATTTTCAAAAGCTTTCTTGACGGTCATGGAATCATAGACGGTCACGCCTGCTTCAATCTGGCGACGCATGGCCATGGTAGTGGTAAGTTTAGCCATCAGGTCGAAACGTTCTTCGAGCCGACATTTATCAAAAAGTCGCCAGATCAGTTCGGAATATTCGTAGGTTTCCTGTTTGGTCGCCAGCCGGTTGACCACATCATTGACCATGCTTTCGAACACACTGCGGTCGAGTTCGACATTGAGCTGGTCGGTAACCGCCATCAGAATACCCAGAGCTTTCTGGCGAAAATCAGGATTGGCATTACTCATATAATCCATAAGACGACAGACCACTTCGATAGCCTTTCCCTGCTGACCGGTTTTCAAAAGACGCAAAAAGGCATCGGAAAATTCAAGGGCATCGGAACCTTCCGCTCCGATAGAAAAATATTCCTCTAAAAGACTATCAATCCGGTTTCGGGAACTGATGCGTATCTTACCGGTTTCGGTATCAGTATCATCGAATTTACCGCCGGCCATGATTTTCTCTCTCAGGCTGTCATCCAGCTGTTCGACTATCCTGTCGCGTTCCGGGTGACCGGTAATCAGGCGAAAGATCGACATTATCAAATTGAACGGAACCGCTTTCGCTTCTTCGTCGGTAAGGGAGTTGACTTCATGAGCCAGTTCAGAAAGGACGTTCCTTATACCGACCGACGACAGGGAGGAGATTTTTTCCGGCAGCAGGTAACTCACAATATCAGGATAAAAATCTATATAATTGTCGATAAGATAATCCGTTTTGGCGTCGACGAAGCTGACAAGTTTCTTGAGGTTGTCACCCAGCTGGTCAAGGCAGACTCTTTTTATGGAAAAATCACCCTCGACATCGCCACGGTACAGTTTCCAGTTTTCGAAGAGGTTGAAAGCCCGATGAGAATTGACTTCAATGGTTTTAATTTCCTTTTCATCGAGAAACCGGCTCAACTGATAATAAGGGTCGCGGGGACTTACTCGTCTTACAAACTGGTCCACAAAAACCGTTAAATTTTCCAGGGACATATTTTGTTCAAAAAGCAGGGCGTTTATATCCCGCAACTGCATGAACTGGATAATGTGTCCGTTAAAAATGCTGTCTTTCAGTCGGATATTCAGAAGGTACAGGTTTCCTTGCTGAATATTGAAGTTTACATATTTTTTGAAATAGAAAATTTTACCGAAGTAGAAATACGGTTTATCCAGTGCTTTGGCAGCGACCGGATGCCCGGCTCCGTAAATCGACATTTTCTTACAGGCCATAGCCAGTTCCCTTACCAGGGAGTGCGCCATGTCGTTGAGATTGGTTTTCAAAATTGATTCATTGACCTGTTTGGGTAAGTTTTTCATTGTCCTCTCCGAAACATATTATTTTCCCTTTACGGGTTGCGATAAAAAGCCTTTGGCCGTCGGAAACCGGTGAAAAAGCAATCGCCCCGTTTACAGCCTTCCGGTCAACCACGGTTCCATCAGAGGTTTTCATAACATAAACCTTACCCGCCATGGTACCAGTTATTAGATAATTACCAACCACAATCGGCGAAGCTTTTATAACTTCCCCGGTTTCATAACGCCACAGCTCTTGACCGGAGGACGCCTGGAGGGCTACCAGACTGCCGCCGCTGTGTCCGACAAACAGCTTTTCTCCCGATAGTACCGGCGAAGTCCAGATTGGCCCGGATAGCCTGACCTGCCACTGTTTTGATCCCGTCTCCGGTTCATAAGCACTTACATTACCCAGTATATCAGTTACATAGACGAGTTTATCGGCTACCACCGCATTCACCAGCGGTCCGGTTGTTTTTATCCGGTATAATTCATGTCCATCAGCAACTGAAAAAACATAAAGGTAACCGTCGCTGCCGGGCTGATACAATTTTCCGTCGCAATAAGAAGCTGGAGCGACAAGCTTCCCTTCCGTTTTTGCTTTCCAGATAACCTTTCCATTTCGGGCGTCAAAGGCAATAATCGAACCCTCTCCGGAACTGATTATCAAGCTGTTATCTAATAATATCGACCCCGCCGCCGCATCCTTTACCGGCCGTTTCCAGAGCCACTTATTATTTAACAGGTTAAGGCAACGAAGGGTATTATTGCCGGGGGCTGAGGAAAAATAGGCCAGAGAGTCTTTTAAAACTAATCCCGTTTGGGGAATTCCCTTGCAGGCTGTTTTTCCAAGATATTGTCCGGATTTAACATCATAATACTTTATTTTTTTCTTGGAATCGGGCAAAACGAGTGTCTGATGATAAATCGTCAAAGGTCCGATGGCTTTACCATTGGTTTTAGTTTCCCATAAGATATTTAATTGCCCATTAAAAGTACCGTTCTCCAAGGCTCCTGAGGCCGCCCGGTCGCCGCGATAATAAGGCCAGGCGGGTATTGAGCCTAACTCGTTACGATTCATGTGGTAACGACTCGAACAGCCTATACAGGCCACAAGCATTAGGATTAGAAAAAGATTTCTAAAAAAACCGGTCATCAGAAATTCCATCCGAAGAAAAAGTCAAAATCAGTTCGAGGACTGATAGTTTCAAAATCTGTGGTGCGGCTGAAATCGAACCGTAATAAGACTACATAACCCAAACTGACTCGGAAACCGGCTCCAAAAGAGCCGTAAAACTGGTCAAAATCATCATCCCAGGCCGAACCGGCATCAAAAAACAACGCTCCTCTTATGCCCCTGAAACCCAAACCGCCTATCGGAAAGCCAATCAACAGATCATCGATAAGAGGAAAACGCAGTTCATTGGAGACGAAGAGAACATTGCGGTTATAAAAGGCCCGACGGTCAAAACCCCGAAAAGACCAGCTCCCGCCCAGGTATATACGCTGAGGTTCGATACCGGTCGAAGTATAGGCAAAAAGACGGTTGGCATAAGCGGAATATTGCCCCAGGCGAAGATAGTGGCGCACGTCCACCATAGCCAAGCGGCTGAAATTACGTGTGGCACTGATGGAGTTGGTGACGCCGAAAGCTATATTGTAACGCCGGCCATCGATAGGCCCCGAAATATCCCAGATGGAATTGTCATAGACCCAGCGAAGGTAGTTGGTCATCAAAAAACCTTCCCGGTCGGTTTGTCCATAGCGCCGGTCTTTTTTATCATAACGGGCAAAAGTGCTTAACTCAAAGCGTTGAAATTTCGAGAGCGGGTAACTTAACAATGATAAAAGACCCGCCTGGCGCTCATCGTAATACTGGTCATAGTCGTTGTAATATTCATCGAAAAGATGATACAACCCCAGTCCCCAATTGAGTCTTTTCTCTTTGTTTATATAGGTCAAACCAAAATTCAGGGAGGAGAAAAATTCATCCTTGGTATCGGCATTATCTGCCAGCAGGAAGTAAAAGGCGTGATTGCCCAGCATATCCGATACCGCCGCCTGTACCCCGCCGATGGAACCATATACCGGGTCATAAGCGATGGACGACTGGGCGATATCAAAAGAAAAATCAGGCTTGTATTTGAATGAGGTTTTATAATAATCCATTTCAATCAGAGGCGGTGTCCATATGGAGTCGGTATCAATCTGATTCTGGGCAAGAACAATTTCGGTATCTTCTATTTTCATCTGATAAACTTGGTATGACATGTCCTGGTATCCGGTGAAAGTAAGATAACGGCCGTCCGGCGTAAGACGCGGGTCAAAAGCACCAGTGACATAGGTTGAGCGTACGGTCAGCTCGCCGTTTTTCGCCAGATGATACAGGTTAAAAGTACCCTGGCGGTTCGAGCTGAAATAAATACCGGATACTACCGGTTCAGGGGTCTGGTCCAGATATGGTCCGAAAGTAAGCTGGGTTATGACGCCGGTGGCAAGGTTCAGACTGAATATGTTAAGAGTCCCCCGGAAACCGTCATGACCCCGGTCGGAAGAAAAGATTATTTCCCGGTCATCGGGTGAAAACGCCGGATCAATATCATAATAAACATCCTCCGTGACAGCACGGTATTTGCGGTTGGACCGGTCGAGAACATAAAGGTCGGCAAAGCCGTCTTTTTTGATACCGGAAAAAACCAGCCGCTCTCCATCGGTGGAAAAACGCGGCGAGCGAACCGCCACCATACCCTCGAATTCAAAACGGTCGGTTACCTTACCCTGTTTGAGGTCATAAATGTTGATAATGTCAGTTTCGTTAGATTTGGCGACAAATACGATCAACCCGTTTTCGTGAGCATCAATCCCGGAACGAGTCAGGTAAAGGGATTCAAACTTAGCCGAGCGTTCACCTTTAACAAGCGTGCTCACCTGGCTATCACCTTCTGTAAGTGGTTTCAGGTAAATTCCAGAGTAACCCCTTCGGTTAGCTTTGAATACGATCCACTCACTGCTGTCTTGACCGTTATAACGCTTTATCGGCACCCCTTTCAGGGCAAAACCACCCCTGGTCAACGGCACTGCCTCCATCCGAGGCAGACCAAGCTCGGCCAGTTCAGGGTAATACTTTTTTTTAAGGTGATAATGCCATTTCCGTGAAAGCTCTTCCAAATCATCTCCCAGGGTAAGTTTCACCACGTCCTCGAAAGTCCTACCCTTGTGCCAGTTCTCGAACAAAAGCGGTAATTTATCAACGCCGTAGGCTTCATCAATAAAGGCACAGATGGATTGTCCCAGCTTATAGATAAAATAAGTATTATTGTAGACATAAAGCCGGGAGATGGGCAACAGCCGGTCATTAAGCACCATATCCTTGATGAACATGTCGGCATCGGTATCCCAGCCAATAGACCAGTATTCAGCCAGACCTTCGGAGAACCACATCGGTGGGTAAGGGAAACGAAGACGCGCCTGGCGACTCATCGAAGCGGACAATTTTGAAAAAGTGAAAACATGAACCAGTTCGTGCCTGATGACATGATAAAACTCGTAATACGAGCCGTGAAAAGGCACAGCCACACGGCCTTTTAAAAATTCCGTAAAACCACCCACCGATTCCGGTATTAAACTGGGAAGAATATTGGTCTGAGAAAAATAACTGGAGGCGGAATAGACAATAAGCGGAATCTGTTTATTTACTTCATGGTTGAATTTAATCGCCAGGGTATCATAAAGCTTTTCCGCAAGACTGGCCGCTATTCTTGCCACCTCGGCTTCTTCCTGATAAAAATAAATCCGGAAGTGTTCTGTTTCCATCACCTGCCAGTCGAAGTCAGTGTACTGAACTTTGTTGCGGCCGAAATAATATTGCCCGTTGACATCCGGTGCTGTCATACAGAAAATAAAAGCCGCCCAAAGAAGACAATTTATTATACCAACATGGCTTTTTAATTGAAAGCTATTCTTCATAAAAACAAAGCTTTTGACCCTTCATGTATTATAAACGAATATTGACAGGGTATATCCATTACTTAACCATAGTCAATATCATTTATTTCGGTAATTTAATTCCAAAGTTAAGTCATTGAACGATACCGGTATCATAGCCACACTGACGACACAATCCTTTTTCAAGCCCTATAATTGTCGTATGATAACCGCTTCTTCTTACCAGCAGTAGTCCGCACTGGGGACAACGGGTGTTTGTAATATCCCTCAAAGCCACATTACCCAGATAAACATATTTTAACCGGCGACGGGCAATTTCCAGGGCTCTAAGCAGTGTCTCCGGTGGGGTGGCGATAGTTTTCATCTGGTAATTGGGGAAATAAGCCGAAAAATGCAGGGGTATCATATCAGAAAGAGATGCCACGAACTCCACCAGGTCACTTATATCCGTTTCTGAATCATTCAATCCGGGAATTATCAGGTTAGTAATTTCCAGGTGCGTCCGGCTGGAGGCTATCGTGCGCAGGTTGTCAAGGACCGGTTCTAGTTTGCCCTTACAGATTTTACGGTAAAATTCCGGTCGCATCGATTTCAAATCAATATTGGCGGCATCAATAAAAGGTAAAAGTTCATCAAGAGGTTCAGGATTTATAAAACCATTGGAAACGAGCACTGACTTCAGCCCTGCCTCTCTTAAAAGCGGTGCGCAATCCATAATATATTCAAACCACATCAAGGGTTCAGTATAAGTAAAAGCCACTCCGAGCGAGTTATGATTTTTAGCTGTCTCCAACAATTTTTCCGGTGAAACATAAAAAGTCTCAGTCTTCTTCTGAGAAATAGTCCAGTTCTGGCAATTTTTACACTGAAAATTACAGCTATTTGGCCCGGTGGAGAGGATATTGGTTCCGGGGTAAAAATGATAGAGGGGTTTTTTTTCGATCGGGTCCACAGCCAGAGTGACGAGTTCCCCGTAATTGTCCGTAACCAGCTCTCCCCCGCGATTATAACGACTCTTACAAATGCCCTGCTGGTTTTCTTTCAGGCGGCAATTAAAAGGACACAGATGGCAAATAACCCGGTTATCGGGTCTTTTTTCATAATATGCGGTAATTTTAATCATATGACGGCAATCTGACAATATGTTTTACAGCTTGAAGCAGATTATCAAAAACAATATTCTTATTATTTATACCGGCTGTTTTCAATTTTTGCTCCGTTTTTTGTCCGTATCCGGTTCGCACAATAAATGTTTCCACACCCAGTACCCGCCCGAGATTATAATCTTTTAATGTGTCGCCGATAACGAAGGAACGCCGGATATCAATTCCCAGAGCCTTCGCCGCTTCCTCAACCATCCCCGGTGCCGGCTTGCGACAATCACAAATAAAACTGAATTCACTTACTTTTCCTTCGGGGTAATGCGGACAATAATACAAAGCATCGATTTCGACTCCCCTGGCTGAAAGCATTTCCATAAACCGGGCATTGACCCGCTCGACGCTGTCAAGATTGAACAAACCCCGAGCTACCCCTGACTGATTGGAAATTACCACCAGCTTGTATCCCTTGTCGCCAGCTAATTTCAAAGCTTCTACGGCTCCGTATTCAAATTCAATTTTGTCCGGATCCGACAGGTAATCCTTATCAACTATAATAGTCCCGTCACGGTCAACGAACAAAGCCGGGTGGATATTAATACCGGATTGTAAAATCTTCAGAGCGGTATTCAGCACCATCGCCGGTTCAATGCGGGTGAAACAATACCTTTTATCACGATAACATGGTTTTTTGCCATGCAAGGAGCAGGGTCGGCAAGGTTCGGCGACTTCGACAACCCGGTCAAAAAGACCGCGGGGGGAAAAACCCAGTGAAGGATGCGTAGGACCGAAAACAGCCAGAGTCGGTGTTCCGACCGCTGACGAAAGATGGGCCAGCCCGGAATCGTTGGCGATAGTCAGTCTTGACTGGCTGATAATCTCCTTAAGTTCATCAACCGGGTAATCGACCAGTTCGAAAAATGCCTCGAGAGGTAATTTTTTTTCAAGGCGAGACTGTCCCATATCAGGAGACAATACCGACCAGATAATCCGGCAGTTTAACCGCCGATGCAGTTCCAGCGCCACTTCGGAGAAGTTTTCCAGTCCCCATTGTTTATTAGAATGAGCCGCACCCGGGGCAAAAAAGACGTAACTAATATTATCATCAAAAAACAGGGAATTAATTTTTTTTCGACGGGTGGTTTTTATAACTGGGCGACGACAATAAACTTTTCCTCCCAGTGATTCGATAACCTTGTTGTACAAATCGATTGTATGCGGCCAGGA
>CAZUAS010000106.1:0-8459 GCA_964618515.1 uncultured Ignavibacteriales bacterium | reverse complement strand
ACTTTGTTCCCATTTTCGTGGCGCACGAGGACGTACGCCACGCACAGTGTTGAAACCGCAAGGGTTTCGACCTACAGAATAAAGATTACTTGTTTTCGGGGTTTGGTTTTTTTGTGACTTCCGGAGCAGGTAGGGAGGCTACCCAGGCAGCGAAAAAGTTGGTCTGGTTTTCGTTTTCAAATCCCAGTATCCCCACCAGGCGGTTGTTTTTCAGACCGGCAATAATTGTCTCGTGCTCGGGGTGTTCATACCTGAAGCCGTAATTGTCATCGAAAACTATCGATGCCGGAACGTCTTGCAATTCATGAGCACTTCCGGCCTGTACCCGGAAATTGATATATTTCACCCCGGAAACATCGCGCGTCATGAACAATTTGAACCTGGCGCCGTCGGTTTCATAAGCGACTGTATAAACATAATCCAGCGAAGGCACTTCGAGAAAGCCCCGTTCGATGAACGCCTCCGCATTTTCGACTTTACCTTCAGAAGGAAAAAGGGCGAACTCGGCGGTTTTTTCAGCGACAGTCAGGGTATCGACGCCGACCTGTTTGGGTTCGGGCCGGTCATTACCGCCGCAGGCAACGAGAGTCAGACCCGCCATAACAACCGGTATGAACCTTGGGAGAAACATAATTTAAGCATAATAAAGAATTAAGATTGAAGTCAGCACCCACAAAAGCACGGTGAGCATGATGGGAAGGTCCGTGATAAGCACCGTGGTGGGCGAGCCGCCTTTTTCTTTTTTGTGTATCAAATACAGGTAACGAAAAATGCCGTACACCACGAAGGGGATGGTCAAATAGAGGTTGTCAGTGCCCAGTTTTTCAGAGACTTCGGTCGAGAAAGTGTACAACATGTACATCACCACCACCGAAGCCGTAGTGACGCCGATCATCTGGTCAAGCAGATAAGGCGAATAATGGCCGAGGATTTTACGGTGGGCGATGGCGCCTTCCTCGAGCAGGACCAGCTCGTGCCGCCGTTTACCGAATGATAGAAAAAGCGCCAGAAGCAGAGTGTTGATAAGGAGCCAGGTCGAGGCAATGACATTTATCGCCAGCGCCCCGGCGTAGGCCCGGAGGACAAAACTCAGGCCGACACTCATAGCGTCCAGAATAACGATATCCTTTAAGAACAAAGAATAAACGAGATTCAGCCCGATAAAAACCAGGGCGATGATAAAGAAATTGCGGTTGATTAACCAGGCGGCCATAAGGGCTATGACCAGCAGAATCAGGATCATCACGACAGCCTGGGCGGGGGTGACTTTACCGGCCGCCAGGGGACGTTCTTTCTTCAGGGGATGTTGCCGGTCGTAGTTGTGGTCAATCAGGTCGTTGAAGGTATAGACCGCCGAGGACAGCAGGCAAAAGACTGCTACCGCCGCAAAAGCCAGCTCAATTTTTAGCGTGTGGCTCATTTCCCCGGCGAACACCAGGGGAGCCAAAAGCACGCCGTTTTTCAGCCACTGGGTGGGTCGGGCGAGCTTGAAAAGATTTTTCAGCATGCCGTAAGATATAATAATCAAAATACCGGCTCAAGTTTTTAATTTAAAAGGGGAGGGCTTTATCGATGTCGTTCTGGAAAATATTGAAAAAAGCCACCGCCCGTGAGGTCGCCCGGTCGAAATCTTCATCCGGCTTGAGCGGAATTGTCAGCCGTACGATGGCGGCATCGGTGGGGCGTAAAAGCAGGGAGTTGACGACCAGGTCCCATTTTAAGGCGAATTCATTACGGATGGTCCCGCCCCGGGTCTCGAACCAGTAGAACATCAGTTGTTGCCTTTCCCCCTCGGCTATCAACAGGCGGTTGATGTTTCGAGGCGGCTGATTAGCCAGTTTTAGCGGATAGGATTCCAGATGGATTATTTTCCAGCCGCCGCCGGGCAGACAGTGTTTGGGCGAGTGAATCTGGCTGCCGTATTTCTGGGAAGCAAAGTAGGCGATAAACAGCCAGTAGTGGTGCTCAAGGGTATCCTGGTAATGACGCAGAGTGGTCGTGTCGGCTTTGAGGACTTCGTAACTTTCTTCGGCAAAGCGTTCTTCGACACCGGTGTAGCCTTCGCGCTGGTAGGGGATGACAGCGAAAGTCGCCGGGCGGTCAGGGGTATGTTCGATAAAGCGCAGGTAATTGCCGGCGGCCCCGCCCACCAACAGGATTACAATGATGATAATAAGCGGCTTTTTCATTTAAACACCTGTTTCAAGATTTGCCCGATGATAAAAAGCAGGATAAACGCCACCACGAAAACCGAAAGCCCCATTATGGAATGGAGCGGCTCCTGGGTGACATTTTCGGTAACGGTGTAGGCCAGAAGCGAGGTGACGAATACCCGGAAGACATTGGCGGCGACGGCGATGGGAATGGTTGATAAAAAGAGAATAAGTTTGGGCGTAAATCTTTTCTGGGTGAGATAGGCAAACAGGGCGCCCAGCGCCAGCAGTGAGACCAGCGAGCGCATCCCGGAACAGGCATCGGCGACTTCCAGCGAGTACCCGGCGATATGGATTATATTGCCCTGCCGCACAACCCCCATCCCTATCAGGTTTAAAACCCCGGCCGTGATTTTAGAGGCGATCAACTGCATGGGGAAAGTGGCGGCGAAATAAATGACATAAGGGATGGGAATCATGAACACCAGAAAGAAGAACTCGAACCAGGTTTTTTTTACCAGTTCCCGCCCGAAAAGGTAATAGACGATGCCGAAAAGAGTCACGATAAAGGAGAAGCGGACGGTAAAATACTCCGCCGCACCGTTGCCCAGAATGAATAAAACCAGGCCAAAGATAACTGCCAACAGACCCCGGTCGGCGGTTGCATAAGTCAGCGCCACCAGGTCATTTCTTTTCAACCAGATTAAATAACCGGATACGATGGGAATTAGAAAGCCGTGCGAATAATTGCCGTCAGTCGCCCAGTCTTTAATCAGTTCGTAAAGGGTCGGCAGGTAGATAATGATTAGAATGATAAAAGGGACAATATAGAAGGCGGAGAATTTTCCAAGGTGTGTTGTGTTTCTATTTTCCATACAGGTTGTAATTAAATCACCCCGTTTTGCAAATCAAACTTTAAATCTTTAATCGACCGAAAAAGATACCGGCTGGAGTTTTATTTTTTAATCGAAAGGGAGGTATTTTTATGGTTTTGTTATTGTTTTTTTTAGTTATTTTAATCTTATGGTAAGAAAAAGATATATTAAAAGCAAAAACAGCCATTACTGCATCCTGGTCAACAAAACCACCGGCGGTTACCAAGCCAGACAGGTCAAAACTTTGGTGGAGGCTATAAGAACCAGCGGTGGTTATTATACGGTTTATGAACCGGAGTCGGCGATGGACCTTTTTCATCAGGCTCTGGTAGCGGTGGGACTGCGCCGTGCCAGCCAGAATATACCCGGTCCGGATTATCGCCGGGGGAAAGTAACGGCGCTGGTTGCGGTTGGTGGTGACGGCACCTTCAACCTGGTTGCCCGGGTGGCCATTAAAGCCGGTATCCCGGTGGGTATTCTGCCGACCGGCCGTTTCAACAATATTGCCCGTTTTCTGGCTGAGACCGGCGAACCCGGCTCGATGATAAATAAAATAATAGCCGGTAAATATCGCCAGATTGATACCGCTACGGTCGCCAACCAGATTTTTATCGGCTCCATTGGTATAGGCTTTATCCCGGCTCTGGCGGAAATGCTGGCCGAAAAAAAAACGCCCCGTTTTGCTCTGGGCTGGTCGCAACTGGGAGCCAGGGCTGCCGCCCAGGTCAAACTGGTAAAAACCATTATTAAAATCGATGCCTTTCGGTTTGAAGTTAAGCCGTTGATTTTTAATGTAAACCTGATTCCCTATTCGGTGGGCTTGCCCCTGTCACCGGCGTCGCTGGCTGACGACGGTCATGCCGAGGTTATTTTCGACCAGGGCAATATGATGGGAGAATTTTCCACCTATACGCGTTTAATACTTAAAAAAAAGTATTTATACAGTAATAACATCAGGCTTTATCGAGGTCAGGAAATAAATATCCAGCCTACCCAGGGAAGGAAACTTTATCTTGACGGTGAGCTGCTGGAGTTACCCAGCAATTCTCTGGAGATAAAAATCACCAAAAACGAGCTTAAAGTGTTCTGTTGATAAAGTTGATGAAAATTGTAATTAAGATATTCATTTTCTTTTTAATCAGTATTCCGGTCACAGCCCGGGAAGAGGTTCCGCCGGGTGACAGTGTCCCGGCTGATACCCTTTTGGTCGATACCGTCGAAACCGTCCGGGCGAAAGTGGATTCGGTGCTTTTTGTTCCCCAGCTCGATTATGACCCGGATAAACATGTGGGCAACCCCGTTGATTTCGAACAGCACCTTACCCAGAATCCGACGATGGCTCTTTTCAAATCAATGCTGGTGCCGGGATTGGGACAGATAGGAAACCGGCGCTATCTTAAAGCAGCTCTTTTTATAGGTCTGGAAACGTGGTTTATCGTCTCGGCGATTCATTTCGGTATTCAGGCGCATGATTATCGGCAGGCTTATAATGAAGCCGCCCCGGATGACCTCATCGCCCGGCGTTATAATTATATCCTCTATGAAGACCGCCGTGACAACCGGAACAAATTCACCTGGTTTGCGGGAATTACTGTTTTTATATCCATGTTCGATGCTTATGTTGACGCCCACCTGTCCGGCTCGCCTTACCGCGAAAGCAAGAATAACCTGAGTTTTGATATCCGACCGGATATCAAGGGCGGGGCGGTGGCGATGGTTTCTTATTCTTTTTAATCCTGAAGGATGAAATCTTTGATATCGATCCCATAGCGTTCGGGGTCGATAATGCGAAGTATCCGCCGGTGTCGGTGTTCCGCGCTTGCCAGGTTCACCCAGGACGGCTTTTCCAGAAGGCCGTTGCGGTTGCCCACGATTTTTATAATCGGTCGGGCTTTATCGGTTTCATTGTTGGTCAGAATCATGGCGATTTCTTCGCTGTTCAAAAGAACCAGCGACCCGGCCGGGTAGATACCGATAATGTCATTGAATATCTTTAAAAGGAACGGGTCGAATTTTATCTGCATCTGAAAACGCATTTTTTTGAAGACTTCATCGGGATTGATTTTCCTTTTTATGTAAACCCGTCCCGAAGTCATGGCATCGAAGGTGTCCACGATAGAGATAATTTTGGAAAACAGGTTCTTTGGCCGGCGTTCCAGCCGTAACAGGGGGTACCCGGTGAAATCATTGTTGATGTGGTGTTCCATGGCGACTCGGGCGGCCCGGGCGGTATGCAGGTTGAATTTAAGGTTGCGCAAGATGGTTTTGGCACCGAGGAACGGATGCTGCTGCATCTGGACCCAGTCGTTTTCATCGAAAGCCTCGGGTTTACGGATAAGGTCGGCCGGCAGTTTTATTTTCCCCAGGTCATGAAACAGAGCGGCCATACCCAGCTGGGAAAGGCGGGGTCGGTCCAGGCTGAGACGTACACCTATAGTCAGGGCGTAAACACAGACATTGGTGGAATGAGCGTAGGTGTAGTCATCGAAATTTTTAATGGCCGCAAGTTCCAACAGCGAGGATTCGTCTTTAGTAATGTGGTCAATCAGGCCATGAACGATGCGCTTGGTTTTAGCGATGTTGATTTCTTTGTCGTTAATGGTATCGACCAGAATTTCCTCGACTGTTGACAGGGCTTTGAAGAAGGTTACCCGTGCCATCTTTCGAAACCGCTGACGTTCATCCTCGGATATTTCCGGGGCAATTTCATCCATCTCCTGCGAAGAGAGGATTTCGACACTGGTAAGACCGTGAGTTTTCAAATCCTCGTGAAGGGTTTCGAGTTTTTCTCCGGCCGGTTTCAGGTCGGCAATGAAGCGGAAAAATTTACCCAGTTCGTCGAGGGTGATAGTGCAGGCTAACCTGATGCCGCCGATACCGAGGATTTTCCATTCCGCCACCACCGTAGCAGCGCCCGACAGACCCCGATCGTCGAACGATACCAGTTTGTCATTAATGAAAAAGTGGTCGGCGATTATCTTGATGGTGATGTCATCATTTTCCCGTTTGATTTCCTGGAAGAGATTGAAGAAATTGATAAGCTTGCCGACGTAGGTGGCGTTATTTTCAGATAAAATACGCGCGGTTTTTACGAGGGCAAAGAAATCAAAAAGAAGTTTGGTTTCGTTTTGAGCGGCCAGTTTTCGGTTTTCCGGCATGTTGAAAGTCGGCATAGCCTCATCCTCCGTAAATAATCTCGCGTCTTTTCTTAATGGCCGTGGTGGCCAGTTCCTTGAGGCTGGGACGCCAGCTTGATGTCAGTTTTATCAGGAATTTTTCACTTTTCTGGCCCCGGTTTAAAATCAGGGCATTAAAGGCGGCTTCCCGGTAAAAAGTCAGTTGCGGGTCTTTGAAGGGGTTCACCCTGAGAATCAGGCTTGAGAGAAATTCCACCGCATGGTCACCGCCGATAACTGAATAAGCATTAAGGAGAGCCTGTTGGTTTTCACGCCCCAAATTTGTGAAACCGGCGTCGTTTATGATGTCGGTAATGACCTCGAAAGCTTTCTGCCCGCGACGGGCGATAATCGCTTTTACCGCTTCTTCCCGGATGTCAGCCTCGGGATCATTAACCAAACTCCCCAGTATTTCCAAAGCGGCTTCGTTGGGACACTCCTGAAGGGCAGTAGTCAGTTCCATGCGGACTTGCCGGTTTTCATGATGGATGACTTTTTTCAAATGCATTAGAGCCTGATCATCGCCAATTCGGGCCAGAATGGTGACGGCGTTCCGGACCACGTACCAGCGTTTATCGTTAATACTGCGGGCGATTATTGGAACTTTATCGCGACCCCGGCTGGTCAGGTAATTGCACAGGGTATCGCGATGGCGGCGATGTTCGAGTTCGCCCAGAAGGTCGGTTATGCCGCTGAGGGCTTCCCAGCCGAAATTATCGAGGTAGCGCAATAACTGGTCGGGTCCGATATCAGTCCGGGTGTTAAGGGTAGCGGTTAAAATCTTTAAATAATCGCGGCTTCCGGCGGTCAGAATAATTTCTTTAAGACGTTCTGCCCAGAGAGGTTTTTCGGTTTTTATTTTTTCTTCCAGATCCTGAATATAGTGCAACAGCAGACCGGCTTCAAGAATTTTACCGGCACTAATGAACTCCTTTAATATCTTTTCGAAAATTCCCGCCGTTTCATTGAACCCGGTCATTTCGCTTTCATGATGGAACAATTCCTTGAGCAGAGCGGCTGAAGATTCGAACATATCAAAAGTGGCGTCATCGGCTATCATCTGTTTCATCAATTTCTCTTCTTCAGCTTCCAGGCGGTATTCATCACCGAGAAACAAAGCGGTTTCAAGATTGGTGTTGTCGACAGCCGGCAGGTCGCTCAGTCCCATGGCTTCCGCCGCTTCCGCTGTCAGCAGGGAGTCGTCATCGTCATCCAGAAAAATGTTGACCGGTACCTCGCCGGTGGCCGCCTTTTCACCTCCGTCATCGAATTCGATCCGTCTGGATGCAACCGACATATCGCTGTCTTCATCTTTATCGAAGCTTTCAAAAAGCGACCGATAAGAATCGTTCAGTTTTGAACCGCGATAAGCGGCTTTATCACTGGAACTGTCCATGAATTCCTGAATTCGGAAATCACCATCGTAAGTGGACAACCGGGCATCTTCCACGGTGGTAAAGCTGAATCCTTTGAGCCCCGTCTCCCAAAAAAGGTTAACCAGGTCTTCCGTTTTATGAGGGGCGTTGAGATAATGTTTTATGATGTTCAGGAGTTTGAAAATGTCTTCCATCCGGAGACATTCTTCGAAAGTAAAGCTGTTGATGCCGGCATCGAAAAAGAGCCCGGCAAGGCGTTCTTCCCGGGAACGGTCATAGTAAATGGTTTCGTCCTGAAAGATAAGGTTTTCCTTATTTACTTTTAAAGTGATATTTCCATAGTGGTCGATTAACTCCAGCAGTTTTTCGCCGAAGGAAGAGCGCATCGACTGAGGTAAGGGGTTGTCCTCCGGATACATCGATATGACTTTGATAATTTTTAAGAAATCCTTTAAAATCAGCGCTATATCATTGAACTTTTGATTTTTTTCCGTATTCGCAAGCGGCATTATTTTTAAACCTCACTCTATCATCATAGTAATCGGCATATTTCTAAAAGGGATTAATCGGGAAAAGAAAAGCCGGCCTTTAAAAGACCGGCTTGGAACTCTAAGTTATTATTACTTACTACAAAAGTTCTATTTTATCACGGTTGTTAACGACCTTCTGAGTGGCGTTGCGACTGTCAAAAACCGCTCTGGAATTATCAACAATCCACTGGTAGTTGAACAGGGTATGGTCAGTCAGGATTACCGTCAGGTCGGCTTTTTTCAAAAGGGCGGCAGTTAATTTGGATGATTTGAACTTACCGTCCTTCCAGTTAAACTCGGGTACATGGGGGTCATTGAATAAAACTCTCGCACCTTTGTCTTCGAGCAA
>CAZUAS010000105.1:0-8872 GCA_964618515.1 uncultured Ignavibacteriales bacterium | reverse complement strand
CTATCCTCAAGCATGCCCGGGCGCAGTATATCGCCCAGGAAAACCGCCTGCCCTGTGTGTATCTGGTCGATTCGGGGGGCATTTTCCTGCCCTTGCAGTCCGGGACTTTCCCCGATAAAGACCATTTTGGCCGCATTTTCTACAACCAGGCGCGGATGTCGGCACTGGGGATTCCACAAATTTCGGTGGTGTTGGGTTCCTGCACTGCGGGCGGAGCGTATCTTCCGGCTATGTCCGATGAAACCGTCATAGTCCGCAAACAGGGGACGATTTTTATCGGCGGGCCGCCGTTGGTTAAAGCCGCCACCGGTGAGGTGGTTTCAGCCGAAGATCTGGGCGGCGCCGACGTCCACTGCCGGACCTCGGGCGTATCCGACCATTACGCTCAGAACGACGAACACGCTATCCAGATAACGCGCAATATTATCGAAAATCTCAACACTCCGCCCAAGACCAATATCGAGCAGGTGGCTTCCGAGGAACCTTATTACGACCCGGAGGAGCTTTACGGCGTTATTCCGACTAAATTGAGTCTGCCGTTCGATATTAGAGAGGTCATCGCCCGAATTGTTGACGGTTCGCGTTTCCACGAGTTCAAGGAGCTCTACGGCATCACCCTGGTCTGCGGGTTCGCCCGGATTATGGGTTACCCGGTAGGGATACTGGGCAACAACGGGGTGCTGTTCTCGGAGTCGTCGCTTAAGGGGGCGCATTTTATCGAGCTGTGCACCCAGCGGAAAATACCCCTGTTGTTTTTACAAAACATCTCCGGTTTTATAGTTGGAAGGCAGTATGAAGCGGGGGGGATTGCCCGCGACGGCGCCAAGCTGGTGCATGCGGTCGCCAATGCCGATGTGCCCAAATTCACGGTGGTGGTGGGTGGTTCCTACGGCGCCGGTAACTATGCCATGTGCGGGCGGGGATATTTCCCGCGGCTGATGTGGATGTGGCCCAATGCCCGAATCTGTGTCATGGGCGGGGAACAGGCCGCCGATGTTCTGGCTACGGTCAAAATCAAACAACTGGAAAGCGAAGGCAAGAAGTTGACCGAAGAAGAAATAAGGGCGATACGTCAGCCTATTATAGAAAAATATGAGAGTGAATCGACGCCGTATTATTCCGGGGCGCGGCTCTGGGACGACGGCATGCTGGGTTTCACCGAAACCCGCCAGGCGCTGGCGCTGGGTATATCGATGGCGCTGAATGCCCCGATTCCCGACCAGCGGTACGGTATCTTCAGAATGTAAGGGAAAAGAAATGCCTTATTCTACGATAAAGTATATCAAGACCGACCAGGTGGCCCGGGTTAATTTCTGTCGTCCGGAAATTCATAACGCTTTCAACGGGACGGTTATCACCGAGATGGCCGATGTTTTCGACCGTATTGAAAAGGACGACGATATCCGGGTGGTGGTTTTAACGGGTGAAGGTAAATCGTTCTGTGCCGGTGCTGACCTTAACTGGATGCGGGAGGTCATCAACCAATCGTTCGAAGAAAATTTGATTGAGTCGAATGCTTTGGCTGAGCTCTTCCATCAGATTTACATGTTCAAGCGTCCGGTTATCGGGCGTATCAACGGTGCGGCTATCGGCGGCGGGACGGGATTCGTGGCGGTGTGTGATATCGCCATTGCCGCCCGCAGTGCTAGGTTTTCCTTCTCGGAGGTAAAAATCGGCGTGGTTCCGGCCTGTATCGGCCCCTATGTGATAAAGAAAATGGGTGAGGGCGCCGCCCGGGAACTATTCATAACCGGTGAGCGTATGTACGCCGAGCGCGCCTTCGAGGTCGGGCTGGTGAACAAGGTGGTCGATGATGACCAGCTTGACGACGAAGTGAACAATCTGATTAAGTCGATACTTTCTTCCGGGCCGCAAGCCGTGGCGATGGCTAAAAAACTAATCAGTACCGTGCCCTGCATGACTCCCGAGGAATACAAGCCCTTCACTGCGGAAATGATTGCCCGGTTACGCATTTCCGACGAAGGACAGGAGGGGATGGACGCCTATTTGAATAAACGCAAACCCGCCTGGACCCGAGGTAAAGGGGAGAGCCTGGCCGGGATGGAATAACACTATGGAAAAATTATTCAAGAAGATACTGGTAGCCAATCGTTCCGAGATTGCCGTTCGGGTGATGAATGCCTGCCGGGTGCTGGGCATACCCTCGGTGGCGGTGTATTCGGCCGCCGACACCGACAGTAAACATCGCTGGTATGCCGACGAGGCGGTCTTTATCGGCCCGCCGCCTCCGCGTGAATCCTATCTGGATATCGATAAAATTATCAATGCCGCAAAGAGTACCGGCTGTGACGCCATTCATCCCGGTTATGGTTTTCTGGCGGAAAATCCCTTTCTGCCGCAGCGCTGTCTCGAGGAAAAGCTTACTTTTATCGGTCCCGCCCCGGAAGCCATGAAACTTCTGGGCAATAAAATCGAATCCCGCATCAAGATGGCCGAAGCCCGGGTACCGCTAATCCCCGGGATGAAATCCAGCGGAGATGATTTCAACGAGGTAGTCAAAGCCGCGGAACAGGCCGGTTACCCGGTAATGATTAAGGCGGCCGCGGGCGGTGGTGGTAAGGGAATGCGCGTTGTCCGCGAGGCGGGTGAGTTGAAGGACGCTTATGAAGCCGCCCGGCGCGAAGCTAAAAACGCTTTCAATGATGATTCCGTGTACCTCGAAAAATATATCGCCAATCCCCGGCATATTGAGTTCCAGGTTCTGGGGGATACGCACGGTAACTATGTTCACGTATTCGAACGCGAGTGTTCCATCCAGCGGCGACACCAGAAAATTATCGAGGAAACGCCGTCGGTGGCTATTGATGACGCCAAGCGGGCGGCGATGGGGGCGGATGCCATTAAAGTCGCCAAGGCGGCTAATTACACCAATGCCGGCACGGTAGAGTTTCTCTATGACGAAAAAGGCAATTATTACTTTCTTGAAATGAATACCCGTATCCAGGTTGAACACCCGGTTACGGAGATGGTTACGGGAACGGACTTGGTGGTGGAGCAAGTGCGCATCGCCGCGGGATTGCCCCTTAGCAAGGCATTGCAAAACCTTACCCAGCGCGGCCATGCTATCGAATGCCGTATTTACGCCGAGGATGGAGAAAATAATTTTATGCCTTCCTCCGGAAAGATCCTGCACTATTCCGAACCGACCGGCCCGGGTATCCGGGTTGATTCCGGTATCACCGCCGGGATGACTATCAGCATCGACTATGACCCGATTATGGCCAAACTGATAACCCATGCGCCGACCCGTGAAATGGCAATTATGAAAATGATAGACGCCCTGCATAATTACAAGATACTGGGCGTTAAAACCTCGAAAAGGTTTATGGTGGACGTTCTGAACCATCCGGAATTTATCGCCGGGCGGACTTTTACTAATTTCATCGAGAAGAACCTGGCCGGCCGGGAGGTGGACTTGAGAGGTTACAAGGACCTGGCGGCGGCTTTAGCTTCGGTGGCATCATTGGCGGTAACCGCCGATGGTTTTGCCGAAAGCGACGTGAAAAGTAAAATACCCTCTCCCTGGGAAACAATCGGCAGCTGGCAGATAGGAGATTCGATTCATGAATAAGCAGGACTTTATCATCGGTGAGGAAGTGGTCGCAACGACGGTGGAGAAAAACGGCCGGAATTATAAAGTACGGGCGGGGGAGAAAGAGTTTGTCCTGCAACCGATGGGGCTTAATCAGTATGCGCTATATCTCGACGGCCAGAAGAGAGTAGTAGCGGCGGTTAAGAATAAAGACGTTTATTATATTGATATCGATTCGGTGCTTTTAGAAGTTCGTGAACCGTCAGCAGAAGGTTTTGCCGGCGGTGCCGGAGACCATGCAGCCGTAAAGGATAAAATCTTCGCTCCCATGCCCGGCAAGATCGTAAAAATAATGGTCCAGGTAGGGGATAAGGTTGAAGTTAAACAGCCGATGGTTATCGTGGAAGCCATGAAGATGGAAAATCAGGTAAATGCCAAGGCGAAAGGAAAGGTAAAGGCGGTTAATTTTACAGTCGGCGACCAGGTGGATACCGAACGTCCGATAATCGAGCTGGAACTGGAAGAATAAAAGCCGTTTTTTTTTAAAACCGGAGCGATGCCTCCGGTTTTTTTATGGCTTAAAACTTAATCCCCAGCGAGAATGGAAGGTAAGTGATATTCTTGATATAAGTGCCGAAAATGTACGTGAATCTTCCCTCGACGAAAAACCGAAGACCCGATTTCGAACCAAACTCGTAACCAAAACCTGGGGAGAGATAGGGGTTATGTTCGATTATTTCGGGTATGTTCTTTTTCTCCAGCACCATGGAGCCAAGGCGAAGTTCGTAGGTTTGTTCTTCTATCCGGGTATAGGCATAACCGCCGCTGATCGTAACATAAAAGCCATTCATGCCGGTTGGGTAAAGATGCAGCCGGGTTTCCAGACCGGCTAAGATAAAGCTGAGGTCACTATAATTATCTTTGTTGGTGGGAAAAAAATGTACCTGGCCGACAATGAGCAGTTCCAGCTCCGGAGAAGATATCGGTGCCGGTTTGATTCCAAAACCGGCCTTACCCATAAAGCCAAAGGGAGCGCGATGACTCAGGTCGCCCACCGAGGCCGCCACCCCGGGGCTCAGGTAGAAATTATAATTCTTACCTGATATTAAACCGGGACCGATTATAATAACTGTTATCAGGACTGTATTTATAAGCCGGCGCATAAAAACTTTGCTCGAATGTTTTTACCTTATATCCTATGTAAATATAATATACGTATTTGGAGAAGATATTCAATAAAAAAGCCGGAGATTGACTCCGGCTCTTTTTTTAGTATAAAATTCAATTAAAAGAACTTAATTCCCAGAGTGACCGGGATGAAAACATAAGCATCACCCTCGGTTTTCACATTGACATAGCGTCCCTGGATAAAAAAGCTGAGGGCCGGGCTCATTTTGAATTCACCACCACCGCCGACGTTGAAATATAGTTTATTCTGGTCTTCGGGGATGTACTCATTCATCGAAGTTACCAGTGACGTATTACTTCCGGAAAATTCGCTGAATTTGATATTGGCAATGCCGGCGCCGCCGAAAATAAACGGTTTGACCGGGAAAGCGGGAACGTTAAGGCTGAAACGACCATCAGCACCGAACATCAAAAGCTTATTTTCGCCGCCCTCAACACCGGTTTCACTTTCAAAGTCATAGGAAAATTGATGGTATTCCGCTTTGCCGACCAGCTGAAAATTAGGGGCAAACTTATAGCCAGCGCCAATAGAACCATGGTAACCGGTCTTATAGGTTTCTTTGAAACCATCCGGGGAAGTGGGCACCGAAACCGCACCGCCCACATATAAACTGAAAGGCTGAACGCCCTGGGCTTTACAGGCTACTGCAAAAGCCATTAGAACAAACAGAATCAGAATACACTTCTTCATGTTTTCCTCCAAATAAGGGTTGGGTTTTCCTCTCTGTCATATTTCGTCTTTTTTTTCCAAGCCTTTAGTTGGGAAAGACGGTTTTCAAAATAGAATACTGATTTTATCGTGATTTAAGGGGAGAAAATATCGAAAAATGAGAAATAAAAACCCCCAATCCGTGATGGTGATTGGGGTTATTAACTTATATAAAATTACTAAAAAGAATATCCTAGGAGAAAGTACATATTGTTGTTTTTCAAGTCCAGACTTTCGTTATTTTCATCGACGAAATTCCATCCATTCTCGATTTCTTTGGCAATCGAGGTAAAGCCCATAGAATAACGGATATCAAGAGTAAAAGTACCGTAATTGGTGACATAATCCATCCCGGCGCCGAAAATAAAACCAAAATCGGAACGACGAATGTTCTTGATATCGTCTTCGTATTCACCCTTGACGGCATCATTGAGCAGAAAAGCATACGAAGCGCTGTCGATTACAACCCGGACTTTGTTTTTCAAGCCGTAATAGGGACCAAGAAATAAGTTGGGTCTGATTTTACCTTCGTTCTGGATGGCGTATTTGAAAAGCAGGGGAATTTCGATATATTTCATTTTCAATTTTGAATCGATATCTTCCACTTTAACTTTTTTGTATGAGTAAAGCAGTTCCGGCTGAAAAAGGAATTTATCGGTGATATTGAAAGTCACAAAGAAACCGGCGGTGTAACCCATGTCAAATTTCCAGCTATAGGTATAGGTATCGGTATTGTTGGAGATGATGAAATCATCCCCGGTAAGTTTGCTGAAATTCGGGCCAACCTTGAACCCTTTACCGCTAAGGCTGATGGCAGAGGCGCTGATTGAAAACAGTAATAACACTCCCAAAACCAAAATTGTTTTTTTCATGATTTCTTCCTCAAACTTATATCTTACAGCTTTTTTCCTTACTAAAAATGTAATTTTAGACGCTTAATATGCAAAACTGACCAGCCCCTTGTCAAATGATTTATTTATGGCGAATATTGCCCTGTTTATGTTCTAAGGATTAATGATTTATGGGCTATAAGTGTCTCAAAGACAAAAAAAACCCGCCGGGTGGGCGGGTTTTTAAGGAAATAATATTCAATTAGAAGCTGTAGCCTACCATGAAAGAGATATTGGCGTTCTTTATATCAGGGGCATCACCTTCTTCGGGGTCATATATCTTGCCCAGGCCCATGGTATAACGTGCATCAAAGGTAATCCCGCCGCCATTTTGCATCATGTACATAAAACCGGCACCGAAAGCGATACCGAAGTCGATACTCTTCATGTCATCTTTAATATCGACATCTTCTACTATCTCATCTTCTACCTCGTCATAGACATCGGCCTTGGCACTCATTAACAGGCCTAACGCCGGACCGGCGAAGATAGACGGTTTGAAGTTACCTTCCATAGCGGGTTTGAACTTTAAGAGAACAGGTACTTCGATATAGGTGAGATTTATTTTCTCGTCGCCTTCTTCGGCTTTAGTACCTTTCATCATGAAAAGAGCTTCCGGCTGGATAGCGAATTGAGAATTGAAAGAATATTCAATAAAAGCACCACCGCCGAAAGTAAGCATCATTTTGTTTTCATCAATATCGCTACCCGTCAGATTTGCCAGGTTCAACCCAGCCTTAATACCTTTACCGGTCAAACCGATTCCTTCGGTTTGGGCGAAGCCGCTTAAAGCAAAAAGCATAACCACGCCCAGCACGAGTAATAGTTTCTTCATAAAGACTCCTTGTTGTTTTTAAATATTATTTTAATTTAAATTTCTCTCTCAAAAAAATGCCGTTTTCTTTATTAAATTACGGCTTGCTTTGAACCTTCAGGCTCTACCACCTCCTTTCCTTTATCAAAGCTAAATAACTTTAAATTTCAGTGAAATTACTTTTTATAGGAATATTTAGTCAAGTAAAAAAAAATAAAAAATAAGCCCCTTATATAAAATAAAACGGGGCTTATTTGGGGAAAGTGATTTTTTTTAGTAAATGAAGGCCGTAATACCCACACCAATATTCAGAGTGTTGCCGTCGGCTGATTCATCAGCTCCTTCCGGTTTGTATTTATCAAAGGAATACCGGGCACTGAAATTGGCGCCGACATAATTGGAAAGCATGAAAATCATACCACCCTGAAAACCGAAAGTGGTGGTGGTGAATTCCACCTCTTCTTCATCTTCTTCCTCTTCTTCCTCCGCTTCAAGTTTAGAGGAAGTGTAGATAAAGAAGCCTTTTATATACGGATAAACAGCTCCCTTGGCGTCGATACGGGTTTTATCCATGTTGAAATAGTAGCCCACTGATGGACCGATCCCGAAACTTGAGCCGCTCATATCGCCATAAGATACCTTAAGGAATTCAATATCCGCCCCTATGAGTAAATTGGGGGAAATAAAGTAACCGATGGTAGGGATGATATTTATGATAGTAGCGGATTCATCGCCTAACATATCATCACTGCTGATCGAAGAAAATGAGGCATTGCCCTCTAAAATAAGGCTGCCTTTGTCGGTCGGGCCGTCAGCTGCTGTTATACTTGCGGCAAACAGGAAAACCACGGCGATAATAAGTAACCTTTTCATTACTCCTCCTATGAAAATAAAATTAGTTAATTAATATTTTTTGTTTCCTATTTATTTTTATCTTCCAAAAAAAGAAATTAAAAATAACATGGCAACAAAAAAAGATATTTTAATGTATTTTGATTCCTTGTTTTTATTTAATATTTCTTTGACATTACGAATTACTTTTTTTCTTTTTACTATTATTCATCCTTTGCCTGACACATGTTTTAAAATCACAATATTTACACATATTTTTTTAATTGATAACCTTATTTCATGAGGTGCTGGAATGAAAAAAAATTATACAGCCAAAAATACTTCGGGGTTGGCATGACCAATGTAAAGGTTTCTGACGCTACGATAAAAGGTGGTGGTGGTATTGAGACCGTAACATTGCCTTTTGGTGATTATAGCGAAACAAAATTGTCTATGGGAGCCGGGTTCAGATTTGATTATATGTTTTCAACGAAAATCGGCATGTTTTTAGACGGCCGGATTGCGATAATTTTAACTTCGGGTGATTATTTTATGTATCTGCCTTTTAAAGGCGGTATAAAAGTTGGTTTCGGGGATTAACCGAGATTTAAAAATAAATTAAAAGCTGTCCCAAAAGTAAAGTAATACCCGTCCTTCTGGAATCAGTAGATAAGCAACTTGTACTATTGGGATGTCTTTTTAAAGAAATTCAAGTCAATTCATATACTATTTAAGGTTAAATTAGTCTTATTTTCACTTTTCGTGTTCATGTGAACCAATTCACTTGATTTCTGCCTGTCCTTTTGTTATATAAGAAATTTATTCTATGTTTTTACATTAACTTTTCTGGAGGTAAATATGGCAGAACGACAGGATGCTTATATTGT
>CAZUAS010000104.1:0-9121 GCA_964618515.1 uncultured Ignavibacteriales bacterium | reverse complement strand
GAGATGGAATCTCGTGACTGGAGTTCAGACGTGTGCTCTTCCGATCTAAGTGGATGGTAATTATTACTTTAAGATAGCGGCTTTTCCCGGTTACGGTAAACTGGCTAAGCTTGACATGGAAGGCATGAAAGCCGGTGCCCGGGTGGCTGCGGACGAATATGAAAAAGAAAGCGTGTCCGATTTCGCACTCTGGAAAGCCTGGGACGAAAAGGACGGCGATGTTTACTGGGAAACCGAGCTGGGCAAGGGGCGTCCCGGCTGGCATATCGAGTGCTCGGCGATGTCAATGAAATATCTCGGTAATCATTTTGATATCCATTGCGGCGGCGTGGATAACATGTTTCCGCATCATGAGAATGAAATCGCTCAGTCTGAAGGCGCCACGGGTGAGAAATTCGTCAATTACTGGCTCCACAGCGAATATCTGCTCGTCGATAACCGAAAAATGTCCAAGTCGCTGGGGAATTATTATACCCTCAGGGATATTCTCGACAAGGGTTACTCCGGGCGGGCTCTGCGATACCTGTTGATATCCTCCCATTACCGTCAGCAACTCAATTTTACGTTTGAACGCCTTGATGCCGCCCGAAATTCGCTGGAGCGGTATAACGACTTCATAAAAAATCTGAATGATTATCCGGGAGGTAAAACCAGCGGCGAGGCGGAAACGTATATTAAGAAAGTTGTTGAGGGTTTTGAATACAATCTCGATGATGATTTAAATATTTCCGGGGCACTCGGTGAAATATTTGATTTTATACGGGATATTAACCGTTTGAAAGCCGAAGATAAGTTGTCGGTTCAGGAACGGGATAAGATTATTGAAACGGTGCGGCGTTTTGACACAGTGCTGAATTTTGAAATTAGAGAACAGGCTCTGGATGCCCGGATTGAAGAGCTGATAGCCAGACGCAACCAGGCGCGACAAAATAAGGATTATGCGCTCTCGGATAAAATCCGCGATGAACTTCTGGCTTTGGGGATTGTACTCGAAGATACACCCCAGGGTGTGAAGTGGAAAAGGAAAATTTAGTCCGGTTTTGAACAAAGGAAAGGTTTATCCCCGTTATGGAGATAAAACACCTGACCAAACGAGGGATACCTTCCGGTTAGCCGGGCTTGACAGAGACAATAAATTATACTTTTATCTGACAGACTGATAAGTAGGCCGGCGTAACTCAGTTGGTAGAGTAGCTGATTTGTAATCAGCCAGTCGGGGGTTCGAGTCCCTTCGCCGGCTTTTTTAATTTTTCAAATATGGTTTATCGACAACTTCCGCTTGCCTTGTAATAAGTTAGCATTTATTATTAAGTGTTTGTTTAAAAAATTATTATAGGTCAAAACCTTTATGGTTTTATTAATTGGTTCTTCGACATTTCAACCTGCAAGATTTCTTGAGGTGTTGTCGAAACTGCAGGAGTTTCGACCTGCGTGATGTTAAGGTATACATTGGATATCGGGAAATTTAAAAAGCGAATTATTGTAACCGGCGGGGCGGGATTTATCGGTTCTAATTTTCTTTTAATGATGGTACCGCGTTACCCTGATTACCTGTTTGTCAACCTTGATTGTCTTACATATGCCGGAAATCTGGCAAACCTTAAGGCTATCGAGAAGGCACCCAATTACCATTTTGAAAAAATCGATATAAGAGATTTCGATGCTCTTGCGGCGTGTTTTAACAAGTTTGACATAAACAACCTTATCCATCTGGCTGCGGAGTCCCATGTTGACCGGTCGATTATCGGGCCGGCGGTTTTTATTCAGACGAATATTATCGGTACTTTCAATTTGCTGGAGCTGGCCCGGGAACGATTCCATCAGGGAGAAAGTGTCTTTTTACATGTTTCTACCGACGAAGTGTACGGTTCCCTATCGGAAGGAGGCTATTTTACCGAGCTGAGTGCCTATCACCCCAACTCGCCTTATTCAGCTTCAAAAGCGGCCGCCGACCACCTTGTTCGCGCCTATTATAAAACCTACCGTCTCGATACTATCATTACCAACTGTTCAAATAATTTCGGACCTTACCAGTTTCCCGAGAAATTAATCCCGTTGATGATATGCAATGCTCTTGAGGGGAAACCCCTGCCTGTTTACGGCGATGGCCGTCATATCCGGGACTGGTTGTTTGTGCAGGACCACTGCGAAGCCCTGGATCTGGTTTTCCACAATGGACGACCGGGGCAGACCTACAATATCGGGGGGCATAATGAGATAGAAAATGGCGAGCTGGTGAAAATGATATGTCGCCTTATGGATGACCTTCTGGGAGGGGGCCCGCGGGAAAAGTTGATAGCCTTTGTTCCTGATCGTCCGGGACACGATCGTCGCTATGCCATCGACCCGACACTCATCTTAAAGGAACTGGGTTGGCGTCCCAGGGTATCCTTTGAGGAAGGCTTGAAAAAAACCATTCGTTGGTATCTTGACAATTCCGTCTGGCTTGACCATTGTAAAAGTGGTGAATATCTTAAATATTATGACCGGAATTACCGGGACCGGGGCAACTTATGAGCAACGCCGTGAATAAAGGCATAATCCTTGCAGGTGGCTGTGGCAGCCGTCTTTATCCTCTTTCACAGGTGGTTTCCAAGCAACTCCTGCCGATATACGACAAACCGATGGTTTATTACCCGCTGGCCACTCTGATGCTTTATGGGGTGCGGCAAATTTTGATTATATCCACACCCGAGGATACTCCCAGGTTTGAGGCCTTGCTCGGCACCGGCCATCATCTCGGACTGGAATTAACCTATGCCGTGCAACCGCGCCCGGAAGGCATAGCCCAGGCGCTTATTATCGGGGAGAAATTCATTAATAAAGAGCCGGTTGTATTGATTCTCGGTGACAATATCTTTTACGGGGATTATGATTTTCTCAGGGAAGCACGGTCGTTTGAAACCGGGGCGTTGATTTTCGGGTATTATGTTAATAATCCTCAGCGTTACGGGGTGATTACATTTGATAAAAAGGGTAAACCCCTGGCTATCGAAGAAAAACCTGCCGAGCCAATCTCCAACTATGCCGTAACGGGACTTTATATTTACGATGCCGGTGCGGTCGATATCGCCAAAGGGTTGCGACCTTCTAAAAGAGGAGAATTGGAAATCACCGATGTCAACAATGCCTATCTTAAAAAGGGGCAGCTGAAAGTGGTAAAACTCGGACGCGGCATGGCCTGGCTCGATACGGGGACTTTTGAAAGTCTGCTGGACGCCGGAAATTTTATCGCAACTATTGAAAAGCGTCAGGGACGAAAAATCGCCTGTATCGAAGAAATCGCTTACCGGATGAAATTTATTTCAAAAACGCAAATGCAACATCTGGTCGATAAAATGGCGGATAATTCTTACCGGATGTATCTTCGGGGAGTTTTAAAAGGAGTCGATGGTGCCTGAAAGTAAAATGCTGATAACCGGCAGCGAGGGTCAATTAGGAAACGACCTGGTCAAGTTTTTTTCACATGATTACGAAGTTTGCGGGGTGGATATAAAGCAGATGGATATCCGGGATATCCACATGGTCAGGGCGGGATTTCAAAAATTTGAACCGGAGCTCGTACTCCATGCTGCGGCATATACCGACGTTGACGGAGCGGAAACCGACAGGGACCGGGCATTTGCCGTCAATGCCGAAGGTACGGCCAATATTGCCCGGGTCTGTAAGGAGTACGGCGCCCGGATGATTTATTTTTCGACCGATTATGTATTTGATGGTGATAAAAAAACACCCTATGTGGAAAGTGACCCGCCATCGCCCCGGACGGTTTACGGTAAAAGCAAGTACGAGGGTGAAAGGAAAGTAGCCGAAATACTTGAAGATTTTACCATAATACGCCTGGCCTGGTTGTATGGGGCGTCGGGGAAAAATTTCATTCGTGCGATTATCCGTCAAGCCTGGCAACAGATGCGTATGAAAGAAGCCGGGCAGATTATCTCTCCTGTATCCGTGGTCAGTGACCAGACCGGTAACCCGACCTGGACGATGGAGATAGTGAAACAAACGAAAATTATAATCGAAAATAACTTAAAAGGCATAATCCATGCCACTGCCGAAGGTGAGGCCAGCCGGTATGAACTGGCAAAAGAGGTCTTTGACTTTTTAAAGATGCCGGTTTATCTTATACCCTGTTCTTCGGAAAGTGTGGCTTCACCGGCACCGAGACCGAAGTATTCATCGCTGGAAAACCGCGTATTAAATAATGCCGGCTGGAACATCATGCGTCCTTATAAAGAGGCGTTACATGACTTTTTGTCACACCATCGAGAGTGATAGCCATGAAATGTGAAATCAAAGGCGTAATCCTGGAAGAATTGACCCGTCATGCCGATTCACGCGGCTGGCTGGCGGAGCTTTATCGACAGGATGAGCTGGAACCGGACCAATATCCGGTTATGAGTTATCTTTCGGTTACGAAACCGGGCGTTGTCCGCGGACCGCATGAGCATAAAAAGCAGAACGACCTTTTTATTTTTGCAGGAACTTCGACTTTTCGGCTATATTTATGGGATAATCGCCGGAGTTCATCTACCGACGGTCTTTTTTTTCAATGTGACATTCCTGAGAACAAGTTGCTCAGGGTTCTGGTACCGCCCGGAGTCGTGCATGCCTATAAGAATATAGGGCGGAGCGAGGGAATGGTGTTTAATGCTCCAAACCGTCTTTTTAAAGGGAAAGACCGTAAAGAGGAAGTTGATGAGATAAGATATGAAGACGATGAAAAAGCTCCTTTTAGAGTGCCCGAATAATTGATTTTCATAGCAAAAGTACATACCAGTTCTGTTCAAAATTTTATAAACGATTAAATAATGATTTAGTTTTTGTATTTAAAATGTTATTATAATTTAGAGACAGTAAATTATATGATTGGATTATTAAATGAACTTTAAGTTTGCGGATGGAATTTTAGTTGACACCTCCGACGCCTTAAATTATTATATCAGAAAAGATTAGAAGGAATATTAATGCTTTCCGGGAAATCCATATTAATAACCGGTGGAACAGGTTCTTTTGGCAAAGCCTTCATAAGAACAATTCTCGATAAATATCAACATATTAATCGGCTGGTGGTTTATTCGCGGGATGAACTCAAACAGTTCGAAATGCGACAGACCTTTGCGGAGAGTGAACTCCCCAAACTTCGTTTTTTTATCGGCGATGTTCGAGACAAGGAACGTTTGCAAAGAGCCATGGAGCGAGTTGATATAGTTGTGCATGCCGCGGCCTTAAAACAGGTCCCAGCCTGCGAGTACAATCCTTTTGAAGCGGTTAAGACCAATGTCATTGGAGCTCAGAATGTTATCGAAGCCGCTATCGACCAAGGGGTTAAGAAAGTCGTCGCGTTGAGTACCGACAAAGCCGCCGCCCCGATTAATTTATACGGCGCTACCAAGTTGACTTCGGATAAACTTTTTGTTTCCGCCAATAATTTTAAAGGCAAAAATGATATAAAATTTTCAGTGGTGCGTTACGGCAATGTGATGGGCAGCCGGGGGAGTGTTATTCCCCTGTTTCTCAAAAAAAGACACGAACGGGTACTGCCGATTACCGACGAGCGCATGACGCGGTTTAATATTACCCTTAACGAAGGGGTGGAACTGGTCCTGTTTGCGCTGGCACATATGTGGGGTGGTGAGATTTTTGTTCCCAAGATACCCAGCTATCGGCTAGTTGATGTTGCCCGAGCAATTGCTCCGGGCTGTGAATTGAAGTTTATCGGAATTCGTCCTGGAGAAAAGCTGCATGAAGAAATGATAACCGCAACTGATGCCTTGAACACTCTGGAGTTTGAAAAGTATTTTGTCATTCTGCCTTCAACCCGGTTATGGAATATTGACCGGTATATGGAAGTTTTCAATGGTAAACGTTGTCCAAATGGTTTTTCATACAGCAGTAAATCCAACACCGACTGGTTGACGGTCGAGCAGCTTCGACATCTGATACGTGAACATGTGGATCCTTTTTTCAAGGTGGAAGATTCATCGGTCAGCGATGAAAAAAAACGTTCTCTGAAAATCAAAGGACCTGATGAAACCCCTAAGGAAGCCCTGGCGGTAAGCGAAAGTGGCGGACAAGATTCGAAACCGGTTTAAGGGGGGGAACCATAGGCCGGTAAAAAAGAAAAAGGCTAAAAGCAATTTCCCCAAATTTTTACCATACGGCCGTCAGCACGTGACAGAAAATGACATTGCCGCGGTGCGTGATGTTTTGAAGTCCGACTGGCTGACACAGGGGCCGAATATCATAACATTTGAAAAAAAACTGGCTGAGCTGACGGGGGCGAAGTTTGCCGTCGTCTGCTCCAGCGGGACAGCGGCTCTGCATCTGGCTATGCTGGCTTTGGGTTTGGGGCACGGTGATGAAATTGTAACTTCGCCCGTAACTTTCCTGGCATCGGCTAATTGTGCGCGTTATGTGGGGGCTGAGGTTCGGTTCGCTGATGTAAACGCCGCAACCGGATTAATAAGTATAAAGGCTCTTGAACAAGTATTACACTCCGACAAAAAGAAAAAAATAAAGGTAATTGTTCCGGTTCATCTGGGCGGGCAACCGGCGGCTATGGGGGAAATTCAGGAACTGGCTGAAGCTCATGGCGCCATGGTGGTCGATGATGCCTGTCATGCCCTTGGTGCTCGTTACCGGTACCGTGGTCGGGAATATAGAATTGGTGGTAGTCCTCATGCCGTCATTACAGCTTTTTCTTTCCATCCGGTCAAGCATGTAGCTATGGGCGAAGGGGGGGCTCTGACTACGGATAGTAACGAAATAGCGGAAAAATTAAGACGTTTCCGCAGTCACGGAATTCAGAAGGATGCTTTTATAAATGATGGGATGGCTTTTTCATCGGAAAAAACTCCTAATCCCTGGTATTATGAGATGCAGGAACTCGGTTATAATTACCGTCTTACGGATATTCAAGCCGCTCTTGGTGTCAGCCAGCTTAAACGGCTGAACTATTCTTTAAAAAAACGCCATGACCTGGCTGAAAGATATTGTCGGCTTTTGAAGGAGAGATTTCCTGACGGCGGCGTCCGTCCTTTGCAGGCGGTTTCGGGGGTTTATAACGCTTTTCATCTTTTTATTGTCTTGATTGATTTTATCAAATTCGGCCTTAACCGCGCCGAAGTGATGAACCGCTTGCGTAGCGCGGGCATCGGCACCCAGGTGCATTATATCCCCGTTTATCTGCAGCCGTATTACCGCCGGCGTTACGGCTATAATCCGGGTGCTTTCCCCGAGGCGGACAGTTATTATGAAAAAGCCCTCAGTTTACCGATGTACCCTCAACTTACTTTTAGAGACTGTCAGCGGGTTATTGATACTCTTAAAAAGATTTTGGAGAACTCTCATTGAAAACCGTTATCATCGTTCAGGCGCGAATGGGCTCGACTCGTCTGCCCGGTAAAATCATGAAAGAAATTCTGGGACAGCCGTTGCTGTTCTACCAGCTGGAACGTTTGCAAAGAGTGACAACAGCCGACGATATTCTGGTAGCTACGACAGTCGATGGGAGGGATGATATAATTGTTGATTTTTGTGTTAAACAGCGGGTGAAGTATTATCGCGGTTCAGAAGAGGATGTCCTGGCACGTTATTATGAGGCCGCCCGGGAAAGCGGCGCCGATGTTATCGTTCGGGTAACTTCGGATTGTCCTCTGATAGATGCCGCTGTTGTTGACCGGGTAATCAGGTCATATAAAGAGAATATTGATAAAGTCGATTACGTTGCCAATACTCTGGTGCGTTCTTATCCCCGGGGACAGGATTGCGAGGTATTTCCCTTCGCGGTACTGGCGGATATTCGTGAACGGACATTCGCACCCGGCGACCGTGAACATGTGACGGCATATATATATAACCATCCCGGCCGATACCGGTTGTTGAATGTGGCGGGGGAAGAAAATTTGAGTCATCACCGCTGGACAGTGGATACGCCGGAGGATTTTGAGTTGATTCGGCGTATGATTGAAGCCCTGTATCCGGTTAAACGTGATTTTTCCATGGGTGACTGCCTCGAATTGTTAAAACATAATCCGGAATGGTTAAAACTTAATCAGCATATAAAACAGAAAGCCTGATCGTTATGAAGGTAGTGTTTCGCACCGATTCTTCTCTATTGATTGGTACCGGTCATTTAATGCGATGCCTGGCGCTGGCCGAGGAGTTATCGGCACGCGGGGCACGGGTAGTTTTTATCTGCCGGAATCTCCCAGGCAACATGAATTCCCAGGTTCTCCAGAACGGCTATGAGCTTCAAGAACTTCCCCTTGAGGATAATTCCCTTATGAATAATCCCGGAGTCAGCGAGTACGAACGCTGGCTGGCGGTTGAGAAAGAAACCGATGCCCTTCAGACGGGCAGGGTGCTTGACGAAAAAGAAAACGGTGCCGATGTCTTGGTCGTGGACCATTATGCGCTGGATAGTGCCTGGGAACGACAGGTGTTACCGTATATCAAGCGGTTGATGGTCATCGACGACCTGGCTAACCGTCGCCATGACTGCCATATTCTTCTGGACCAGAATCTTTACGAGAATATGGAGAAACGATATGAACAACTGGTCGGCGCGGACACGCAACTTTTACTGGGGCCGACTTTCGCCCTTTTGAGAAAAGAATTCAGGTCGCAGAGGAATGTTATGGCGAAGCGAGATGGCCGGGTCCGGAAAGTAATGGTTTCTTTCGGCGGAGCAGACCGGACTAATGAAACGTTGAAATTCCTTAATGCGCTGGAAAAGGCAAAAACGGGAGCTCTCAATTTTGAGGTTATTGTCGGTAAGACCAATCCCAACAATAGCATTATAAAAGAGAAATGCGACAGTATGGCCAGGGTTAATTATTATCGGGCTGTTAATGATATTGCCCGCCTGATGGCCGAGATGGACCTGGCGGTAGGAGCCGGCGGTACCAGTACCTGGGAACGGTGTTGCCTGGGCTTGCCCGCTATAACGGTAGCGGTGGCCGAGAACCAGGTTGAGGTTGCCCGTCTATCAGAACGGATGGGTTTTGCTGTTTATCTGGGGATTTCCGAGCAGGTCTCTGCAGAACTTATGATAAAATATTTAACTGAGCTGGCAGAGGATAGGCCAAAAATGTTAGCGATGAGTTCCGCCGGAATG
>CAZUAS010000103.1:0-9163 GCA_964618515.1 uncultured Ignavibacteriales bacterium | reverse complement strand
ATTAATGGCAGGATGTTCTTCAAATCACCCGCCTTGAAACTCTCCACCGTCATCTCTGAAGCCTTTACACTTTAGCGCCTGTTTGTTTGGTTTATTCAGCTTATATACCGAAAGCTCCTGCCATTCGCTACAAGCCTTTCATACATGGTCATTTTACCGTTTATACACGATTGGGGCAATATAAATCTGTTTGTCATTATATATATTTAATTTTCAGACCATAAGATATTTTTCCCTGGTGTCGTGGTATTCTGTTATTGGCTATTTTAAGCGATTGTTATTTAACAAATTACAAACCCAAACAGGGCGGCCGGTTTTTATTTTAAAAATGTTACTTCCTGATCTTTTTTGAAAATATTTTGAATATATTAGTTTCCAAATTAAAAGTTTTTTATAATATTTTTTAATTATGGCAGACAACGCACTTGGACTTATTGAAACTAAAAGCCTTAAGGGAGCTTTAAAAGTTTTTGATGCCGCGACTAAAGCCGGAAGGGTTGTCATTGCCTCGGCAGAACCAACGGAAACCGGTGGGGTAACGGTAAAAATCGAAGGCGACTGGGTAGCCGTTCAGGCCGCCATGGAAGCCGGTGCCCGGGCAGCTGAGCAAATTGGGGAACTGATTTCTCTGCACGTTGTTCCCCGCTCTGATAGCGGCATCTTTCCCATCCTTCCCTACCGGCGTTTTCTTGACCGGTATTCACCGGAGAAGCCGTTAAGACGCGAAACTGGAGTTAAACCTCGCTCGCCACAGCCAAAAACACCTCTCAAGAAAAAGGACAAACCAGAGAAAATTGAACATGAGTCTTCCCCAGTCAATAAAGTCGCCATATCGTCTTCGACTTCGATGGAACGACCGAAGCCTGAAATTGAAACCGGATCAAGGACGCCGGTCGTTGCATCACCCTCCTTAACAAAAGCTTCATCCCCGCCGATAGATTTTAGAGAGTTAGAAGCGATGTCGGTGGTGAAACTTCGTCAATATGCCCGAACCGTAGCGAACCTCCCTATTCAGGGGCGTCAGATTTCCATGGCCAACAAGCAACAGCTTCTGGAAGCATTAAAAAAGGCGGAGTAGGGAACATCAGCGCGGGATTATTCGTAAAACCAGAGAAGGGATTAAACGTCAAAAAGGGATACCGTTATGAAATTATATCGTAATTATGAGATAAAATGGTACCATCTGGTATTTGGCCTGCTGGGTCTTTTAGTGGTGGTATCGGTACTATTCTGGCTTTTTGTCGGCAAGAGCCGGGTGAAATACTTTCATGAAGACGAAACCGACATGGCCGCTTAGAGATGTTCAAAACCTTTTTAACGTTTATCATATCAGATTTTATCTTCTTTTAGTGTCACCTACGTTCCATAGAGCTTATCTCTCATAGATTTCTCTTGATTTTCCGGCCCATAATGATATACTTCCTTTCGATATTACCGGTCGTTTTCATTTATTAATCTTGACCGGAAGTGGAAAGTGAAGCATGTAAGAGGAACTGAAGGCGAATAATATGAAGCAGATTCTCGTGACCGGTGCGGTGGGGCAGATAGGCGCGGAGTTGACCACGGCTTTGCGTCAGCGTTACGGTTGTGAAAAAGTGGTGGCTACCGATATCAGGATGCCTGTTGATAAGGATTTACGGGACGGCGGGCCGTTCGAATTTCTGGATGTTCTTGACCCAAACCATATCACCCGGGTGATGCAGATTTATCAAATCGGCACCATTTATCATCTGGCGGCGGTTCTTTCGGCAATCGGGGAATCGCGGCCCAATGTCGCCTGGACGATAAATGTCAACGGTCTTTATAATATCCTTGAGGCTGCCCGTCAATATCAATGTTCGCTCTTTTTTCCCAGTTCGATTGGCGCCTTCGGCAAATTGACACCCAAGGATAATACGCCTCAGGACACCATCCAGCGCCCCGATACCATATATGGGGTGACCAAGGTTGCCGGAGAACTTATCTGCGATTATTATTACAAACGTTTTAAGGTGGACACCCGCGGAGTACGTTTTCCCGGTTTGATATCCTATGTGGCAGAACCAGGCGGCGGCACGACCGATTATGCCGTCGAAATTTTCTATGAAGCCATCAAACATAAGAAATACACCTGTTATCTTAAAGCCGATACCTATCTGGACATGATGTATATGCCGGACGCCCTCAGGGCGATGGTCAACTTGATGGAGGCCGACGGTACTCGCCTGCGGCACCGAAATGCTTTCAATGTTACCGCTATGCATTTTACCCCTGAACAGCTGGCGGCGGAGATAAGAAAACATATCCCCGATTTTAAAATTTCTTATGAAGTTGACCCGGTAAGGCAGGAAATTGCCGACTCCTGGCCCAATTATATGGATGACTCGGCGGCCCGTGACGAATGGGGCTGGAAACCCGAGTACAATCTGGAGATGATGACTTCGGACATGCTGGATAAAGTCCGTCAGAAAATAGCCGTCAAGGATTAGAAGTTTCGAAACAGAAAAGGGATGTTAGGTGACCACATCCCTTTTTTATGGACCATATTTAATGATGCCGCTTACATACCGTACATTTCAATAATCTCTTTTTTATTCTTACCGAGAATATTGTATTTCCTGCCGACTTTGATAAAGGCTTCGATGGCTTTATCCAGATGATGTTTTTCATGGGCGGCGGAAAGCTGTGTTCGGATGCGTGCCTGTCCTTTGGGGACAACCGGGAAGAAGAAGCCGACAGCGTAGATGCCTTCGTCATAGAGATCGCGGGCGATATCCTGGGCGAGCTTGGCGTTGTAGAGCATGACGGGGACAATCGGGCTTTCGCCTTCTTTAATGTCAAAGCCGGCGTCTTTAAGCAGTTGGCGCCAGTACAGCATGTTTTTTTCGAGTTTGTCGCGGCGTTCGGTTGATTTGAAAATCAGGTCGAACACTTTCAGGGCTCCCGAAATGATTACCGGCGCCACGGCGTTGGAAAACAGGTAGGGGCGGGCGCGCTGGCGGCACATTTCCACCAGTTCGGTGCGGCCGGAAACGCAGCCGCCCGAAGCCCCGCCGAGGGCTTTACCGAGGGTGGTGGTAATGATGTCTATCTTACCGAAAACGCCGCAGTGTTCATGGGTGCCTCGGCCGGTCTTGCCGATGAAGCCACTGGCATGCGAATCATCGACAAACACCATGGCGTCGTACTTCTCGGCCAGCTCGACGATTTTATCAAGTCTGGCCAGGTCACCGTCCATGGAAAACACACCGTCGGTGATAATCATGCGGTAGCGCTTATCCTGATGTTCCTGGAGTTTTTCTTCGAGATGTCCCATGTCGGAGTGCTTGAATGTATCTTGCATGGCTTTGCACAGGCGCATACCGTCGACAATGGAAGCGTGAACCAGGCGGTCGGCAATCATTACGTCCTGGTCGGTCAGGGTGGCTTCAAAGACGCCGGCATTGGCATCCATGCAGGACGGGAACAAGAGCGTATCCTCGGTGCCAAGAAATTCGGTCAGACGGTTTTCCAGTTGGCGGTGAATATCCTGTGTGCCGCAGATAAAACGAACCGAGGACATGCCATAACCGTGATGTATCAATCCTTCCTGGGCGGCTTTAATTACCTCCGGATGGCTGGATAGACCGAGGTAATTGTTGGCACACATATTTATTACTTTTTTCAATGAAGCACCGGACGGGTACTCAACCTCTATTTCAGCGCCCTGCGGGGCGTGAATATAGCGCTCTTCTTTGAAAAGACCGGCATCGCGAAGTTCCTTGATATCCAGCTGGAATTTTTCGCGGGCTTTAGTACTATAGGCCAAAATATCCTCCTTATAGGTCTGTCGTTATCCTGGCAAAACGACTTTTATATACCTCTGCTACTTCTTGAGAAACCGGTTGACCAGGTCGATGATGTTGTTGACCGTATCAAAAGCCTCCGGTGTAGCGTCGGCATCGGGTATCTGAATGTTGTACTTTTTTTCCAGAAAACGCTTGAGCGACACCATCGAGAAGGAATCGACGATTCCCCCGGTAATGAGGGGTGTATCTTCCTTAATCACCCGGTCGTCGTCTTCTTCAAGATATTCCCGGATCACGTAATCCAGAACCATTTTTTTCATTGCATCCATTTACGGGCTCCTTTATTAGCATTTAAAAGTATCATCATTCATTTTCAAGGGTTGAGATATCGCCAATCGGTTCGTTCCACTCCTGGGCACGAAGCAGACGGCGCATGATTTTGCCGCTTCGGGTTTTGGGCAGGGATTTAACGAAAGCAATCTCCTGCGGCATGGCCAGGGGGGACAGTTTTTTGCGGATGAAGTTCATGATTTCCAGTTCCAGGTCGTCGTTGGGTTCATAGTCGGGTTTGAGGGCTACGAAGGCTTTTACCACTTCCATATTGATGGGGTCCGGTTTACCGATAGCCGCCGATTCTGCCACCGCGGGATGTTCGAGCAGGGCGGATTCGATTTCGAAGGGACCGACCAGGTGGCCCCCGGTGTTGATAACGTCGTCGTCACGACCCACGAACCAGAAGTAACCATCGGGGTCAATACTGGCCCGGTCGCCGCAAATGTACCAGTTGTTTTTAAATTTGCTTTCGTAAATGGCCTGGTTGTTCCAGTAGGTACGGAACATCGAAGGCCAGCCTGGTTTGAGAGCTATCAAACCAACTTTTCCTGGTTGAGTGATGGGTTCATAGCTGATGGGGTCAACCACCGTGGCGGTAATACCCGGAAACGGCTTGCCCATCGAGCCGGGCTTGATATTCATGCCGGGGTAATTGGTAATTACCATGGAGCCCGTTTCGGTCTGCCAGAAGGTGTCGTGGAACGGTTTCCCGAAAGCTTCCTTCGACCACAATACCGCCTCGGCATTGAGTGGTTCACCGACGCTGCACAGATGCCGCAGGGAGCTCAGGTCGTGTTTTTTCACCACTTCCGTTCCGTCGCGCATAAGCAGGCGTATAGCCGTGGGAGCGGAGTACCAGACGGTTATTTTGTGCTTTTCGATAAAAGCATACCAGCGGTCGGAACTGAACCCGGAGTCGAGCACTGCCTGGGTGACGCCGTTCGACCAGGGGCCGATAATGCCATACGAGGTCCCGGTGACCCAGCCCGGGTCGGCGGTGCACCAGTAAATATCGTCGGGTTGGAGGTCCAGCACCCACTTGGTCGTCAGGTATTGTGAGATAAGTGAATAATGAACATGCTGGGCGCCCTTGGGCTGACCGGTGGTGCCGGAAGTATAGTGCAGTACCGAGGGCGTATCGGCGAAGGTTTTGTAATATTCGAACTTATCGACCCGCGCGGTTTCTTCCATATTGAACGCGGTTTCTCTTTCTTTGAGAGCGGTGGTGCCGGCATCGACCACGATAATATGACGCAGGTGGGGAATCTGCTTTAAGATACGGCGGACTTTGGAAACGTGCTTGAGCTGGGTCAAAATGGCCGAGGTCTTGGCGTTCTCAAGCCGGGTTAGAAGCGATTCCTCGCCGAATGCCGAAAACAGCGGTTGCGCGATACCTCCCATCTTGAGAATGCCGAGAAAGGAAATATAAAGTTCCGGTACCCGGTCCATGAAGATACAGATTCTTTCACCCGGTTTGAGACCCAGTTTATGAAAGTAATCGGCGAAAGTATTGGAATATGTTCGGATATCGTCATAGGTATAATGCTTGTTGTTGCCCTTGAAGTCTTCCCAGATCATGGCCATTTTAGAACCGAGTCCCATATTGCAGATACGGTCACTGCAGTACCAGCCGATATTTATTGGGTCGCCTTTTTTGTAGCCCAGCTCCTGTTCGGACACCGACCAGTCAAAATTTTTTAATCTCTGTTCATATGAACCAATGTTGCTCATCGTATAATTCCTTTATCATCTGATATCCAAAATAATTATTTCCCATGTCAATTTTCCAGAACGACCACCGCCAGCGCCTGTTCGGCAGTATGCGACAGGCTCACCAGGGCATGGCGCACGGCGAGACGGTCCATTAACAAGCGCACATTACCGGAAAAACTCAAATGCGGCCGGCCGCCGGCATCATTTTGTATCTCGATATTAAGCCAGCTGAATTCCGGTTGGCGACCGGTCTGGAGGGCTTTAAACACCGCTTCCTTGGCGGCAAAACGGGCGGCGTAGTGTCTTTCCGGATATCGTTTCCCCTCGCAATACCTTATCTCATTTTCGGTAAAGAGTTCTTCCCTGACGGTTTTATCCTTATCAGCCAGTTCCTTTTTCATCCGGGCAACCTCGATAATATCACTTCCGATGCCAATAATCATAAGCATAATAAAAATTAACGTTAAAAAAATTAACTTCGTATTATATATTTTTACCCCATGAGTGTCAAGGGGTTTACCCTGAAGGGACATTAAGGGGATAAAATGCTTTACGATAAAAGTCTTTTTTTAAATAATGAAAGTTTATATTTTACTTATACTTAGAGGACTAATGATGGCTGTTTCCATAATGATTGGAAAACCTTTTTAATATCTGACAAACTAAGTCCTCAATAATTAACCGGGGGATAACCAGAATCCTCAAAGATTAATCGATAAGATTCAAGAAGAGGTAGATTAGTGTTTTTAAATTCTGAAACTTTGACTTCGCTTTCTTGTTATGGTACAGTAATTTTATATATTGGCAATGCCTCATGGGAATTTTCAAATATTTATATAGAGGTAATATTAATAAATGGCAAAACATAAGGTTACATTAATCCCCGGCGACGGTATCGGCCCGGAGGTTACCGAGGCGGCGGTGCGGGTTATCGAAGCCGCGGGGGTCGATATCGAATGGGACCGGCACGAAGCCGGCATAACGGCCATCCAGGAGCATGGTGTGTCCGTCCCCGACACCCTCATAGACTCCATCAGGCAAAACAGGGTGGCGCTTAAAGGACCGATAACGACCCTGGTGGGGAAGGGTTTCAAATCGGCCAATGTTACTTTACGTCAGAAGCTCGACCTGTATGTCAATTTGCGGCCGGTCAAGACCATCGGGGGGGTGCCCAGCCGTTTCGAGAAAGTGGATTTGATTATCGTCCGCGAGAATACCGAGGACCTCTATACCGGTATCGAGAGTGTCATTTCGCCCGGAGTAACCAGCGCTACCAAAGTCATCACCGAAAGAGCCTCCAACCGCGTTATCCGCTGGGCTTTCGAATACGCTCGTAAAAACAATCGCAAAAAAATCACCCTGGTGCACAAAGCCAATATCATGAAGATTTCCGACGGCCTGTTTCTCCAGATATTCGAAAATGTCGCCAAAGAATACCCCGATATCATCGCCGAGGATAAGATTGTCGACGCCCTGTCGATGAAACTGGTGATGGACCCGAGCAAATTCGACATGCTGGTGCTGGGCAACCTGTTCGGCGATATCGTGTCCGACCTGGCGGCGGGCCTGGTGGGCGGTCTCGGGGTGGTGCCCGGGGCGAATATCGGCGACGAATACGCCGTATTCGAAGCCGTGCACGGTACGGCGCCGGATATTGCCGGAAAAAACCTGGCCAATCCCACCGCGCTGATTTTTTCGTCGCTTTTGATGCTCCGTCACCTGGGCGAGCACGAAGCCGCCAACCGCATCTGGAAATCCATCGTCCTGACGCTGGCCATGGGGCACAACCTGACCCGGGATCTGGGCGGGACCTGCACGACGACGGAATTTACCGACGAGCTCATAAAGGAAATAAAAAGCCGCTCCTGATAAGCGGTATGATAGACCGGAGCAGTCGTGCCGCTAGTTACGTTACAGAAAATTTAAGGCCGGGCAGTAGAAAGCGAAACCCCGGCGGGGTTCTGCCATTCTTTTAATTCCCGGAAAGTCGGCGGTGTCGAGCCTGGGATGTTTTTCCCATCCGGCAACTTCATTATAAACAGGTAAGCAGCCGTTTTTCATGGCCTTGTGACGTTTCAAATAATCCTTTACCCGCCGTACTGTTTATATTATATTGTAGAAAACAAGCGAACGGAGCGGAAATGCCCACGGATGGATTGATGTGCTGGAACTGTGGCGAGCCGACCGGCATAATGGACAAGGTTTCGCGCGCCGATGCCTGTATGAAATGCCTGGCGGATTTGCGCTGTTGCCGGGGGTGCCGGCATTTCGACCCCACTCGCCGCTTTCAGTGTAAGGAACCTATCGAAACCAATATCCCTAACAAGGAAAAGGCAAATTTCTGCGAATTTTTCCAGATGCGCAATGTCATGAAACGCCCGGGGGGCATCTCCACCCAGACCGACACCAAAGAAACCCGCAAGAAAAAGTTCGACGATTTGTTCAAGGATTAAGGCACAGAGTGTGTTGACTGTTTTTTTTGGGAGATATATAGATAAGTGTCAGTTAGATCGCTCCGTTCCCCAATTCGTTGGGTTTCAGTGATCTGATGGTGCGTCAAACGGTGTCAGCTCACAATCAACTATAGCGAGCAAAAAAGTAACTTTATAAATAGGGAAAATATGATACAAGATCCAAAAGATTATCGCGATGAAATCCCTAAACTCGCATTTATTAATGCCCAAATAATTCAGCAGATATTCCCGAGTAAAGATTTTGAAGTAGCACGACAGAATGTCATATCGTTGTATAAGAATCAAGGGCTATCAGAATATCAATTCAATAATCCTGCATATATTGCTTCTTTGCTTTATTGTTTGATAGTAGTTCCAAAAGAGATATGGGCTCAATCCGAAACAAGTTCTGTTTATAGGGATATTGATCAATTGGAACCTTGCAAACTTTTTGATATTAATAAAAGACCGGAAAATGATACTAGTTCACCTACTTTTTCGCTCATTCGCCATCTCAGAAACTCTATAGCACATGCAAATTTTTCTGTTGACAAAGCGATGAGATTCGAGTTTCGGGATAGGCCTTCAGAAAAGGAAGAACCTGATTGGGTAGTTTCGATTAATGCCGTGAATATGATGAAATTTTTGTCGAAGGTTGGTGGTGCCCTAGCCAATGCACAACCATAACTAACCGCTAAAACAGTGTGGAACCCATGTGCGTTTGGATTATTTGTTTTTTTCAGTACCTGTAGCGGATAATTCTGGTTACTGCGCTGGCAGGAAACCCTTCCTGACAGCCAAAAAGAAAATACCGTCAGGAAAGATTCCTGACGGCGCAATTAACTTTGTTCCCATTTTCGTGGCGCACGAGGACGTACGCCACGCACAGTGTTGAAA
>CAZUAS010000102.1:0-9310 GCA_964618515.1 uncultured Ignavibacteriales bacterium | reverse complement strand
CGCTCTTCCGATCTGATATCGCACCCATGTGGATTGTAACTTAAAGATATTCAATTATTAATTCTATTATTGGAGGGCTGGGTCGCCCACGGAGACCATGGGAACGGGAAAACAAATCCGGGGCAGATGTGGACATCTGATGCCCACATTAAACACTGCGTCTAAAGACGCAGGCCACCCGCGGAGACCGTGGGAACAGGGAAAAAATTATTTCCTTTCAGTTCAGGTAGGTCAAACCCACTTGGGGTTTGACAATTTGTTAAGAATGATAAGAAAAGTCATGCCCCAAGTGGGCATGACCTACAAAAAGTTGTGGTGCGTGTATCGGAGAAACCCACGGCAAGCCGTGGGCGACCCGGCTAAAATATTATAGTGAACGCAGAGCGTTCAGAAATGCGTTCCAACGCTGAGCGTGGGAACGAGAAGAAATCAGGTTGATGGTACGCGCCAAACCCGGTAGGTCCATATTTCCTCACCATCTTTACCCGAAAAACCGACTTCCGCCATCAACGTGATATCCTGCGGCACCACGACATTCACAACTTCCTCATATTTTGCACCCGGTTCCAACCAGTAATCATCTTCCTTATATTCACGATAATGATTGGGATTGGCATTGATTATGACATCATAATTCTCTAAAATAAACTCACCTTCGCTCCAATGCGGGGTGCTGCCCGCCACTCCATCTAAAGGGATTTTTTTCAGAGAAAACCAGCACCCTTTTTTTATAGGAGAAATCCTGACCTGACCGATATTATGCAGCTCTATATAAGCAGTTAAAAGCTGTAATTTATCTCCATAAGTCGTGAAGGTTGGCCGGCAATCCAACTGAAGATTCCAGACATTTTCTCTTCTTCTTAAAAAACGATACCACGCCCAAATCGCACCTACTATAACCGCTATAATTGTAATTAAATCAGCCAAGGCTGATAGAATCCTGGCAATCGCTTCCACGTTCATTTAAAATCCGTCCGGTTGTTTCTTTTTCGAGTAAAAAGGCATAACCGCTAAAGGGTACCGCCTTACAGTTACTGCGAGAATTATTTCCTATCAGGGCAGACTCCTGCTCGGTCATAGATATGGCGGGGCACAATTACCGCAGGCGAGAATCAGGACCCGCCATAACGGAATGTTACGCTCACAAAGGTTTCGACCCGCCTTTCATTCAACAAAAAATATCTTCTTCAATTCTGAAAAGACAGTGCCGGCATGCGCAGTACCTGGCGCTCCTCAATCAACCCGGCTTCCGCCGCGGCACGAATATACGGCTGAACCGATTTGATCGTCTGCACCGCCGCCGTTACCAATGCTTCACTCTCACTGTTATCCGGTTTCTCGCCGAGGATAAGGTCGACAAGCGTCTTTTCCTTGGGGAAAAGTTGCAGATTAATATCTTTGTCTTCCGGAATATTCAAAGCTTCCTTGACGAGCCGGATAGCGGCAGGGAAACCGCCCAGTTCATCGACCAGTCCGAGTTTCAGGGCATCGATACCTGACCAGACCCGGCCTTTGGCAATCTGCCTGACGCTGTCAAGGGGCAGTTTCCGGCCATCGGCGACTTTGGAAGTAAAATCTTCATAAATGCGGTCGAGCATGGCGTTACCGCGCGCCATTTCCGCTTCGGTATAGTCCCGGGTACCGGTCCACATGGTGGCGTTCTGACCGAAATGAATTTCATCCCAGTTTATTCCCAGCTTCTTCCAGAATCCGGCCGTGTACATCTTACCTCCCAGGACGCCGATGGAGGCGGTGATGGTCGCGGGATGCGCAACGATTTTATCGGCATGCATGGAAACAAAATATCCGCCCGACGCCGCCACATCGCCCATTGAAACAATCACCGGCTTACCGGCTTCTTTAGCCCGGATGACTTCGCGCCAGATAACATCGGATGCAACGTACGAGCCCCCCGGACTGTCCACCCGGAAAAGAATAGCTTTGACTTTTTTATCCTCGATAGCATCGCGAAAAGCCTTACCTACCGTAGCCGCCCCCATCGATGGTGAACCGAACATCGGGTCATAACTGCTCTTACCCCGCAGGACATCGCCAACGCCATAGATCAGGGCGACTTTTTCCCCACGGGTATGTGGCCGCCCGGCTCGTTTGAGATACTTATCGAGATAAAGCAGGTGGGCATCCTCACCGGCATCTTTTTTCACCCGGGCATAAACTTCGTCACGGTACGCCATGCCGTCCACCAGCCCGGCATCGAGTGCCTCCTTACCCAAAAACGGTCCCCGGTCGATGAGAGCCTTGACCTGCGCCACGGTCATCCTGCGGGCGTCGGCGATATCCTTCACCGCGCTGTCATAAATGGATTCCAGAAGCCGTGTTTCGGCTTCGCGGTGCGGCTTGGTATAACCTTTTTCCGTGAAAATATTCATGGCATTTTTATATTCGTAACGCTGCCCCATACGAGGTTGGATATCAAGCTTTTCCAGGGTGCCTTTGATGAACGGTGTCTCGGCCATAATACCGGTCAGGCCGATATCCCCCGACGGCTGCAAGTAGATTTCATCAAAAGCCGTGGCCAGATAATAGGCGTTATTGCCGGGACCGAACTCACCGAAGGTTTCGGAATAGGCGATGGCTTTTTTCCCGCTTTTACGGAAATTGAGTACCGCCTCGCGTATTTCCTGGCACATGGCAAAACCCATTTCCCCGACCCCGATATGAGCCACCAGACCTGTCACGCGGTCATCACCGGCCGCTTTTTCCAGAGACTCGATAACATCCCGGACAAGAATATATTTCTGGAAAAACATATTGGCAACCGGGTCGTTGGGAACATACTCCGTAAAACTCTGCTCGAAATCGGTTTCGAGAATGACTTTCGAAGGTACCTTGTCGGCACTTAGCCAGGTTGTCAGGAAAATCGCCACTACCGCCAAAACCACGATAATGGCAATACCGCCGATAATCGCTAAAAAAGTCCTCATCAATTACTCCTTTATCTTATGTTACTGCTTAAATCAAAACTTTTAATCCTATTATTTTCCCCCTTTTAAAAAAGGGGAAAAGCAGTTGTTTGTCAATTTGAACTTGCAGAATTATTATTGCTTCCTGTTAAGCCGGTGATATCTCCGGTAATTTAATTCCGGTAGGGCGGATACAATTAAAGTATCAGCTTTATTAACACAAAAAAAGTCCGCTAGGGCGGACTTTTTTTCGAGTATCAAAGGGATGTAATTTTTAACCCTGCCATTTCGGCTCGGTAATTTTACCTATAAACAAAATTGTATGGGAGGTCTGTTCGTGAATGACAAACAGAAAAGGACGGTCAAAGGCAAGCGGTATGAAGGAGACATCAATAAGCGATACCGATGTCACGGCCGCGGCCTCGGTACCTTTTTCATCGACTTGAACAAACGTCTTATGTTTGACTTCGTCAATCCAGCCAACTCCGTTAACGAACATATTGGTAAAATCCGCCAGGGAGGAATTAAAGGCAATCTTCATACCCATGGCCTGCAGGATCTGGTTGAGGACGATTTCATATTCGAATTTAAACCGGGGCAGAATAACCTGAACATACTCTTCGCAAAAACCTTCCAGCCAGGCCGTCCAGTTCGACTCGGTCATTTGACCGATAATATCATCAATCGTAAACGATCCTTCGGGTAAAAAGAGACTCATGCAGAAGCCCTTATCGCCATAGGGGATAGTTACCGCCCGAAAAAGTTCATTTTTATAATAGCGCAGGGTGGTATCCTCGTCGCTTCTCTTGACCATGAAACGACAGTCGACGGTAGTACCCGCCGCCGTATGAAACTTACCGTTAATACTTTTTGAAGTATCGAACGGGATGCACCAGTCGCCTTTGAAATAGATGGCATTGAGAATCAAAAGAGCGATATCCGGGGAGAGCGGCGACGATACTATATCCGTGATTTTCCCGTTGGTGTTTATATCGACCCAGTGATTGATGGTATCGGCGGGCTCCGGGAAATCCATCACCCGTACCATGGCATCGAAATAGTCCCGGCATTGCCGGATAAAAAGCGGCTGAATTTCCTTGTCTTTACGCGACCAGATGGAGTTGGCGATATTGAATATTACCGAAGAATCGGCGTTTTCCAGAATTTTTTCCAGGCTTTTATAAGCTTCATTGATTTCCGTAAGGCTCAAGCCGGCCTGTTCCAGAGTCACGGCTATGGAGTCGAAGGTAGTCCCGGCGGCGCCGTTCAAAGTCATGCCCAGGGCATAAGAAACGGACAGCGGTGAGAGGAACAGGTTTTTATCAGAATGCTCTTCAGTATTCACCCGTTGAAAAAGCTTTAAGCCAAAACGGTTGGATGATTCAAGGAGTGTTTTTTCGTTCGCAGTCAACTGTGCCGGTGTGCGGTCCGGCGGATGATTGTTGTTTTCCGGCGCTGTTGAATTTGAACATTGAAATAAAAGCAGGCCGAGCATTACCACTAAAAAAATACATACATGCTTGTGCATATATACCCCACCCTGTTTAAAAGTTATTATAATAAGTCGGCGGTTTCGAGAGCAGTTTTATTTCCTATTTCTATTTTAACATACAACCGCTGTAAAGTCAAGAAGAATTTTCCCTCGTCTCTATAGCAGGTGACATTTCGCTCCGGCATATGGTTTAAAAAATATATAAAGTCAGGCGCCCGGGGTTTAAAAATGATTAGCTCATCCTTAAGCGTATGTAACTCCCCATATGGGCGCCTGTTATAAAGAGACCGTTATTTAGATATTAAACCACCTTAGACACCACCGGAATGTCCGCACCAGCGCCGGGATATCCCTTTCCATAAGAACAAATGATACAACGAGCTAACCGCCACTGCGAGATAAACTACTCGGCTGACAATACTCATGTCTCCGAAAACTGCAGCGACCAGATCCCAGTTGAAAATTCCAACCAGGCCCCAGTTCAACCCTCCGATAACCAGCAAGACGAATGTTACCACATCAAGGGTCTTCATCTTCTCCTCCTTACCCAAACCATTAAAACTTACAGGCTGTAATCTCCAAGGTGCCGCTTTTAGATTGCTTAAAAAACCTATATTTTTATATTAAAGGCAAGGATTTTTTTTATTAATGAACGATTATGGATGAATTGATTGAATAACTATTGAATAACCAATGAATATTTAACAAGAAATTTAGTAATGATTTTAAAAGTTCAATAAGAATGGATGAATAATTATGTCACAGAAGAAATTATATCGTTCTTTAACCGACCGTAAACTGGCTGGAGTATGCGGCGGCCTGGGTGAATACTTCGACATTGACCCGACTCTGGTTCGAATTATAATGGTGGTACTGGCCATAGGCGGGATTGGGACCGGTATTTTGCTTTATATTTTAGCCTGGATTATAATTCCTGATAGACCTATGGGGGCGTAAATTTCTGCTAATTACATAACCCAAGTAAAGCCGGATAAGGTAATATTTGTTGACAAAAAAACACAAGCTTCTTTCTTTCAAGTAGTTACATAATTAATCTTTTCTGGAAAAATCCTATCTTTAACAGGAGTGAAAGTATGCGCTTACTGATAAGAGTTATACCAATTATTATTTTATGCTCACTGTTACTTTTAACACTGAGTTGCAACGAAAGAAAACCCACCCAATCCGAACCGGCGCAACCCCTGCAACAGTTAACTTTCTCCGGAGCCTGGGACCCGACGGTTTCAGCCGACGGTAAGTGGCTGGCTTACACGGTAGCCGGCAGCGGCATTATCAAACAGGATTTGACCAGCGGCCAGATTTATATTCTCACCTCCTTTGGTTCCGAACCCGACTGGTCGCATACCAGCAATTTAATTCTTTTCAGAACCACCGAGCCCGTCCAGAGCCGGACCGTACTGGCCACGGTTAATACTCTTAACGGGGATACGGCTATTATTCGCTATGAAGGGTTCGACGACGGGGCGGTGTGGTCACCGGTGGGTACGGAAATTGCCGCTCAGGATTCACACGGGATAAGAATAATCACTTATCCTAGCGGGGATACCTCTTATGTAACCTGCAGTGACCCGGTGGACGGTTCCTGTGAAGGAGAAAACCCGACCTGGGCGCCCGATGCCGACTGGATTGCCTTCGAAGACGGCCTGGAGATTATGAAAATCGCCCGCAACGGCGGCACGGCTGTCCAGGTCGTAGGCGGGCTGAACGACGCAACCGAACCGGCCTGGTCACCCGACGGTAAATGGCTGGCTTTCGCCATGCAGGATTCCACCACCGCTGACTGGCACATCTGGGTAAGCGATGCCCGGGGGCAAGACTATGGCCTGTATCGCGTGACGGCTACTGATTCCACCTGTACCGGCGCCGAATGCCGGGACGGTAGTCCCTGCTGGTCACCAGATTCGAAAATCATTTATTTCAATTCCAATCGTACCGGCCGCTACGAAATTTGGAGCATCGGCTTTCGACAATAGAGAGTTTATCTAAAAAAAGCGGCGCCGGTTGTTCACCGGTGCCACAATTTATTTAAAGGGGAGTTTCCAGTTCCCTCATATTATCCAGACGTTTATTTCTTCAAATTATAAAAAACTTTCATACCCGGATATTCGGCCTGGTCACCGATTGTTTCGGCAATGCGTAAAAGCTGGTTGTATTTGGCGATGCGGTCGGTACGGCACATCGAGCCGGTTTTAATTTGTCCCGCTCCGGTGGCCACCACGACATCGGCGATGGTGGCATCCTCGGTTTCGCCCGAACGGTGCGACACAACCGTCGTGAATCCGGCTTTCTGCGCCATGGAAATAGTATCCAGAGTCTCTGTCAGTGTACCGATTTGATTAAGCTTGATTAAAATCGAGTTGGATGTTTTCTCTTTGATGCCCCGCGCCAGCCGTTTTGGATTGGTGACATAAATGTCATCGCCGATAATCTGAATCTTATCACCCAGCTCGGTGGTCATTTTTTTCCAGCCATCCCAATCGTCTTCCGCCAGACCGTCTTCGATTGAGATAATCGGATATTTTTTAACGAGCCGGGCATAGAAATCAATCATCTGTGCACTGGAGAGTTTCTTGCCTTCCGCTTTGAGATTATATTTCTTTGTTTTGGCGTCGTAGAACTCGGTCGAAGCCGGGTCCAGCGCAATCATGATATCCTTGCCGGCTTTATAACCGGAATTGGCAATGGCTTCCATGATTACTTCCAGGGCTTCTTCGTTGGACTTCAAATCCGGGGCAAAACCGCCCTCGTCGCCTACTGCCGTATTATAACCTTTGCCCTTGAGGACTTTTTTCAAATGGCCGAACACTTCGGCACCCATCTGCAGGGCTTCGGCGATATTTTTCGCCCCGACCGGCATAATCATGAATTCCTGAAGGTCAACGTTGTTATCGGCATGTTTGCCGCCATTGAGAATATTCATCATCGGCACCGGTAAAATTTTGCAATTACAGCCGCCAATATACTCGTACAAAAACCTTCCGCGGCTCTCGGCGCAGGCTTTGGCTGTGGCCAGCGACACGCCCAGCAGGGCGTTGGCGCCAAGTTTGCCCTTGTTCTCGGTACCGTCCAGAGCTATCAAGTAACTATCCACCGCTACCTGATTGTAGGGGTCGATGCCGTCCTTTATCAGCGCCGGGCCGATTTTCTTATTGACGTTGTCAACTGCTTTATACACTGATTTACCGAAAAACTTTTTAGCGTCGCCATCACGAAGTTCCACGACTTCATGCGCGCCGGTTGACGCCCCCGAAGGTATTGCCGCCCGGCCGAGACTGCCGTCCGACAGGCAGACATCGACCTCGATAGTCGGTGTCCCGCGGCTGTCTAATATCTGACGGGCATGAATATACTGATAATCCGACATGGTCATTTCCTTTCTAAAACGTTTTTATTTTCCTTTAACTTATTACGTCCATTTTGCAAGAGCAAGATTTTAATTATGGGATAATTTTCGGCATTTTATAGGGAAAAGACCATATATAATAACTTATCGGAAAAGCTAAGTCGAAGTCCCGCAAAGTGCCTGTATTTTGGCAATAAATTTGATATATAATAGACTTGAAACGAGAAATTAAGACTTTCAATCGGGGTCTTTCCCGGATGGAAAAACCGTACCACACCGATTGAAAGCAAAATATATATCAAGACCTTTAGTCGGGACCAGTGGATTAAAAAAGTCTGGTCCGGGGGCCGGCGTTGTACGGCCCCCTCCTTTTATTAATCAATTTTAAAATTCAGTTAAACCATCAGGTTTCAACCCCACCAAGACGGGGAAAGAACCTGACGGAACCAAAACATTGTCGAAATCACAAGGGTATCGACCTATAGATGCCTAAAAACACTGAGATAAAGGAATATGCGCTAAATATAAATAATCTGTAAGGGCGGTTATATCTTGTATATCAATTATTCCATCAGTATTACAATCTGCTTCATTGGGGTAGCATAAAATGCGGTGAGAAATATATAGATAATCAACTATCCTGGAAATATCAGAAATATCAGGGTCTTCTGAAATTGAACAATCGGCATTTCCAGTCATATCTGTACAACAGCATGCATTACCTATACCGTTATTATCGTTATCCTCTTGATCCGGGTTATAAACCGAGGGACAATTATCTAAAGGACATTCGTTTTGTGGATAACCAGCATCACCGAAACCATCTTTATCAGAATCATAACAATAAACATGATGAATCCATTCTTCTTTCGTTACTACATTAACCGGTTCGCCGGTAGTAATGGAACTGTAATTACAAGTCGCTTCAACGACCAGGCGATAATCCCCAGTCGCCAACTGTTGACCACTTGCATCAGAACCATTCCATATTATGGGGAATTCACCGGACAGATAGGCACCGTTTAATAATGTTCTAACCAATACCTGGTTCTGGTTATACTGCACCCCGTTAGTTGACATCAGTTGCTAAGAGAGTATCTTGTGGCTGATTTCACAAGCATCCGCTAAAGGCGGGAAGGAGTCAGTCATGAAACGTAGGCAATGGGATTCGAAAACCAAGGCGAAAATTGTATTGGAAGGTTTGTCGGGCAAGCCGGTGAGCGAGCTTTGCAGTCAGTATCAGCTCAGTCAGAATCAGTATTATCAGTGGCGGGACAAGTTTTTGGCGGAGTCCCACCGGGCGTTTGAGGTGAAGGAGAAGGCGGGCGAGGTGGCTCGTTTGAAAGCGAAGACGCAGAAGCTTCAGCAGATTATCGGGGCGTTGACGGTGGAGCTAAAAAAAACCGAGGACGAGTTGCTATGAGGGTCAAGTCGTTGTCGGTGGCGGCGCGGAATGCCGCCATAGTCAAGCGTCTGCGACAGCTCAAGTCGGAGCATCCGTTCTGGGGTTATCGACACTGCTGGGCGCAT
>CAZUAS010000101.1:0-9423 GCA_964618515.1 uncultured Ignavibacteriales bacterium | reverse complement strand
ATAGCCTCGGGGGGAGAACTGGCCTGTTCCTGCCGGGCGGAAAGCATAAATAAAAAGGGCGACAGATTTAATACCCTTTCGCTGGTTGCCAACGGTAACAATGTGGAACATGTTACGGCCGAAATTTTCATTGCGGCTGATGGGGTCGAAGGAACAATAGCCCGAACTGCCGGTATCGATAACCGGTATAGTCTCGATGAAACCGAATCATTATTACAGTATCAACTGGCCGGGGTCACTATTGAAAAAGATATGCTGGAATTTTATATCGGGAATAATATCGCACCCGGCGCCTATGCCTGGATTTTTCCCTGCGGGGAGGACATAGCCAATGTCGGACTGGGTATGCAATGTAATACCAATGGGGGATTAAAGGTATCGGTATATCTGGAAAAATTCATCAAAAATCGTTTCGGGAAGGCATTGATAGTCAGGAAGTCCGGCGGTACCTGTCCTCGGTACCAGGGGCGCAAGATGCTAGCGCGCGGTAACCTGTTGGTGGTCGGCGATGCCGCCCGGGTTCTAGATTCCCTGAGCGGGGCCGGGATTGTCAATGCCCTGCTGTCAGGACAAATCGCCGCCGAAGCAGCTGTAGCTTTTATCAAAAAAGAGATTAAAACTATCAGGGAACTGCATAGCCTTTATCCCCGAAAGTTTCTGGATATCAAGCACCATGAACTGACCATGTATTTGAAAATAAAAAAATTCATGGTTAAATTATCCGATTACGAACTTGATGACTTGGTCCAGGCTCTGGACGAATATTTTGTAGAGAAAAACCTTGATTCTTTCAATCCTATCGCCATTATTCTGGGAGTAATTAAAAAAAGACCCCGCCTAATAAAAATGGCGAGGTATTTATTTTACAAAAGATGAAAAAGCCGAACAGGAATCAGCTGAGTTTGTTTACGCGGCGGGCTAACCGGGATTTGTTGCGCGCAGCGTTATTTTTATGGATCAAACCACGACTGGCCGCTTTGTCAAGTTCAGTGGTCGCTTCTTTTAGCTTTTTGGCGGCTTCTTCTTTTGATGTCGCGGTTTCCGTTTCCTTGATAACCGCCCGGAGACGGCTGCGTATAGCCTTGTTAAGCAACCTCTCTTTTTCCGAGGTTTTAACCCGTTTCATGCAGGATTTATGGTTGGGCAATGTTATTATCCTTTCTAAAAAATTTAGTATATAAATATAAGCGGTTTATTAATTTTGTCAACCGGTAACAGTCAAAAAGATTCGCTTTTTAAATCGGCCGGGATAGTCTCTTCGGCGACTGCGGTTTCCCGTATCCTGGGTCTTATCCGGGAACAGGTGATGGCTTTTTTCTTTGGGGCGGGGTTGGCGACCGATGCTTTTGTCACCGCTTTCAGAATTCCCAATTTACTTCGGGATATGTTTGCCGAGGGTGCCCTGTCTTCGGCTTTTATCCCCGTTTTTAAAGAAAAATTGGTTAAGGAAGATAAGCAGGAAGCTTTTACTCTGGCTAATATTGTCCTAACAGCTATTCTGCTGGTAGTCGGAGCCATTGTCCTTTTTGGAATCATTGCCACACCAATAATTATTTACATCTCGGCTCATGGTTTCACAGCTAATCCTCAAAAATTCGACCTGACGGTCAGTTTAACCCGTCTGATGTTTGTTTATCTGTTACTGGTCTCGATTTCAGCTCTTATTATGGGGATGCTTAATTCGTTCGGGAAATTCGGAATCCCGGCTATATCACCCGCTGTATTCAATCTGGGTGTCATCCTGGCCAATGTTCTTTTGTATGAGTACCTGGAAGTTCCGGTTTATGCTCTGGCTATCGGGGTTTTGATAGGAGGGATAGGCCAGGCCGCAATACAACTTCCGGCTCTGATAAAAATAGGCTACCGCTTCAAGCCAAATTTTAACTTCATCGATGACAGTTTTAAAAAAGTAATACATCTTTTCGTGCCGATGATAATCGGACTGTCGGCTGGGCGGGTTAATATCCTCGTCAGCACTTTGCTGGCATCGTTTCTGGTGGAAGGTGCGATCACGTATCTTAATTATTCATTTCGGCTGATGCATTTTCCCCTGGGCGTTTTTGCCGTAGCACTGGGCACGGTGGCATTGCCCAAAGCCTCGGAAATTGCCGCGAAAGGGGATATGGAGGGACTCAGGGATACCTTTTACCAGGCTTTAAACCTAAATATGCTTTTTATTTTGCCTTCCGCCTTTATCCTGGCTGACTGGGGTTATGAAATTGTGGGACTTATTTATCAATGGGGGCGATTCACAGAGATTGACGCTCAAAATACCGGCCTGACCCTTTTGCATTATTCCTACGGCCTGGTCGGTTTTGCGGCGGTCCGGGTAACGGTTCCGGTTTATTATGCCCTGGGAGATTCCAAATTGCCGATGAAGATATCCATTTTTTCGATTGTTCTGAATATCCTCCTTTATTTTCCCCTGATAAAAATTTTGAGTTTTGCAGGTCTGGCGGCTGCTACTTCGACAGCCGCTCTTATTAATTTCGGATTGCTGTTATATTTTATGCCCCGGAAAGGACTGGAAATATCTTATCATAAACTGTTTTTGAATATTTTAAGGATTGCCCTGGCGGCTTTCCTTGCCATGTATATTTCGAAACTTATAACCTTTGATTTTTCCCGGAGCGCACCTGCGGTTTTGGCCCGGTTTTTGAACCTGGTAATCCCCGTAACGGGAGGGGTGATTATTTATATGGTTCTCTGTTTTGTTTTCAGAGTTAAAGAATTTACCCTCCTTGCCCGAAAGCTGTTTCGCGGAAATAAAACGATTTAGTTTTCATGTTCCGTAGATATCCAGGACTATTTTTGCTCTTTTTTACGGTGGCGGGGATATTGGCGGCCGATTGTCTGCATCCCCCGGTCTGGGTTCTTTTTTCGGTTTCGGCAATCGGTACCGCGGGTGGTTTTTTCTTTCTGAGCTGGCAGCGTATGTTTTTGGGAGTACTATTCTTTGGTTTATGCCTGGGCGGTTTTGCCGCTTTTCAATATCATATCAGATATTACGACACCGGACCGGCTCATCTACCAAAAGTCACTTCGATTAAGGATACCTATCAACTTTATGGTAAAGTCAGCGCCTGGCCGCATTTAAAAAGTGACCGGACTGAAATTATTGTAAGTCTTGATTCGGTAAAGGCTGAGGATATAAAAAAGGTAACCGGCTCGATCCTGTTAAAAATTGCCGATACGACCACCGCTTTACAGCGGGGTGATTATGTAACTTTCATGGGACGTATCTATCCCGTCAGCGCTGAAAAACAATTCAGTAGTTTCAATTATAACCGTTATCTGAACATGAGGGGCGTGTTCGGTATTGTCTATAAGAACTCAATCTTGGATATCCAGGTTGACCGGCGTTCACCGGTTGGTTTTTATCAGCTGACCGACTGGCTGCGCCGGGCGGTCTTGAATAGTTTTCAAAGAAACCTTTCACCAACCTCGGCCGCCCTGGCCGGGGGATTTTTAATAGGCGAGACCAGGGATATCCCCGGGGATATTTATCGGATGTTTCGCAACAGCGGTACATTCCATCTTTTGGCGGTATCCGGTTCCAATGTTGCCCTGGTTCTTCTTTTCTTTTTGATTCTGTTGCGGCCCTTTAATTTTTCCCGGCGGAAAAGAGCCTTTGTCCTTATCGTTGTTATCATTGTTTTCTGTCCGCTTGCTTATGGTGAACCTTCGGTCGTCCGGGCCTCCCTGATGGCCGGCCTGGTAATCATCGCCCGTTTTTTTCAGCGCCGTTATGATTTAAACCATATCATCGCTCTGAGTGCTCTCATAATTTTACTGGTTGCCCCGGCCCAGCTTTTTGATATCGGCTTTCAATTATCCTTTGCCACCACCTGGGGTCTTATTTACATCATGCCCGCCTTGTCGGAAATTTTCAAAAACCATCATTCCCAAAAATGGTATCGCTGGGTAATTTTCCCGGTCTTGATTTCTCTGGTCGCCCAGGTCTGTTCCACGCCGGTTATGATTTATTATTTTGACCGGGTTCCGGCTCTGACTGTTCTGGCCAACCTGGTGGTGGTGCCGCTGGTGTCGGTTGGCTTTCTGGGTTCTTTGGCTCTGCTGGTGGCGCACCTGATATTTCCTCTTTTGGGCCAATTTGCCGGCTCGCTGGTAAATATTGTTTTGCATCTGGTGGTTTCGGTTTTAACTGTTCTGGGGGGTGAAGATATCCCGGTTTTCAAAACCGCCAGCCTGACCGGCGAAACCGACACCATATTTATTATCCTGTTTCTCTTTCTCTTTATATCGCTGGCGGTCCCGGCATTTAAAAATAAGTTCTTTCGTCGGGTTTGTTTTATGGTGATACTTGTCGGTCTTAATTTGTTCCTGGTTGAAAAAATATTTTCAAGCCGGGGTAATGACAATCTCGGGATGGAACTGGTTAAAATTCCGGGGGGGGTGGTTGCTCTGATTCGAACCGGCGAGCTGTCCGAAGCGGACCTGATTATAACCGGCATTATTGAGCGCAAATACTCGGTCGAAGAAAAGATCCTGACTCCTGTTTTCGAAAAAGCCCGGCTTGATAAGATTAAGCGCCTTTTCATCCTGACTGCCGATTTCAAGGCGATTGATGATATTCTGAGATTAGCCGAGATATTCCGCGTAGAAAAAGTTTATGCGGCGGCGTATTTGAAAGCGAGTATGTCCGATATCCTGGCTCGGGGGGATTTTAATTTCCCGGAGGCCTTCGATATATCTTATTTTTCACCTTCTATGGAGCCGAAGACTTTTCCCGGATATTATGCCGACGAAAAAGGGTTCTGGTTGATATTGGAACATCATCGAGTCCTTTTCACCGGCCAGGTCACCAAGGCGGTGTTTACCCCGGCTGAAGATAAGCGCGAAAGTATCGTCGTTATCGGTGAGAGTTGGTCACCGTCGGAAAATGACTGGGTAAGCCTGGCCGGGGCCGGTTATGGGATTATTATCTGTTCAAAAATTGAACCGCCTTTTCAGTTAAAATCAAAATTCATCGCGTCTTATCATGACCGGAACCGGCCGGATTTTATATATGACCTTGAAAGCCAGGGACCTCTTTATTTATCCTTATCCTCTCAATAAAAAAACTTTTCAGCGGTTATTCTAATAAAGAAAAGGATTAAAACGCCCGATAAATACATAGAAATGCCTGAAATCTATGTGGTTAAAAATTTTAATGGGGTGGAATTGAATAAATGAGCCTTTCGGGAAATTTAAAAACTGTTTCTTTCCCAGATATATTACAGCTGTTAGCGACCGGCAAAAAAACAGGCACGCTGGAATGCAAAACTTCGTCCCGACAAAAAGAAGTCGCTTTTAAAGACGGTAATATCATTTTTGCATCTTCGGTTAATGCTTCGGAAGACCTGCTGGGAAACATGCTGTTGAAAAAGGGAAAAATCTCTAAAACCGACCTGGAAAGAGCCATCACACTGCATAAGCAGACCGGCCGCCAGATGGGTACGACCCTGATCGACATGAACCTGTTTACCAAAGAGGAAATTGCGGAATGTCTCAAACTTCAGATTGAAGAAATCGTGTATAATCTGTTTTCCTGGAAAGAAGGAGACTTTGTTTTTCATGAGGGTGCCACCCCTAAAAACACTCCTTTTTTGATTGAGCTTAACACGATGAATGTCATTATGGAGGGTACCCGGCGTATTGATGAATGGATGGAGATTCAGAAAGTTCTGCCGGATGATGATGTGCTTTTGAGTATTGTCAAGTCACCGCGCGTCAACCGTGAGGAGCTGGTCATCTCTCTTGATGAATTCCGTATCCTGGCTTTAATCAACGGTGAACGGTCGCTGTCGGATTTAATCAGTCTTTCGCCGATGGGTGAATTTGTAACCTGCCGGGCGATTTACCGCCTGACGAATCAAAAGTTGATTGAAGTGGTCGGCAAGAAAAACAGTGAGACGGAAATCAAGGAAGACGAGGAAGAGGTGGTGATGTCCATCATCTTCAGCCTTTATAATAGTTGCTTTTACAAGATTCGCAATATTGTCGATGGTATCCTGGGCGAACAGAATACGAATTTTGCCTCCTTTGCCGCCCAGTATCGTACCGGTTTGATGGTTTTCTTTCCGGGTGTCGACCCGGCTTCCGACCTGATGCCGAGTTTTGATAAATTTCTCAACGCCGTCCGCTCCGTACCGGCTTCGGTTCGCTACCATACCCTGATGACCGCTCTGCACCGTATGCTGTCGGAACAGCTCGTCTATGTGCATCAGCTTTTAGGAGTGGGGCCATTCCGGGAATCAATCACCAAAGTAAAAAGAGAAATATCGGAACCCCTGGCTACGAGGCGGGAACTGGTTAAAAGTTACGGGATTGAAGATAATTTTTATGGCATTTTAAAACAGGCTGATAAAATTGTAAAGTTAGTAAGAGGTTGACAATATGAAACGATTAATTCTCAGTGCGGGCTTTATTGCCCTGATGACGACGGATATTCAGGCGGCCAACCTGGCGGTTATCACCAGTCCGCCGACCTTATTGAATATTCTGGTTCTTCTGTTTGCAGGCGCCTGCCTTTTTATCTGTTTTCAGGTATTAACTCTGGTTAAGGGGGGCCAGTTAAGCAGAAGCTGGCAGATGTTTCTGATTGCTTTTAGCCTGCTGGTTATCAGTCAACTGGCTAATCTTTTAAATACCTTTGAAATTCTTAATATCCCGAATTTCGTGGTTCCGGTGCTGATGATGTTAACCGTGGGCTTGTTTTTATACGGAATTTATGAAACCAAAAGAGTATTAAGTTAACTATTTAATGTTGACATAACTAATTGTAAAATTTATATTTAAGAAATTGCATAAAACTGATGATTTCTAACATATTGCTTTAAGGCAACTTACATTAGTAATATGACAGTATCAAGTGAAATCAACGACCGCATTGATAAATGCCAGAAAATAATGGAGCTTGACCCCAACTCCCAGATATTTGCGGCTCTGGCTGATGCCCACCGTAAAAAGGGAGAGCTGGATAAGGCTTTTCGTGTCTGTCAGAACGGCTTAAAAATTCATCCGTCCTACGGTGCCGCTCATGTGGTTATGGCTAAAATCAATATGGATCGGGGCCTATATGACTGGGCGGAAGCCGAGATTAAAAAGGCCGTGGAACTTGATGGGACCAGTCGGTCGATTGACCTTCTCCTTTCGGAAATTTTGATTTACAAAGGTGAATTTGTCGAAGCGGTTAAACTTCTCAAGAAACTGCATCAGTCGGACCCGGATAACAAGCAGATTAAAAAACTTCTGGATATTGCTCAAAGAATACCGGAAGAGCAGAAAGTTTTGATATCTTCCTCCACTCGGGTTGCTCAGGGTACAGTAACGGCATCGGCGGAGGAAGATCCTCAATTCGGCGCCCGGAAACCGGTTTCATTGAATGCCGGTGAAATCGTGCGACAGGCGTTGACCATGCCGGATATGCAGGGAGCTCTTTTTGTTAATAACGAAGGTCTGGTGACGGAGAGTGAGTGGACCCTTGAGATGGACAGTCAGACCTGCGGGGCGACTATGTACGAGATAATAAACTTTCTGACTCAAGAAATGATTAACAATTCTTTCGGCCGCGTTAGTAAGGTTTTAATTGAGAACAAGCAGCTGGTTTTTTATCTGCATAAAGTAACTGACGGCCTCTTTTTGTTTATCGGCGAAGCCAAAATCAGTCTGGGTAACATGCGCATGAAATTATCCGGTCTGGTGGATAATTATCAGCCAAGTTAAGTAAGGGAAAAAGATGAATTTTAAAGACAATATCATAGGGCGAGTATCCCTGCTGACATTAGCGGTTATGGTTATTCCGCTGTTGTTTTTCCCCCGGATGTTTGGAACGGAACTGGCCAGAACATCGTTCGTAAATCTTTTCTACGAGCTTGTTTTTTACGGTTTTATCATGTTCTTATTCAATCGCCGGATCACTCTGTTACAACTGTCGTTTTCTGCCGGTCTCTGCCTGGTTTATCGTTTGTTTCTGGGAGCGACATTCGGTTTTATCATTGCCGGTCTTTACAGCATGAATCTGCTGGTTTCTTTGCGGCTAGGTCTGTTCAGTTATCTTCCGGTTTTATTTTTTGATATTCTGGTTACCCCGTTCATCTTAAAACCGCTGACCGATAAAATCAGTCGACGGAAGGACCGTGGCGCTCGAAAGAGTAATAGACCGGGAATTATGATGACAGCCGATGTTCCGACGCCGGCTGCGGAAGTCTCCGTAGAACCAGAAAAGCCGCTGGCCTGGGAAGCTCCGGTTACCCCGGTCACCGCTCCCATACCGGCGGTAACGGCCAAGACCGAGTCTTTATACGGGACGGCCTCGGCGATGCCGCAGTATTCATATAACTCCGCTGAAAACGCCCGTAGTTTTCTGCAGCCGGATATTAACGGCTTTGAACGCGCTGTCCGGTATATCGGCGAACATGCCTCGGTGCATCTGACGACGGTGGTTGACCATGAGGGACTCCTGCTGGCGAATTTCAAAAGGGGCGATCTTGACCCGGAAGTCTGGGCTCCCATGGCGCTGATATTTTTAGAGAGTAACCGTCAGGTACTCAGTCGCACGGTTAAAAGTTCTCCGATAAAAATTGATATTGTCCTTGAGACTTACCGGATTGTTATTGCCTGCATCAATAAAGTCAACCTGATGGTGATCGCGGAACATCAGAGTGACGATGTCCTTAAAATAAGAATCAGCCAGGGGATTGATATGATAAAAAAATATATTGATGAACGATATGCGAAGATTTTTGAAGATAAAGTGGAGAATATAAATGTACCAAGTATTAAGTGATCTTAACAAGACACCGGGAATTACCGGTTCGATGGTTGTCGGCAATGACGGCATCGTCATCGCCGCCGATATGGAAACCGGTTTTGAAGGCGATACGGTGGGGGCACTGGCGGCCTCGATTACGACCAACATTCAAAAATCCCTGGAACGACTACAAACCAGCCCGTTGTCACAGGTAACAATTGAAGCCGACAAAACCAAAATGTTTTTCACGTCGGCCGGGCGCCTTGGCATCCTGGTGGTAACTACGGAACAGCAGGTGAATATCGGTTTGATACGCCTGGAAATTAAAAACGCCCTGGACCGTCTGAATACGGCCGGTTGAGGGTGACAGTAAAAAAAACAGGTTGGAGTTATGGTATCGATAAATTATTCAGCTAGGGAAGTATGCTGTAAAATTGTATATTACGGACCGGGATTATCGGGCAAAACCACCAATCTTCAGTATGTCCACTCCAAGGTCCCCAATAACACGCGCGGGGATTTGATTTCGCTGGCGACCGAAGCGGACCGAACTTTATATTTCGATTTTCTGCCGATAAATATCGGCACCATAAACGGCTTTACCGCCAAGTTCCAGTTGTATACGGTTCCAGATCGGAAGAGCACACGTCTGAACTCCAGTCACCGCT
>CAZUAS010000100.1:0-9597 GCA_964618515.1 uncultured Ignavibacteriales bacterium | reverse complement strand
ACACCCTATCCTACACTCTTTCCCTACACGACGCTCTTCCGATCTCGTGGCCGACAGTCAGCCGGAGAAGATGGATGAAAATATTGAATCCATCACCAATCTCGAGGAGAATCTGAAGGAATACGGTTATGATATAAATAATATACCGGTCGTGTTGCAGTTTAATAAGCGGGATTTACCGGGGGTTTTGCCGGTCGAAGAATTAAATGCCCGGTTGAACAAATGTAACTGGCCGACGTTTGAAGCTTCGGCCAGCATCGGCAACGGGGTCTTTGATACCCTTAAAAAAATTATTAAGATTGTTCTTGATAAAGCCAAATCCAGCAGCGCCCCGAAAATAAGGTCGGCTCCGGTGGCATCAAGCTCTGCATCAACGCCGGAAGCTCAGGCGACGCCACCGGAGAAGCCGGAACTTGTCCGCGAGCCCGCGCCGCCGCTTTCCGCGACTGGGGAAGTTCGTTCTTCTACGGGTAAAATCGTGGTGACGGAAGCGGCTTATCGACCCTATCCCGGGTCGGAAAGAGAAGCCCAGCGGGAGAAAAAAATATCATCCGTCGCCCTGGCTTCATCCAAGGACGATGAACTGGCGGCCGCGTCCCTTGAAAAAAATGTCATAGCTCACGATAATAAAACCGAAGAATCACCGATTCGTATGCATACGCCCCAGATGGCGCCGTCGTTAAAACGCCGCGGTGAGGCGAAAAAAAGGGGTTTCTTCAAACGTTTGTTCGGAATAAAATAGTTTTTCAGGAGGCCTAAATGTCTGATGACAGCCTTATAATTTATGAAGAAGAGATTAAGCAGATCGAAGCCATTCTCACCAGGTTACTCAAAGGTGCTGAGGCTAAATGCGCTCTGCTGGTAGATAAAGACGGTCATATGATTACCCGCCAGGGTTTCACTCAATCTCTTGACACAACGGCCCTGGGAGCTCTTCTGGCCGGTTCTTTTGCATCCACCAAAGAAATCGCCCGCTTGGTCGGGGAACCGGAATTCTCCGTTCTGTTTCATCAGGGTAAAAAAGACCATATCCACATGTCCATTGTCGGCGAGCGGTCTATTCTGGTTGTCATTTTTGATGACCGTACTACGATCGGGATGGTGCGTCTGTACGCCAAAGAGGCGTCGCTCGAACTTACCAAGGTTTTTCAGGAAATCCAGAATAATTCTAAAGGGGGTGCGGGTATTTCTGACGATTTCTCCGAAGAGGCACAGGATAAACTGGACGATATTTTCCAGGATTGATTATCAGCCGATTCGGGGCGAAGTAGTTATTAACTCGAATGAACGTTACTGCTAAGGATTAGGCTCAGATGTCGACTGAAATCAGTACTATTCTTGTCCAGGCCGGTAAAATAACGCCGGAGCAGGCGCAGGAGGCTCTGGAAAGAGCGAAAACCAAGAATGAAAGATTTGAGTCAGTCCTGGTCAGCATGGGTATTTTCGAGTCCGAAGACGCCATCGCCAGTCTCATCGGAAAACACCTTAAAATCGGCAATCTTCGCATCAGCGATGTCGAGCTTAACCCCGAAGTCGTTAAGCTTATTCCTCTGGATATTGCCCGTAAGTTCAAAGTAATTGCTATTTCGAAAATCAACAAGAACCTGCTGGTTGCTATCAGCGACCCTAATAATATATATGTCCTCGACGCCATCAAGTTTATAACCGGCTGCAATATTCAGCCGGTTATTTCACCTGAAACGGCCATACTTAAGGCAATTGACGCTAATTATACCGAAGGTGCCGGTTTCTCCGACATTCTCAAGGGAATGGAGGAAGACCCCGACCTTGAGGTAGTTTCCTCCGAGGAAGGTCCCAGTGAAACTGACCTCATGTCCCAGATTCAGGACAAACCGCTGGTCAAACTGGTCGATTCCATCATCAGTGACGCTATCAGGATGGGTGCCTCGGATATTCATTTTGAAATGTACGAGAAAAGAATCAGGGTACGCTACCGAATTGACGGTGATTTGAGAGAGATGGCGCCGCTCCCGTTTAAATACCGGGCGGCCATCGTCTCCCGTATCAAAATTATGGCCGAGCTGGATATTTCTGAAAGGCGGTTACCTCAGGACGGTCGTATTAAAATTAAAATTGCCGGTCGCACGGTGGATTTGCGGGTTTCGGTCCTGCCGACGATTTTCGGCGAAAAAGTGGTTATGCGTATTCTCGATCCCCAGGCGCTCAAGGTGGATATGACCCAGCTTGGTTTTCGTGAACAGGACCTCCAGAAATTCCAGGAACGCATTCATTCGCCTTATGGCATTATTCTTGTCACCGGGCCGACCGGTTCCGGTAAGACGACCACCTTGTATTCGGCCCTTCAACAACTGAATACTATCGATGTTAATATCATGACTGCCGAAGACCCGGTCGAGTTTAACTTTGAAGGAATCAACCAGGTAGCGGTAAAGTCCGAAATCGGCCTTACCTTTGCATCGGCGCTGAGGTCATTTTTACGGCAGGACCCGGATATCGTAATGGTTGGTGAGATTCGTGACGGTGAGACGGCGGATATCGCTATCAAGGCTGCTCTGACCGGTCACCTGGTCTTCTCCACTTTACACACCAACGACGCCCCGTCGTCGGTCACGCGTCTAATTGATATGGGCGTCCCGTATTACCTGGTGGCTTCGGCCACCCGGCTGATAATGGCACAACGTATGACCCGCAAAATCTGTGAGCACTGTAAAGAGGAAATTAACCTGACCCAGGAGCAGGTGGACAGCCTGAAAGTACCCGAGGAGGTTTTAAGAAATATCCGGGCTTTCAAAGGGGTGGGCTGCAAAGAGTGTAATAATACCGGGAAATCCGGGCGTACCGGTATTTATGAGGTGATGCCTATCACCCCGGCAATTGAAGCCTTGATTCTGTCCCAGGCCCCAGATACCGAAATCAGGAAATTAGCCCTGGAGGAGGGGATGTTCTCCCTGAGAATGGCGGCGGTGGATAAGATGAAAAAAGGTATTATCGGGATTGACGAAGTTTTCGCCACCACTGCCGGTTAAGTCTGACCGGCATACCTAAATCTGATGTCTTTCAATCAGTTAAAATAAGAATAGTTAACGATTTAAGTCAAGATTCCCGGTTAAAATCCGATATTTATAATAAGTAAGTTTTTTTGGTAAGGATATTTCTGCTTAATATTCAGGAGTTTTTAGATGCAAAATCTGAGAGAGTTATTGGAAGAGATGGTAAAAATGGGAGCTTCTGACCTGCACCTGACTGTGGGGTCTCCGCCGGTGGTAAGGGTCGATGGTAAGCTTCAGAGACTGAAATATGATATGCTTAACAGTGAACAGACCAAGAAGCTGGCTTATTCCATGCTCAACGAGAAGCAAAAACTCAAATTTGAACAAAATTCCGAACTTGATTTTTCCTTTGGACTTGAACAGATGAGTCGTTTTCGCTGTAATATGTTTGTCCAGCGGGGTAATATTGCGGTGGTGCTACGGCAGATTCCCTATAAGATAAAATCATTCGAAGAACTGGGTTTGCCACCGGTGATTGCTGAATTTTCCAAGCTCCCCCGGGGTCTGGTACTGGTCACCGGTCCGACCGGTTCCGGTAAATCCACCACCCTGGCTGCTATTATCGATAAGATCAATAAAGAAAGAGCGGTTCATATTATCACGGTCGAGGATCCGATTGAATATCTGCATCGCCATCAAACGGCACTGATAAACCAGCGAGAAGTATATTCCGACACGACTTCGTTTTCATCGGCTTTAAAATATGCTCTTCGTGAGGATCCCGATGTCGTGCTGGTAGGCGAGATGCGGGACCTGGAGACGATTGAATCGGCTTTGAAAATATCAGAGACCGGTCATTTGGCTTTTGCCACTTTGCATACCAATTCCTGTGCGGAATCAATTAACCGTATTGTTGACGTCTTCCCGACCAACCAGCAGGAGCAGATTCGGGTAACGCTGTCGTTTACTTTGCAGGCGGTGGTTTCGCAGACGCTGATACCCAAAGTGGGCGGCGGCCGCGTCCTCTGTCTGGAAATAATGATTGCCACGCCGGCTATCAGAGCCATCATTCGTGACGATAAAATTCACCAGATTTATTCCATGATTCAATCCGGCCAGAAATACGGCATGAAGACCATGAACCAGTCACTGGCGGAACTTTATCAGTCCGGTAAAATAACCATAAATGATGCCATGGGGCACAGCAACAACGTCCAGGAGCTCAACGAAATGCTTTCAAGGCAAAAATCACCTGCTTTTTCGTAAGGGATTTATGAAGAAAGGATAGTATTAATATGCCAGTTTTTGAATATAAAGGAAAAACCATAGCTGGTGCTCCTGTTCAGGGGACGATGAAAGCCAATAAAAAGGAAGACCTGGAAAGGATTCTAAGGCAGAATCGTATCCTGGTTAAGTCGATTACCAAAAAAGCACCCGATATCCAGATAAAATTCGGTACCGGGATCAAGAAGATTGATGTTTCCCGTTTTACCCGGCAATTTGCAACCATGATTGGCGCTGGTTTGCCCATGGTGCAGTGCCTGGAAATTCTCGCTACCCAGATGGAAAACAAGGAGCTGGCGAAAATTGTCAACCAGGTCAGGGATGGCGTTCAGGGCGGGGCGACCCTGTCCGATGCTCTCTCCCGCCACCCGAAAGTATTTGACCAGCTTTACACCAATATGGTAGAAGCCGGCGAAATTGGCGGTGCCCTTGATGCCATCCTGGTTCGTCTGGCGGTCTATCGTGAAAAAGCCGACCAGTTGATACGGAAGGTCAAAGGCGCCATGGTTTATCCGTCGGTGGTGGCGGTTGTGGCGACGGGTGTGACTATCGGTATGCTGGTCTTTATAGTACCGACTTTTGCCAAGATGTTCGGCGGGGTCGGTGCGGAACTTCCCACCCCGACCAAAATAGTGCTGGATATTTCAAATTTTTTGAAAAGTAATTTCCTTTATATGATGATAGGTATGATTGGTGCTTTGGTAGCTTTCTTATGGTGGAAAAAAACACCGGCGGGAGCGTTGCTTTTTGATAAGTTTCTGATACGAACTCCGGTTTTCGGTAATCTGGTGAGGAAATCGTCAATTGCCCGTTTCTCCCGGACTCTGGGAACATTGCTTTCGTCCGGCGTATCCATTCTTGAAGCTCTGGAAATCACGGCCAAGACAGCCGGCAACCTGGTGGTGGCAAACGCCATCAATAAATCGGTACTGGCTATCGCCGAGGGCGATACTATCACCGGACCGCTCAAAGAAACCGGCGTCTTTCCTCCCATGGTTACGCAGATGATCGGCGTGGGTGAAAAAACCGGCGGACTTGACGAAATGCTGGGTAAAATTGCCGATTTCTACGATGAGGAAGTCGATGAGGCGGTGTCGGCACTGACTTCGGTTATCGAACCGATAATTATAGTAATCATGGGTGCCATTATCGGTGGTATCCTGATTGCCATGTATCTGCCGATGTTTGACATTATCGGAAAATTTTAAAAAAGGCGCAAAATTGGTCTGGCAGCTTACTGGTAATAAATAAACGTTAACGGTATGACGGCACCCGATATGGGTGCCGTTTATTTTATGGAAAGTAAAAATTTCAGACATCAGGGATGGTTTCTGCCGCTCAGGCTGGCGACTTATGTTATTCTGGCGGCAGTGGTCGTTTTCTGGATGGGCTTCCCGGAGTTTCTCCGGATGGAGTTTATCGTCTATTCCATTTTTTCTCTGGGGATTGCTGTAACCATTGCCCTGGAGAAAAAAATTAAACTCCGCGCCGTTACGCAGACAGTCGTTTTCCTGCAGTTTCTTTTCGAAATCATTATTGATTCGGCAGTCATTTACGCTACGGGAAATGTCAACTCTACCTTTTCAGCTCTCTTTTTACTGACTATCATTTCCGCCGCGCTGGTTTACCGCCTTGCCGGGACGCTGGTAATCGCCTCGCTGGTATCGGTAGCGTATACTTTTATCATCTGGTTTGGTTTGAGAACCATCGGTAATTATGAAATTACCATCAGAGCTCTCAAAACGATTTTTGCCACCCAGGAGTCGGTCTTTTACTCTATTTTTATCCATATTTTGATTTTTTATCTGGTGGCTTTTATTTCGGGGTACCTGGCGGAGCGGCTCAGCTCGCAAAACAAAGAGCTGGCTGATACCTCACTGGCTCTGAAAAGAGCGCGCCTTGAGACCGATGATATCCTCCGACATCTCAACTCCGGGCTTCTGACGGTCGATGCCCAGGGATGCATCATTTATTTCAATCAAGCCGCCGAGAAAATTCTCGGATACCGGGAAGAAGAAGTAAAGGGCATGCATTGCGAGGCGGTTTTTTCAGAACGAATGCCCTTGCTGGCTCAATGTCTGATGGCCGGAATAAGAAAGCAGATTGAATTCCCCCGCAAAGAGCTGGATATCATAAATGGGGAGCGGCGGCAAATACCTCTGGGCCTGTCCACTTCGATTTTAACCGAAGAAAAGAATGTACTCCGGGGGGTAATTGCCATCTTTTCGGATTTGACCGAGGCAAAAGCGCTGGAGAATAAAGTCCGGGCAGCCGACCGTCTGGCGGCAGTGGGAGAACTCTCCGCCTCGATTGCCCATGAAATAAGAAATCCTCTGGCGGCTATTTCCGGTTCGGTGGAAATTCTGAAAAATGAATTGCAGCTATCCGGTGAAAATACCCGACTTATGGAATTGATCATAAAGGAATCTCACCGCCTCAGCAAGATTCTCAGCGATTTCCTTTCATATGCCCGTATCGGCCGCCCCAATTACAACAAGGTGGAATTGTGTCATTTAATAAATGATGTCGTCGAAATAATTCAGCATCATGATTCCTTCAAACCCAATATTAAAATCAACCTCGAAACCGAAGACGCCATTGTTTATGTGGCGGGCGATGAAGACCTGCTAAAACAGCTTCTGATGAATCTGACCATTAATGCCTGCGAAGCTTTTGAGGGTAAAGGCGGTATGATTACTTTCAAGATAGTCGCCGCTTCTAATGAAAATACCGTCAAACTGCTTGTCTGTGATAACGGACCCGGGATACCGCATGGACTTTTCGACAAAATCTTTCAACCTTTTTATTCAACCAAGAAACAGGGCACCGGCCTGGGACTGGCGATTGTACACCGCATCTGTTCGAGCCTTCGACTGAATCTCGGGGTAGATTCACAACCCGGGGCGGGCACTATTTTCATCATTGAGTTTCAGAGCTTTTTCCGAAGTAAAAGGATGGCTTCCGACGTAACGGAAACCGCTTTAACCCGCTGAGGGAAAAGACCGTTTTTTTAGTCTTGCTTTTGGTCTTTCTTTGTATAATTTATGGTCTTAATCTTATTTAAACGGAGTATGAAAATGTTTTTTCTAAAAAAAATTCATTATTTTTTCGGTATCTTGTTGTTAGCTCTTATCGTCGGCTGTCAGCCCCCGGTTTTAAATGAAGAAACTAAAGATAAATACAATGATTTTATTGTCGCCCGGGCGGATAATAATTATTCTCTGTCGGCAAAGGACTTATACGACCGCATCGCGAACAGTACTATCCTCTCCAAGGGTGGCTATCTTGACCAGGCAACCATCAAAAGAATTCTCGACAGTATAGTAGTCGATACACTGACGGGTTTTGAAGCCGATAAAATCAATCTCCGGGATTATTTCTATGATTACTGGAATTATCGTCTCCGTTATCATGATTATTTGATGCAGGTTTTTTTATATGAAAAAGTTTACAGACAGGTTTCGGCTGATTCTCTGGAAATCGTAGAGTATTATAATAAAAGGCCGGACCTTTATACCGTCGAGGAACAGCTGGATTTGTATCATATTTTTATTTCCAAAACAGGCTTGTTGAATTCGGCGGATTCTGCTTATTATAAGTCGCTCAGCGAAGAAGACTTAAATAAGGCTCTCGAAGATTACACCAGGAAAATTTATCAGATCCTGACCTTCGGAGAACCCTTCCAGAATGTGGCTTTTCGATATTCCCATGATGAGGTTTCGCGTCGCGGAAGTGGCGCGGTCGGCTGGACCACCCGCGGCATATATATCGACCCGTTTGATTCGGTGGCTTTTTCCTTAAAACCCGGTCAGTATTCCGAACCCTACCAGGATAAAGACGGCTGGCATATTATTTACATGAATGATTATCTACCGGCCGGTGTAATTCCCCTGGAACGAACGGGTGTTTTTGAAAGTGCCCGCCAGAATCTGCTCCAGGAAAAATCGGGCCGTCTTAATAAGCTTATTATGGACAGCCTGATGCAAAATTTAAATGTATTGGCCAACGAAGCGATAATGGATACCGATATTTACCTGGTCGATGATTCTGTGTGGGGAGGGATTGTCAATGGTATTGATACCATCGATGCCCGGGAAATTAAAAATTACGAACATACCTACCGCAAACGTTATTTGATTAAAAATACTGACCGTGAATTGAAAAAAACCATGCTGAATGAAATCGGCCAGCGGTATGTGGTTTTACAGGCGGCAAGAAAGGAAGGCCTGGATACCTTGCCCCGGGTAGTCGAGGAGAGAGAAAGGCTCTGGCATCTCGCCGCCAAATCAGTGATTGAAAAAAATAAATTTGATGTCAGTTGGAAGCCCTCCGAGGAGATGGTAAAAGCCTATTACGATGAACGTCGGGACCAGTATATTGTCGAAAAGCCGTTATATGTTAAATACTTAACGGTAAGTGATTCGTTATACGCCGAGTTTTTGCGAGACCAGGTTCTCGCCGGCATGGCCTTCGAGGATATTGTCAAAGCCGATTTCGCCAAAAATATGAAGATAAAAATTGTTGACCTTGGTTATATCGGTTCCGAAGATGTCGATTCGGCTTTCTACCACGTTGCTCTTGGAACGCCGACAGCGGGTGTTTCCACCGTCTATAAAACGGACCGGGGATTCCACCTGTTGAAGGTTATGGACAAAAAACAGTCGGTTGATTATCACCTGGCTCGAGGTCAGATTATCACCCAGTTGACGCAGGATTACCGGAAAAAGAAACTCCAGGAATTTCAGGACCGTGTTTTCAGTGAATATCATGTTGAATATCCCGGAGTATTGAAAACATTGCATTTGAAACCGTATCAATATCGCACCCGATAATTATGGCCGCCGGCGATTCGAAGCAACTGCACCCGATAAGCTTTCGAAGTGAATTAGCCCGCAAAGCGACGCATATGACTGCCCTGGTTATTCCGGGGGGGTATTATATCCTTTCTTTTAATAAAACGGAAATGCTTTATGTCATGGTGCCGATTACTCTCCTTATGATTCTAATTGACATTGCCCGGTTACGTAACTGGTTTTTCTGGAGAGCCTTTGCCGGTAAAATTATAGAACCGATAATAAGAGAGCATGAAATTGCGGGCGATTTTACCGGGGCTACCTATATTTTAATTTCGGTATGCCTGACTGTTTTCTTATATGACAAACCCGTGACCATTGCCGCGCTGGCTTTTATAATCGTGGGCGATACCTTTGCCGCCCTGATTGGCAGAAAATTAGGTCGTCATAAATTTAGAAATAAGTCTTTGGAAGGTTCTCTGGCCTGTCTGGCGGGTACGATTATTGTCGCTATAGATCGGAAGAGCGTCGTGGAGGGGAAGAGTGTA
>CAZUAS010000099.1:0-9796 GCA_964618515.1 uncultured Ignavibacteriales bacterium | reverse complement strand
GAGCGGTGACTGGAGTTCAGACGTGTGCTCTTCCGATCTGAACAAAAAACAAAAACCGCTAGATCTTCAATAGTTGCATGGATAACAGTTTTATCAAATTCTTCATTTACAAAAGCAATAAAATCTTCTCGAAAAATATAATCTTCATCTGTTTGTTTTATAAATTCCCCCATAAGTATATGGAAAACTTTATCTTTTAGTACAAATATATTTAGCTGAATTTTAAAAAGCAAGTAATCGATCTCAGTTTAACAACTTACCGCTCTATCTGCAGGGCGGCGAGGAAGGCTTCCTGTGGGATTTCCACCCGGCCGATGCTTTTCATCCGCTTCTTGCCCTCTTTCTGTTTTTCCAGAAGTTTGCGTTTGCGGGTGATATCGCCCCCGTAACATTTGGCCGTTACGTTCTTGCGCAAAGGGCGCACCGTCGCCCGGCTGATAATCTTGTTGCCGATCGCCGCCTGGATGACCACCTCGAACATCTGCCGGGGAATCAGGGTGCGAAGTTTCTCGTTGAGATTCACACCCCAGTGATAAGCTTTTTCGCGGTGAATAACGACCGACAGGGCGTCCACCACCTCACCATTGATTAAAATATCCAGTTTGACCAGGTTGGAACGTTTATAGTACGGCACGCCGTAGTCGAACGAGGCGTAACCGCGGGTGTAAGATTTGAGTTTATCGTAAAAATCAAAGATTATTTCCGAAAGCGGGAAGGCGAACGAAAGGCTCACCCGGCTGACCGACAGGTACTCGGTCGTCTTGTATTCTCCGCGGCGGTCGGTGGCCAGGCGCATAATGGCTCCGATGTATTCGGCAGGCGCAATTATCTGGGAATCGACATACGGTTCCTCGATATAATCCACCTCCGCCGCCGGCGGCATATTGGCCGGGTTGTCCACCACCACCATCTCCTGCCTGGTGTTATAAACATGATATTCGACATTGGGAACGGTGTTGATGATAGTCTGGCCGTACTCGCGTGAAAGACGCTCGGTGACTATCTCCATGTGCAACAATCCCAGGAACCCGACCCGGAAACCAAACCCCAGCGCTTTGGAAGATTCCGGCACAAACCAGAGCGAGGAATCGTTCAGTTTGAGCCGTTCCAGGGCTTCGCGTAAAGCCGTGAAATCCTCCGCCACCGAGGGATACAGGCCGGAGAAAACCATCGGCTTGACATTGACAAATCCGCTCAGTGGTTTTTCAGCCGGGTTCACCGCGGTCGTAATCGTGTCGCCGATTTTGGTATCGGTCACTTCGCGTATCGACGCAAACACATAGCCGACATCACCGGCGGCCAGCTCCTCCACCGGAACCGGCGCCAGCCTTAATATACCCACCTCGTCGACTTCGAAAACCTTGTTATGAGAGAAGAAACGAATCTTGTCGTTTTTTTTAATCCGGCCGTTTACCACCCGGACAAGCGGCATGGCGCCACGGTAACTGTCAAACACCGAGTCGAACACCATCGCCTGAAGCGGCGCCCCAGGGTCACCTTTGGGGGGCGGTATAACTTTTATAATCGCTTCCAGCACCTCGTCAATACCAATCCCCAGCTTGGCTGACACCGGTATAATATCCTCCGGTCGGCATCCCAGTAAATCGACAATTTCTTTGGCTACCTGGTTGGGATTGGCGGCCGGAAGGTCGATTTTATTGACCACCGGTAAAATTTCAAGATTATTATCAATGGCCAGGTAAAGGTTCGACAGGGTCTGGGCTTCAATGCCCTGGGCGGCATCAACCACCAGGATCGCCCCCTCGCAGGCTGCCAGCGAACGGCTGACTTCGTACGTGAAATCGACATGACCGGGAGTATCAATCAGATTGAACGTATATTCCCGACCATCCTGAGCCTGATAGTTCATCCGGATGGCATGAGCTTTAATGGTTATCCCCCGCTCCTGCTCAAGGTCCATAGAGTCGAGCACCTGGTCATGCATCTGCCTTTCCGAAAGAGTCCGGGTCTTCTGCAAAAGACGGTCAGCGAGAGTGGATTTGCCATGGTCGATATGGGCGATAATGGAAAAATTCCGTATTTTGGAAAGGTCATGCATCGGTATAAATAAACCCCATCTCCGTTTAATTTTTAACGACAGATATACATTGTCGGCAGGCAAAGGTAAATATATTTATCGGAAATGTCAAACCGGATAAAAAGGCTATTTTTTCAGATACTTGGCCAGCCGGTCTTTGAATTCGGATTTTTTGATATTGGGGTCGAGGATGCCGTTAAAGGCAATCGAAAGGTTGCTGGTTTCTTCGGAGACCACCACCACCACGGCGTCGGATACCTCGGAAACACCGATAGCCGCCTTATGGCGCATCCCGAACAGTTTGCGGTAGCGGAGATTATCCGTCAACGGCAGTGAGGCCGCGGCGGCAATAATAAACTCCCCGGAGACAATTACCGCGCCATCGTGGAGCGGCGTATAAGGCGTGAAGAGGGTTATCAGAAGCTCCGAGGAGAGCTCGGAATTAAGCATTTTACCGGTTTCGGCGAAATTGCGAAGGCCGGTTCGGCGTTCTATCACGATAAGCCCGCCATAGTTAAGTTCGGCCAGCCTGACCGCCGCCCGGGAAACCTCCTCAAGGGTTTTCTTCTGCTCCAGCGTGACGAACATCCGAAACAATTTCGTCTGACCGATATGTGCCAGGGCGCCGCGCAATTCCGGCTGGAAAACGATTACCAGCACTATAAAACCAACCGTGGCTAAATTGGAAAACAACCACGTCAGACCTTCCAGCTGAAACCAGTAGGAAAAAAACGCCACAATCATGATCAAAGTCATACCGATAATAATCTGCGCTGAACGGGTGCCCTTGGTAAGCTTCAGAATCTGGAAAATAATGAATGAGACTATCAGGATATCGATAATATCTTTAAGACCCACCTGAATAAAACCGTATTTAATAAAGGTCATGGTTATTCCTTCACCGCCTGAATTACTTTCAGTGCCTCGACAGTCTCGGCGACATCGTGTACCCTGATTATATCGGCACCGTTGAGCACAACCGCCACCGCCGCGGCAATGGACCCGCCAAGGCGACGGTCGGGAAAGCTGCCGTCAGGGTTAAGCATGCCGATAAAGGACTTGCGCGATACCCCGACCATCAAGGGTCGGGACAACTTTTTGAATTCTTTAAACTTCGCTATAATTTCAATATTATCCATCAAGCGCTTGCCAAAACCAATTCCCGGGTCGAGTATTATTTTAGATTTATCTATCCCCATTTTTACGGCAAAGGCTATCCGTTCAGTAAAAAATTGGCTGATTTCAGCCACACAATCCCGATAAGATGGGTTTTTCTGCATATCCCGGGGTGTTCCCAGCATATGCATGAGTATTACCGGAACCTTTCTTTCAGCGACTAAAGGCGCCATCGCCGGGTCGAAACGCAAAGCTGAAATATCATTGATGATTTCTGCGCCTTCGTCAAGCGCCTGACGGGCAACCACCGCTTTATAAGTATCCACCGATACCGGGATTTTCACATGGTTTTTCAAAACCTTCAGCACCGGCAGCACCCGTTCGCTTTCTTCCTTGACACTGACCGGTTCGGAACCCGGCCGGCTGGATTCCCCGCCGATATCGATTATATCCGCCCCCTCGGCTTCCATTTGCAGGGCTCGCTCGACAGCCTTATCCACGGTATAGTATCGTCCGCCATCGGAAAAAGAATCAGGTGTTATGTTTAAAATCCCCATCACCAAAGGCCGGCTGAGGTTTAACTGCCGTCCCGGGGAAAGGGGAATAACCCGTTTTATATCTTCGGTTTTGACCAGTATCTGTTTTGGCATAACACTACCCGAAGAATATATAAAGCAATTCCAGCTGGAATTTCAAGTGTTATATTAAAAAGGTCTGCAAATATTTATAAAAGTAGTCAGAACAAGACCTACAATGATTGTTATGATTACATACCTTCTCGCCTACATTAAAAGAAACCGTACAGATAATCAGGTCCTCCATTTGGAAGTTCCGAACAAACCACAGAATTCTCACACCTTCAGGATATACTCGTCAAACGGAACATCCACCTTTTAAAAAATTGATCACATTTTTTATTTTTTCCAGAAGCGCGCTCTCATTCGTGACGCCCAGATTTGGTGGTCCGCTTTTTGACGACCATGAGAGTAGGGAAAATCGTCAGGAGAAGCCACCGCCCCGGAGCGAAACCTGCCGTTCTCATGAATACGATTATGGCAGGTGTCACACAACAGAACGCAGTTATCGGTACCACGCATCCAGCTATCATCGGGATTTCCGGGCCGTCCCAGTTGATTGGGCACTACATGATGAGCATGGTCATAAGTGTTAATCAGGCTTCGACCGCAATGTGCACATTTATTCCATTGTCGGAAGAAAGCCTTCTGCCTGGTGTTATCGGAAAAACCGAAGGGTCTGGCCATATTAAATTTCTCCTTTCCGGTTCAGGTTTTTTTAATTTCTGCTGGTAATTGCCCGATTCCAGCTTTTAAGCACTTTCTGACATTTAAACGGAATATATAAATGGAATTCGTATAATCACCCAAAAGATGTAAAAAAAGTACTTCTTTATAACGATTTAATTTAAAATGACCGGAACCACAGCCAGAGAGCGGCCACTCCCAGAGTCAGAAGGGTGACAGGGACCCCGATCCGGGCATGTTCCCGCCAGGATATCCTGATACCCAGGCGGGCAGCCTGGTCAATGACAATAATATTGGCGATGGAGCCGACCACCAGCAGGTTGCCTGCCAAAGTAGAGGATAGGGCCAGTATGGAACCGGCGGCGGGATGATTCGAAGCCTTTAATAATAGCATCACCGCCGGGACGTTTGATACCAGGTTGCTTAAGAAAACGGACACTATAAAAAGCGGAGCCGAAAGGCCGATATCCACCCCCATATCGCTCAGGTCGGCCTGTAATTTCTGTAAATAGCCGGTTTCATTTACGGCATAATTGACGACAAAAAGCGAAATAAACAGCACTAATAACTGCCAGTCGATAAGACCCAGCATGTCGCGGGAACGCATTTTTCGGGAACAGAGCAAAACCGCTGCAACCGCCAAAGCGACTATATCACGGGGCCAGATATTGGCCAGAAAAATTACCAGGATGCCGACCAGCAGAAACATCCCCTTGTAAGTCTGCCATCGATTAAAGGCGGGAGCCTGAATTTGGGGCATTTTTGTCTCCCGTTTCCATTTTCCCTCTGTCAGGCGGGCAATTACCGCCCAGGTAATGACCAGGCCGACCGCCGAGGGTAAGATGGCATCGAGCATATACCCGCTGAAAGACAGGTTCAGAACCTGGCCGATGAGAATATTCTGTGGATTGCCGATGAGAGTGGCTGCCGAGCCGACATTAGCAGCACAGGCCAGCGCCAGTAAAAAAGGCTTGGGGTCGAGCCGCCGCTTGATACAGACTTCGATTATTACCGGTGTCATGGCCAGACAGACAATATCATTAGCCAGAACCGCCGAAAGCACCCCCACCACGGCAATAAACAAAGCCAGTAACCGGCCGGGAGTTATATCCAGCCAGCCAATTTGACGCACAAGCTTGGAATAAAAGCCGCTCAAACGAAACTGCCCGGAAAGAACCATCAGGCCGAAAAGGAGAACAATCGTGGGTACATCCACCGCAGAGATTAGCTGCTGGTCGCTCACCACCCCGGTAACTATCAGAAGAATAGCTCCCAGAAGAGCTACCCCGGTCCGGTCCAGTGCCAGCCAGGGAAGACGTCCCAGTATCATTCCCAGATAAACAACTATAAAAACAACCAGGACAATCGAATTCATAACCTCTATAACCACTCATCCCGAAGTTACCAAACCTTAACAATCAGGAAATCAAATAAAGCAAAATTAGAAAAGTCAAGATTTATAAAAAACCACGGCTCGCCTATTAATCTTTTTACACCGGCTGCCTGTCTTAACAAAAAAAATAAGACAAGGTCAGGGGTAATTGAAAAGGTATGAAACCCAAACTTTTAATTCTTAAGACCGACCCCACACTGCCGGATATCGAGGGTGACTGGTCGGATGAATGTGAAATTAAAACAACCGCCGAACTCTCCCACTATAAAATATTGCCCGTTTTAATGGCTGAAAAACCACAAGTTTTAATAGTCAACAGCGACAGCTCTTCTTTAAAGACACTTTCACTATGCTCGAAAATTCGCCGATATTTTGAAGGTCCGATTCTTGTCATCGCACCCGGCAATAATACCGAATATAAAAACGCCCTTCTGGACTGCGGAGCAGACGATTTTCTATCGGCTCCGGTAGTGGGACAAATCCTGGCCGACCGGATAAAACACCTCTCGATGAAAACCGATGTTTCTAAAGTCGCTATTCCACCCGATAACCAAAAGCCTACCCTGCAAATCGGAAATATCCTGCTCAATAAAACCAAACGGATAATTATAATCGATAACCGGGAAATAAATCTGACCGCCTCTGAGTTCGATTTACTATGGCTTCTGGCCTCATACAAAAACCGCATAGTTTCCAGGGAGTCCCTTTACCGAGTTCTGTTAAAAACCGAGTACGACGGTCTTGACCGCTGTATCGATAACCGGATATCGCGCCTTAAAAGAAAACTTCAGGATAACCGTATAAATCCTCAACTTATCAAATCCATTCGCAGTGAAGGTTACATCCTGGTCGAAGAATAATCCTGCCTTCGAACAGGTTCCTCATCTGGCAAATATTACTAAAATTCCCCCGGTTTTATTAAATTTACTTAAAAGAAATAAGTTCATCACCCGCTAAATCGGGTACTTCATGGCCGGATCATTTCGTAATTATAAATCTTGACTAATAAAATAATGAAATGTAATCTTAGTGAATAAATTCACTATTTTTAAAGAAATGCCATACTATTAACAAATTAGAATCAAAACCATTGAGGGCAAGTTAAAGGAGGGCATACTTGGATACAAAAGCTTCCATTAAAACAGGAGTAGCTAAAATCAGTGAAGACTGGCTGGCGGTCGTGATCGGTTTATTCATCTTCCTTTTGTCTTTAACTGCTTTTATAAATTGGGACATATTAGGCTGGGTGATAACGACCAAAGTATGGACAAACCTGGCAATGGCCCTTAAACCCACCTCCGGCAACTATGCCAATCTTCCGGGATTACTTTCCCTGCTCATAACCTATCTTTTTCTTCTGGTTATTTTCACGGTCGGGGCATACTGGCTCAAAGCCAATTTGAAAAAATTCGTTCTCGGATTCACCCTGGTCTTCTTCATAAGTTATATCTGCTGGATAATCGGCGGCTGGGCTCACATTGCGGCTACTCCCAACCAGTTGGATAATTACGGAATATCCTGGTCGTTAAATTTGACTCTCGAAGCCGGATATATAATCGCTCTTCTGGCGGGCTTATTTATAGGCAATTTTGCGCCCGGCTTTTCCCGCGTGATGGGCGAAGCTATCCGCCCGGAACTATATATAAAAACAGCCATTGTCATCCTGGGTGGTTTCCTCGGTATCACCGCCGCAGAACAACTGGGCCTGGCTACGTCGGTGATGTTTCGCGGCTTGTGCGCCATCGTGGAAGCCTACCTTATTTACTGGGCGCTGGTCTATTTTATCGCCCGGAAGTATTTTAAATTCAGTCGGGAATGGGCGGTTCCGCTGGCCAGCGGGATTTCCATCTGCGGAGTCTCCGCCGCCATTGCTACCGGTTCGGCGATTAAAGCCCGCCCGGTAGTCCCCATTATGGTTTCCTCCCTGGTGGTCATTTTCGCCGTGGTCGAGCTGATACTCCTCCCCTTTATCGCCCAGAATTTCCTGTATAACGAGCCCCTGGTAGCCGGAGCCTGGATGGGCCTGGCTGTCAAAACCGACGGTGCCGCCGTCGCCAGCGGGGCTATAACGGAATCACTGATCCTCACGAAAGCTCTGGCCGAACAGGGCATTCAATACCAGCAGGGCTGGATTATGGCCACTACTACAACCGTGAAAGTATTCATCGACGTCTTTATCGCCGTCTGGGCATTCATCCTGGCCTGGATCTGGTCGGCAAAAATTCAACGCCTTCCCGGCGAGAAAATCAAAGCCCGCCAGATGTGGGACCGATTCCCCAAATTCATTCTCGGTTACATGTTTACTTTCTTTGTCATAATTCTGATTGGCGTTCTTCTGCCGAATTGGGTGAGTCAGGCTAAGACCGCGATGGGACAGGGTAATGTCTTTCGCAGTATTTTCTTCGTCATGACATTCTTTACTATCGGCGTGGTGTCTAATTTCCGTAAACTCTGGCAGGAAGGTATCGGCCGACTGGCCCTGGTTTATGTCATTTGCTTATTCGGATTCATAATCTGGATAGGCTTGCTGATATCCTGGTTATTTTTTAACGGCGTCAAACCGCCGGTTTTATAAGGAGCCAACGATGGAAGAACCAAAAATACATGAAGAATTAAAAAAGATGGCGGTGGAACCGCTGCTGCCGATTGAAAAGAAACTGATAACCTGGAGTATCATCCTGGGTATTGTCCTGATAGGTATCCTGGTATGGGTCAGTCATACCTTTTTCGAAGTCTGATGATATCGCCGTTTCGGAGATTGTAAAGTATAAAAAAAGGCACACCCCTTACGGGCTGTGCCTTTTTCCTGAGGTCATTTGTGACACCGGGAAATTACACCCCCATTATTCAAGTTATTTTAACAATAGCATCTTCTTGGTTTCAACCAGATTCTCGACCTCAAGACGGTAAAAATAAACTCCGCTGGCATAAGCGGCGGCATCCCAGCTATAAGTATAATAACCACTTTCAAGATATTCATCGACCAGGACGTCGATTAGCTGTCCCACAGCGTTGTATATCCGCAGGCTGACCCGGCCGCTGCGTGGCAGGGCAAAACCTATATTAGTCCGCGGGTTGAACGGGTTCGGATAATTTTGTTCCAGCACGAATTCTTCTGGTATTAAAATTTCTTCCTCCACCGCCAGCGGACTGAAGAAATCGACATGGGGTGTCGCCGGGTCAACCAGGCCTGCCGGTACCGGTTCGCCGCTATTAATCAGGCTGTCTATCAGATTCACTGTCTCGTCGTTGGCCGGGTCATCATCGGATAATAGTCGGTCACTGTAAACCACCGCCTGAGCAACCGTGACCGGAGAACCACTTGAGGCAAGGAAGCCGTCATTACCGGGAACACCCATCGGGCGGGCAATGCCAATATCAGTTCCCGGTCTAATATAACCGGATACCAGATTCAACAGCAGGACAATAAAATCAGCCTGGCCGCGATGGAAAAACCGTGGACGCCAACGCGGTTTCAGAATGTTGTACAAATCTCTCAGCCGTTGTTCACAACCGGCGTCAGCCCTTATTATAACACTTCTGATAGGATACCACGGGTGGCTGTTAAAATAAAGCCTGATTCTTTCCAGGTAAATACACATCACTTCATATGATTCATGAGCATGTCCACGTCCGGTAAGAAGACAGTGAATCTGATGCCACCAATAACCGCGGCCCCGCCAGTGTCTGTTACCCTGAGCTTCATCCAGATAAATATCAACCCGAATATCCTGGGCATTAAATGTAACCGGTATGGTATCCTGAGCAATAGAATAACCAAACGGAAGCCATACATAAATATAGTAGGCACCCGTTACCAGCCCGGTAAATTCATAACGACCGCTATCATCTGTCGAGGTCGAGTCAATTACCTTTCCCTGAGAATCGAGGAGGTCTATGAAAACACCTTCAACAGCTCCCAAGGAATCAGTCACATAGCAGATCGGAAGAGCACACGTCTGAACTCCAGTCACGAGATTCCATCTC
>CAZUAS010000098.1:0-9802 GCA_964618515.1 uncultured Ignavibacteriales bacterium | reverse complement strand
AATAATCGAACTGATGACCCCGACGCTGATATATATTTGCTTTGTGGTAGGTTCGGTGGTGGCCGGGATTTACAGTTATTTTTATCCCGAATCATATTACTGGCAGATAGGCTTGTTCGTGGCGGTGTCGGTGGTTTTACTGCCATTAACGCGCCGATTTGCCAAAAAAATAACGAAGGCTTCCCCGGAGCTATCCAATGTTGACCGGATGATTGGCCGAACCGCGCTGGTGGTCAAAGCCATCAGTCCCGATGAGGGCGGGAAGATACGTTTTGAAGGTGAAGTCTGGGCGGCTAACGCCGAGGAGGCAATAGAGGAGCAGGCCCGGGTGGAAATAGTTGCGGTTACGGGAACCCGTGTCAAAGTGAAAAGAAAAATCAACGGATAAAGAAAGGAAATAGACCATGAATCCGGTTATAATATTTTTGATAGTGGCGGTGGTGTTTTCATTTATCATTGTCGCTGCTTCGATTCGCATAGTGCGCCCTTTTGAAAAAGGGCTGGTTGAGAGACTGGGGAAGTTCCAACGGGTGCTGGACCCGGGGTTGAATATGATTCTCCCGTTTTTCGACACGGTGCTGAAAGTGGATATGCGGGAGGTGGTTATTGATGTTCCGGCGCAGTTGGTGATCACCAAGGATAACGTGGGTGTAGAGGTTGATGCGATAATTTATGCCCAGGTAACCGACCCGTTCCGCTCCCGTTATGAGATTTCCAATTATATTCTGGCAGCCACAAAATTGGCGCAAACCAACCTTCGTAACGTAATCGGTGAGATGGACCTTGATGCCTGCCTGTCGTCCCGTGACCAGATTAACTCGCAGTTACGGGATGTGATGGACCAAGCCACGGACAAGTGGGGGGTTAAGGTCAACCGGGTGGAACTGCAACGCATCGACCCGCCGGTGGATATAACGGAGGCGATGAGCCGACAGATGAAAGCCGAGCGGGACAAACGGGCGACGATTCTGGCCGCCGAGGCAATCAGGCAGTCGGAAATTACCAAGGCTGAAGGTTCGCGGCAATCGCAGATACTTGAGGCGGAGGGTTTTGCCGAGGCTGTCAAGAGAAAAGCCGATGCCGAAAAATACCGCCAGGTGACAGTCGCCCAGGGTGAATCCGAAGCGATTTTGAAAGTTTTCAACGCCATTCATGAAGGTCGTCCGGATAACCAGCTGATTACTCTCAAGTACCTGGAAATGCTCCCGCATCTGGCGCAGGGCAGTGCCAATAAAATTTTCCTGCCTTATGAAGCCAGCGGTATTATTGCTTCCCTGGCGGCGATGGTCGAGGGCCTTAAAACCAGTGACGAAGGTTCTCGGAAAGTCGCGTCGTAGGTCAAATAACCGGGGCGGCATGAATAATTGGAACAGAGGGATTAAAAGAACGTAGAATTAATTGGAAACTGTTATTAAAGCCAGGGATGGCATGACCGGACTTTTTAAAAAAAGTCCGGTTTTTTTACAGGCTTGATTTGACAAGGGTCATTATATCCGTTACTTTTCACACGATAGTTTATTAATGAAAACGAAGTGATGCGAGGAAATAGAACGGAAATACGAAAACCCGCCGTGGCCGGAATGTTTTATCCCGGCAATGCCGCGGAGCTGGCTAAGACTATTGCCGGTTTTTATGCCGAGGTTAAGAAAACACCGCTTGACGGCGTACCGATTGCCCTGATAGCCCCGCACGCCGGGTATCCGTATTCGGGTCGGGTGGCAGCTTCGGCGTTCAAGCTTCTTGAGGGTGAGGAAATAGAAACCGTCGTGGTCGTGGCGCCTTTTCATGCGGTTTTTTTCCGGGGCTCGTCGGTCTATGAGGGAGCCGGTTATGAGACGCCGCTGGGGGTGGTGCCGATTGACCGGGCACTGTCGGAGAAAATAGCCGGGATTCATCCCAACGTGTACTTTTCCAATATGGGTCATTCCACCGGTTCCACCCGTGGCGAGCATTCCCTGGAGGTGATGCTTCCCTTTTTACAGATTGCCCTGGGGAAATTCAAGCTGGTGGCGATTGTGATGGGTGAGCAGGAACCGGAAGCCATAAGGGCACTGGGTGAAACCCTGGGTGCGGCTTTGAAGGGAACCAATACCTTGATGGTGGCCTCGACCGACCTGTCGCATTTTCATAATGTCAAAAAAGCCGAAAAACTGGACAGTGCCGTGCGGGCAGCGGTGGAAAGATACGACCCGGATTTACTGTTGAACATCCTGGCGTCGGGGCGGGGCGAAGCCTGCGGTGGGGGCGCGATGGCCGCCGTGTTGATGGCGTCAAAACGACTGGGAGGCAGAAAAGTTCAGCTTTTGAGATACGCTCATTCCGGTGAAACCACCGGCGATATGACCGAGGTGGTGGGGTATTTTTCAGCCGCCGTGGTGGCGGATAAAAGAGCGGCAAAAAAAGACGGCACTATCGGCACCCCGGCTCCGTCGAAAGAAGATAAAGAACGGTTAAGCGATGATGACAGGCGGCTCTTGTTGCAGATTGCCCGTGAAGCGGTCGAAGCCGAACTTATGCAAAAAGAATATCAACCCCCGGAGGCAAACCGCCTCAACCGTGAGCAGGGAGTTTTTGTAACGATAAAAATCGACGGTCAGTTGCGCGGCTGTATCGGCCAGATACGCGCCCGTGACCCTCTTTACATAGCCGTTGCCGACATGGCCCGAGCGGCGGCGTTTGAAGACCCGCGTTTTCCAGCCCTGAGCCGTGAGGAGTTTGACCGTGTCGATTTTGAAATATCGGTGCTGTCACCATTGGAACGAGTCCGGGACATAGGTGAAATCAAAGTAGGCCGCGACGGCCTTATGATAAAACTGGGCATGCACTCGGGTTTGCTACTACCGCAGGTGGCCACCGAATACGGTTGGGATGTGATCGAATTTCTGGAGCAAACCTGTCTCAAAGCCGGCCTGTCCAAGAACAGTTTCAAGGACAAGTTTGCTGAGCTTTATAAATTTACCGCTGATGTTTTCTGAGCACGGGTAAAAAATAATCAGCTTGTTTTCGCAGGCCAGAATTCCTCAATTACCTTCTTTAAAGTGCTGTTGAATGCCGGGGGGTCTTCCAGGTGCAAAAAATGACCGTATCGGGGTAAGAAAGTGACCTCGAACGAAGCTGTCACGGACTTGTTACCGTCGATATCGGTCGGATAATTTTCGGAGTTGATGCTTCGAATCGGACAGCTCATATCTTTGAGAGCCGCTACGGCATCGAACCGGAGCAAGCCCCGCAGGGCTCCCACGCCCACTTCAGGGGGAGCCGAAGCCATGTCGGCGATGATTTTTTCAACCAGAGCGGTATCGGCGCCAGGGGGGAACATCGTACCAACGAATTGCCTGACCGCGCCGGGGAAATCAGCCTCGAAGGGAGCGATAAACTGGCGGAATTGTTCCTCGGTGTATTTTTCAAGGAAATTATGATAGGTATCCACCCCGACCAGGGCAATCACCCGTCCGGGCAGCAGCCTGGCGGCGGCGATATTGACCGCGCCGCCCATGGAGTGGCCGATGAGAATTATGTTCTGCAGCTCGAGTTTATTGACCACGGCGGCAACATCGGCGCCAAAAGCCTCGATGCTCCATTCCTGACGGTTCATTCCCGACTCGCCATGACCGGCCAAATCCAGGGAGACAATTTTATAGTCATTTTTGAAGGCTTTAACCTGCTCGTCCCAGTAGCTGTGGTCGCCACACCAGCAATGAACAAAAACCAGCGTTCTCTCGCCCTGACCATCGACCCGGTAATGAATCATTATGCCATCGTTTGAAGCCACACTGTCTATCGATGTTGCCGGTTCGGACGCGGTTTTGGTTTTTTGAGTGCAGGAGAAAGCCAGCGTGGTAAAAAGGACTAGTCCGCACATTATTAAAGCGCGACCGGTCTCTGAAATTTTAAAAGACGTCATCTTTGAGATCCTTCTGGAAAATTTGCTTAACCTGTTTTCCGGAATGATAAAAATAGCCCTGGAGTTATGCAAGCAAAAGGTTTCAGATAAGGCTTTCGTTCTGAGCCTTCTTGACCGGGCTAGGTAAAATATTTGAAACCGAGAAAATTTTATTAAAAGGATTATATCATGTTTGACAGATGCGATTTCTGTTGATTTTTCAGGGATTTATATTATCTTATTAACTGCAGATAATAGCATCGTTAGCTTTTACAACTTATATTTGGTATAATAGAAAAATAACACTGCCTCCCGGGGGTATGACGTCCGGGAAGGTTTTTGGGAGACAGTGATGTTTCGCCGGTTGAGTATATTAGCGGAACTGTTTGAATTCCTGAAGAATTCCAAAAAGTGGTGGCTTTTTCCGATCCTGGTATTTCTGTTGTTACTTTCCATCCTGATAGTTTTTACCGAGTCCTCGGCTCTGGCTCCCTTTATTTATTCGATATTTTAAGACCGCTTCGGGTTTTTGCCCTGCTTATGACCGAACAGAAAAAATCAGTGTCGCCAGCTATAAAAATCATCGGCGCCCTTATTCCCTTTTGTATCTTCATAGCTGTTACGGAGCTGGCGCTTAATTTATTCGATACCGACCTTTATTATAAAAACCAGTTCTTCCCAGTGAATAGGGACATTGACTTCACCGAGATATATAAAAAAGACCCCGCCCTTTTCTGGGCTTTCCGTGAAAATATAACGACCCGGTCAAGTAAATTCAGCGACCTGACTTATCATATCAATTCTTATGGTTTTCGGGGTTCGGAAATAGCTTTGGAAAAGAAAGGCAGCCGTATTCTGTGCCTTGGCAATTCCTGTACATTCGGCTGGGGTGTGACACAGGAGGCAACCTGGGTGAGTCAGTTGCATAAATTTCTGGAAAATCAATTTCCCGGTGAGAATTATGAAGTCATCAACGCCGGCGTGCCGGGTTACAGTTCCTACCAGGGGAGAATATGTTTTGAGAAAAAATTGCTGGCTCTGAAGCCCGATATAGTGTTGATAATGTTCGGCTGGAATGACCATTTTGCCGCGGGTAAAGGTATTTCCGACCAGGAACAGAAGATGCCCGGAGGGTTTATTATCACGCTTCATAATTTCTTTTCGCAGTTTAAAACTTATCAATTGATGCGCAAGTTGATACTGTCGGCTTCGGAAAAACAGGAGTTTGTATCTCTGGGCCAGGTGGAGGGTAAGCGCCGGGTTTCGCCGGATGAATTTTATCTTAATCTGGCCAGCATTGCTCATCTGACCCGGAAAAACCATGCCGTGCCGGTGCTTCTGGTACCTCCGATAGCCAGTTCCCAGAATTATTTCAACGGCACATTAACGCAACTTCACATTATTCATGAAGTTTACCAGGAACGGATTCGGCTTTTAGCCGAGCGGGAAAATATCTCCATAATCGACCTGCAGGCGGAGTTTGACCGCTATCGTAATCTGTATCACGATGCCTATGGCGACCCGACCCATTTTAACGAGCTGGGCCATCGGGTGGCTGCCCAGGCAATCGCCCGAAAAATAATTCCGGTTTTGGTATCAAGATAATTGCTGGTTGTAAGTCATTAAAAGCGTATATTTTATTCTATGTCGTCAAAGAAATATCCGCTGTGGCTACGCCTGGTTGCGGCTGGTGCGGCGATTGTTATCTTCGTGCTGGTCGTGGAACTGGCATTAAGGCTGGCCGGGGTGGAGCCTTATTTCCAGAACCGTTTTTTTACCCTTAACCGGGCGCTGGACTACCCCGATGTCTTTCTTCGTGACCGGACTCTCTTCTGGCGCTTCCAGCCCGACCGCATGGTGACCTCGAAATATTTCGAGGGCAAAACCTACCGCATCAACACCCTTGGATTGCGGGGTGACGATATCCCGTTGAATAAAACTAAAAAAAGAATCATCACCCTGGGTAATTCCTGTACTTTCGGCTGGGGTCTTTCCGATGACAGTATTTACCCGACCGGGTTGGAAAAAAATTTAGACAGCCGTTATGAAGTCATCAACGGCGGTATCCCCGGCTATACCTCGTATCAGGGCAGAAGATTTTTTGAAAGTGACCTGGTCAGGCTAAAGCCGGATATCGTGACTTTCATGTTCAGCTGGAACGACCACTGGGCGGCGGCGTCGCAGATAGCCGACAAGGACCAGCAATTTCCCCCGGAAGTGATTATCGACCTTCAGAATTTTTTTGCCCGGTTCCAGTTTTACCGTTTGATAAAAAAGGTTTTGCTGTCGGCTGTCGAAACCAGCCCGGATTCGACTTTTGACCGGCAAAATATCGTTTACCGAGTGGGGGTTGAGGATTATGCGTTCAATATGAAGGCACTCTGCGACCGTGCCCGTGAGGTCGGGGCGATACCGATTCTTCTCACTTCGCCCATCCCCGATCTGGCCAAATATTATCCGCCGGGCGTTCGTTCACCGCTGCATGCCTATCATGAAAAATATAACCAGGCGGTAAGGAACCTGGCTGAAAGCCAGAATATCGCCCTGGTGGACCTGGCGCAGGAATTTGACCGGGAGGAAAATCTCTGGGATGACGCCCCCCGAGACCCGATACATTTCAATGCCCGCGGGCACGCACTGGCCGCCCGGCTGATTGCCCACTATATCGAGGCTAACATCGGGTACTGATTCTTTCCGCCGGTGCTTAGTGCCCCTCCGGTTTCCGCATTGAAGGAGCCGGTGGCTCAGGTGGACATGGAACCCGTGAAAAGCACTGGATAAAAGTATCGGGTCACAGTTCACTTTCGGCGAATCAGGTCCCGATACCACTTGGCAATCCAGGACAGGCGTAATGGTAATGTAATTTGTTACGGTTGTCACTGCAGTGCTGAAGGCGGGTAGTAACGAAGGCAGAAAAACAGTTACCTTTTGTACCCGATTTTGCGCAGGAACTCTTTACGGATTTTTTTGTGTTCGGCTTTCTCAATTCCCAGCGGCGACTGGCCGTCCACCACGCCCAGTACTCCCCGTCCCAGCTCCGTCTCGGCCACCAGCACCTGCAACGGGTTGGCGGTGGCGCAAAAGATATGACAGACCTCCGGGACGTCCTTCACCCGGTTAAGGACATTGATGGGAAAGCCGTTTTTCATAAAAATAAAAAAGGAATGCCCACACCCGACTGCAAGGGCCGCCTTCTCGGCCATTTCGATAAGTTCGTTATCGTTGCCGTCCGAGCGTACCAGGCGTTCCTGCGAAGCCTCGCAGAAAGCGATGCCGAATTTCAGCGTCGGTGACGATGTCACCAGCGCCTCGTAAAGGTCCTCGACGGATTTGATGAAATGTGTCTGGCCGAAAATAATGTTGCTGCCCTCGGGTATCTCGACCGGGACAAGGTGCGTTTTATGAGTCATCTTCTTCGACATTTTTATCCACCTCGAAAATTCTATCGTCAATGCCGCCGTTTATGATGGGCTTACGGTAATACTCCCGGCCGCTGAAATTGACCCCGATAAAGAAAACCGCCCGTCCCTTGCCCTTTATGTGGAATTCTTTGGGCAGCCAGTAACCTTCGGGGGTCGGCTTGTAAAAAATGCTCATATTCAGTTCGTTGAGTTTGAACATGGTTTTTTTCACGAGCCGGGCTGGTGAAAAATCGACCCGGAGCAGGTTGAAAGAACCGGCCTCGAAATAATAGTCGCCGTTAATCAAACCCTCTTTCCGGTCTTTAGCCGTAACCCGGAAATGGTGACACACGTAATCTTCAATCTTGTCTTCAGCCAGACCAAGGTACTCGATATTGTAGAGCTCGCGGTTTTCGGGGTAAAAGGGTTCATACATCGAGTAAGAGATATCATAGGCTTTACGTTTTTTCTTCTCGTTTTTCCGTTTGGCTTCTTCTTTTTTGCGGTCTTCGTCTTTCTGAAGCACCCCGTCTTTGAAGTACTCAAGGTACGTTTCGTGAAAGAGGACGGTATCAGGCAGGTATTTCAGATAGGTTCTTTTAATAAACCGGACTTTTTCAATGAAGCCTTCGTTTTTAGTTTCCCCCTCGATATATTCCGTTTCGAAAACGACGTCTTTCAGGTCGCGGAGCTGTTCCTGTTCTACCGCGAGGATACGCTGTATCAGGGCGGCGGGGTCGATATTCTCCGGGGGCTGGCATACAGCCGGTATAACCCGGAGAAGCATCAGGCCGGAACACAGGATAAGGGAAAGCATATTATTTTTCATGGCAGGTTTTCCCGGATAATAACTTTCACAATCAAATCGCCGTGCACGATTTCATCGACAACATCCATACCTTCCAGCACCTGGCCGAAAACAGTGTAGTGTCCCTCAAGGTGGGGTTGCGGCGACAGGGTGATGAAAAACTGCGAGCCGCCGGTGTCTTTGCCGGAAGTCGCCATACCGACCGTGCCGCGGCGAAAAGGTTCGGTCGAGTATTCACAGCGGATATAATATTCCGGCCCACCCCAGCCGTCGCCCCGGGGGTCACCCCCCTGCACGACGAAATTGGGGATCACCCGGTGAAAGGAAACCCCGTCATAAAAACCCGACTGGGCCAGTTTAATAAAATTAAGCACCGTCAACGGAGCCACATCGAAATACAGCTCCATCTCAATCTCGCCTTTGCCGGTGACAATCACGGCATAGGGGTTGACCCGGTACCTGTTTACAGCCCGGGCGATCTCGTCGGGTTCAAACAGTGGCACCGCGGGCGGTACCAGGGAAGAATAATCTTCTCCGAGGATATTATGGTATATTTCGGCGGCTTTAAGGCGTACCGTATACTCCTTATCAAGCGTTCCCTTGATGAGGATTTCCAGAGCCTCGCGGTCAACGGAATCTTTATTCAGGAATGCCTGCATGGCATCGACAATAGCACGACGCAGGTCGCTGTCAACAGCAGAGCCGCGGTCAATCATTGTTTTCAAGGTCGGCAGGTAATGACGTCTTCTGGTTTCTTTTATTTTGTCAACGGCCCTGATATTCATCATGAAATCCGGGTCCGCCAGGCTCTTTTTCAGGTAGTAATCGACATTGGTACTGTCCAGGCGGACGAGGGCGGTAAAGGCGGCGCTCCGCACTATCGGGTCTTCATCGCCGTAAAGTATTCCCAGGCGGGAGATAACGCCGGGTAAGCCCATTATTCCGTAAGCCTCGGCACAGGCGGCCCGAACGTATGCCGAGGGTGAATCGTTCAGGAGGGAATCGATGATATTAACCGCCCGGTCGCCTTTTACCGTTGCCAGATAAGTCAAGCCGGCGGCGATGATGTTATCGGTGGGACGGATTTTAAAAAAATCTTCCACCGTTTCCACCCCACGGTCGCTTTTCAGATACTGCAGTGTCCGGATAATTTCAAGGATAAGGTTTTCATGGGGTTCATCGCGAAGTTTACCGGTCAGGTTTTTGACGAATTTTTCGTCTTTAAGGGTACGAAGTCCATAAACAGCCTGGGCGACAACCTGCGGGTTGGCGTCGTTCAGGGAGATAGCTATGAAATGGGCCGCCTCCGGTGAGGACGATCGGCTCAAACCCCGAAGAGCCAGCGAACGGATATACGGGTCAGGGTCAGCCAGATACTCAATGAATTCCGGGGTTGCCCCGTCCACAGCCAGCCGCGACAGAGCGTAAAAAGCTGCTATTCGCACGATACTGTCCGGTTCGGATTTAAAAAGGTTGAGGATGTCACCACCCTTACTTTTTGCCCCGGCATAGGTCAAGGCGTAGCATGCGGCTTCGCGGACATCGGGCGAAGGGTGTGAAAGGTAACCGGCCAGGCTTGCTATTTCATCGACCATATTCGAGTCCGCCAGCCACCCTGTCGCCAGTACGGCTTTAGCGGTTACAGCGGAGGGAAGTTCCCATGCCCGGTCAAGAAGTTTTGAGATATAAGTCTTATCCCCGGTTAATCCG
>CAZUAS010000097.1:0-9903 GCA_964618515.1 uncultured Ignavibacteriales bacterium | reverse complement strand
TTTCTTAATAACATAAGGACTCCTGATTAAAAAAAGCATACTTTGAAATATGTATAAAATAACTATATCCTATAAGAAATGCTATATACTCTTTAAAGGAGTAAACAGGCAAACAAATAAGCCATCGAGCGGGATCGAACCGCTGACCTGCTGATTACGAATCAGCTGCTCTACCAGCTGAGCTACGATGGCTTAGGTCTTTTGACAGTCAGGTCACCCCCCCGCCCGGGCGCGGACAAGACCTGACCAAACTTACACAGCCTTACAAGGCCTAGATAAATTGTCGGGTTTCTCATTCGCCTCTGGCGAATTCGGAACCACGACCAACAATTACTATTGGTGCCCCACACCTTGGTGTGGGATCCCCTAATCTCTTAAAAAACCCACAGCAAGCTGTGGGCTACCCCACCACCATGGGCAGACGTGGACATCTGCCGCCCACGGATTTACAAGGGCTAATCTATCGAAATTGTTGAAATTGTCAAGCTCGGAATATTATTGTCAGGAAAAAGGTTGGTGCACGGGGCCGACAACAACTACAGAATAAGACAGATTGTGATTACCCCCAAATAAAACATTTAGGACAGCCTCTAGTCATCCGTCAACCTCTCAGGAAATCTTTCGCTGCTGGTACCCCACACCTTGGTGTGGGATCCCCTAATCTCTTAGAGAATCTACAGCAAGCTGTGGGCTACCCCACCACCAGGGGCAGATGTGGACATTTGCCAACCCCTCAGGAAATCTTACGCAATAGTCCAACCACCTTCCCGGCGATGCGGAAATCTCCCGACTTTTTGCTTATTATAATGGGCTCATAGGCGTCGTTTTCGGGTTGAAGGCGCACCTGGCGACCTTCGGGATAGTACCGTTTAACCGTCGCCTCACCGTTTATTATCGCCACGACGATATCTCCCTTTTGCGCCACTGCCTGCTTTTTCACCAGCACCAGGTCGCCGTCGAAAATCCCGGCCTCGCGCATCGAGTCACCCTTGACATACAAACTGAACGACTCGCCGTTGGGAAGAAACGATAAATCAAGCGCAATATCGCCCTCAATATTTTCAATAGCGTCAATCGGCTGACCGGCCGGAACCGACCCTACCAGCGGCACTCGGCCGATTTCGGAGGCAATGGAACGGGTTAATTCCAGACCTCGGGAGATAAAATTCTCTTTTTTAATATATCCCTTTTTAATAAGGGCGACCAGATGCGTTCTGACGCCGTTGGTGGAGCTGATGCCAAACTTCTGCCCTATCTCCCGGTAGGTTGGCGAGTGACCCTTGTGCAAAATCCGGTCCTCGATAAACTGCAGAATCTGTCGCTGTTTTTCGGTCAAAGTCTTTTTCATTGCCCGGCCTTCAGTTAAATAATTCCAATAACAAATAACTGCTCATCTGTTCAGCTGTCAAGAATAAAATATCGGTCTTTTATTTGAAAATTAAATATGTGATAAAAAAAAGCGAGACTGTCCGGCAGGCTCGCTTTTGTCTTCGAGAAAATGAATATTATCCTTCGGCTTCTCTTTCGGCTCTGGCTTCAGCTATAACTTTCTGGGCGACTTCATGAGGAACCTCTTCGTAATGAGAAAATTCCATCGTAAAAACGCCCTGTCCCTGGGTCTTGGAACGAAGGTCCACCGAATACTGGTATAGTTCCGCCTGAGGTACAGTTGCCCGGATACGCTGGTTGCGACCTTCGGGGTCCATGCCGGTGATTTTACCGCGTCGGGACGAAAGGTCGCCCATGACATCGCCGGTGTATTCATCCGGCACCAGGACTTCGATATTGTAAATCGGTTCCAGAAGCACCGGGTCACACTTCATAAAGCCTTCCTTGAAAGCCATCAAGCCGGCAATTTTGAACGCCATATCAGACGAATCTACATCGTGATAAGACCCGAAATACAGGGCTACCTTGACATCGACCACCGGCGCCCCGGCCAGACCGCCGTGCTGCATTTGTTCGATAATCCCTTTTTCCACCGCTGGTATAAATTTACTGGGGATTACGCCACCGGTGATTTCATCGATAAATTCAAAACCGGCGCCGCGGGCGTTGGGTTCGATTCGGATATAAACTTCACCATATTGCCCCCGCCCCCCGGACTGCTTTTTATGCTTGTACTGCTGCTCGGCTTTTTTGCGCACCGTTTCACGATAGGGGATTTTGGGTTTGACCAAGTCAACCTGGACACCGAACCGTTTCTGAAGTTTCTCCATCAGGACCTCGATATGTGTCGAGCCCTGGCCATATAATACCTGCTGTTTCAAGGCCGGGTCGGAGACCAGCTTGAAAGTCGGGTCTTCCTCGCGAAGTTTATTGAGACCGGAAGCGACCTTTTCTTCATCACCTTTGGTCTTGGATTTAACCGCCACATCCATAACCGGGTTGGGAAACACCACCGGCGGTACCGTGACATCAAATCCCTTAATGGCGAGAGTATTGCCGGTATGGGTATCTTTAAGCTTAACTATGGTTCCGATATCACCAGCGGCGACCGAAGGCAGCTCGATCCGGTTTTTTCCCTGGAAGGAATAAATTTGTGCCACCCGCTCGGTGCTTCGGGTCTGCTGGTTACTGAGCTCCATCCCGGGTTTAATGGTTCCCGAAAAGACTTTAAAATAAGACATATCGCCCAGGTGGCCTTCGTATACGGTCTTAAAAACGAAAACAACCGGTTTAACGGCAGAGTCCAGAGGAAGTTCGATCTTGTTCATGGTTTCGGATTTTACGGCTTCGACCGGTTTCCGTCTATCGGGTGATGGCAGGTATGTTATGACCATATCAAGCAATATCTTAACGCCCATATTCTTGGCGGCGGAACCGAATAGAACCGGGTAAATTTTGCCCTCGGCAATTCCTTTTCGAAGACCTTTCTGGAAATCGGCATCATCGAGAGTACCGTCATTGAAGAATTTTTCAAGCAAAGCATCATCGGTTTCCGCTGCAACCTCGATCAGGTTTTCCCGGGCCGCGGTGACTTCATCTTTAAGATTCGCGGGTATTTCGGTATCAGAACGATTACCCGCGGCATCGAAAATGTAGGCTTTCATATTAAGCAAATCGACGATACCCTTAAACTCCAGAGCCTCGCCAATGGGGATTTGCACCGCTACGGCATTTTTACCGAAGGCGTTCTGGATGGACTGAAGGTTGTTTTTCCATTTGACGTTTTCTTTTTCCATCTTATTGACGAAAAAGAACTTGGCTATCGGCAGTGATTTTATAAGGTTCCACTGGAGTTGAGTGCCGATTTCCACCCCCGAAGTAGCGTCAATGAGAATGCCTACACCCTCGACAACTTTCAGAGCAGACAGGAATTCACCTATGAAATCAGCATGCCCGGGACAATCGAGCAGATTAATTTTCGTATCCTTATATTCGCAGGCCAGGATTTTGGACGAAATTGTTGTTTTCCGGGCGATCTCACTCTCGTTATAATCAAGAATTGATGAGCCGTCATCCACGCGACCAACCCGGTTATTGACCCCGGTATCGAACGCAACCGCATCAGAGAGACTTGTTTTTCCGCAACCCCGCTGGCCTGCCAGACAGATATTACGTATTTTATCAGTGGTATATTCCTTCACCAGAAAACCTCCAAATACACTTTTAGGTTTGGGTTAAAACAACCTAAACTCGGGTTATTAGTTCAACCAAAGAAACATGATGATATTAAAATATTGCGGTTTTGTCAAACAGTTTCGAGGTATAAAATAAGGATAAAAAAAGTAAAAACCTCGTTTTTATGAAAACGAGGTTTCAATAGTATATTATAAAACCGGTTGAAAAGGATTTTCCCCTGACTTTACAGTCTTTTAACCCCTTTACATATCTTGTTGTAAGCATTTCTGAATTTCTTTGCTTCCCGGTTATCAGACAGGAAAAAATCCGTAAAACATAACAGCTTTCCCATCGACCTCCGGCTTAGCAGGTGTTCAACCTTGCAGGCGTCGATAGTGGCAATATCTTCAGTCAGGCCCAGTACGTCGGCAAAAAAACGTCTTATAATGCTCCTTTTACTTAAAACCAATTCGACATTTTCAAGCCCGCTTGCCGTAAGTCGATAAAAACGATTCTGGTCCTCGGTTATATAACCTTTAGCTTTGAGCTTGGCAACAGTCACTGAAACACTACCCCGGGTAATATTCAAGTACTTAGCGACATCAATCCCCCGAGCATAACCGTTTTCACGGATAAGATAATAAATAGCCATCAGGTGGTGTACGCCACTGTGGGTAATATCCACCTCATCGAACTTTTTCCAGACATCCTGCATTGTATCTTGAGTCATCATGCTGTTGTACCAATATTACAAATTTTATATTCTCTAACTTATAGAAAATAATACATACAAAAAGATATGTCAAGTGTTTTTGTGATAAAATTCACAATGATTTCAAATTACAAATAACATACTTCTTATCGATAATAGAAGAACCCGTCGTCAGACGGGTTCTTTACAGATTTACCTGATTTAATCGACCTTATTGGCTTCGATTTCAATATTTATCTGAACTTCATCTCCCACTACCACGCCGCCGGCATCGAGGGTTTTATTCCAGGTGACATTGAAATCCTGGCGATTGATTTTTGTCCGAGCGGAAAAACCAGCTTTAGTGATTCCCATAAATTCCGCAACACCATGAAACTCGCAATCGAAGGTTACTTCTTTGGTTACGCCTTTGATGGTAAGGTCGCCCACCAGTTTAAATGATGCCCCTTCCCCCTTCATTACTTTTTTGGATTTAAAAGTCATAACGGGGTAGTTTTCGGCATCAAAAAAATCAGCCGACCGGAGATGGGCATCCCTTTTCTCATCCAGGGTATTGATAGAACCGATCATTACCGTCATTTCAGCAGAAGCGCTTTCCCAGTCCTCACCGTCGAAAACTATTGTTCCTGAAAAGTCCTTAAAGTCTCCTTTTACATTAGCAATGACCAGATGTTTTACTGAAAAACCAACACTTGAGTGAACATTTTCAATTTCCCATTTTTGGGCTGAAACGGTAATAGCCATCAATAAAAAGGCTACTAAAATAACAGAAAATTTCTTTACCAAATTTTACCTCCTTGGATTATTTGTTTATTTGCATTATAAACAATATCCCTAAAATAATGTTTCCAAAATATCCATAAAATATTCCGCGGGATGCTGTATTTGCTTTTATATTTTTTGAATTAATATTGTTACTTCCCTCTTCGAGCTTAGTTATTGACGAGAATAAAAAAACCGATATATTTAAAATGACTACCAGTCAAGTGAATTTTAAATATTAATCCCGCTTAAAAAAGCGGGATTTTTATTTATTTAAAACTTTTCTCTGCCTTAAGGCTTCAAAAAGACATATTCCGGCAGCCACCGATACGTTCAAAGACTCCACCGAACCGAACATGGGGATTTTCACCAAAAAATCACACTTCTCCCGGGTCAACCGTCGCAATCCCTTGCCCTCGGAACCCATCACCAGAGCCAGCGGCCCGGCCAGACTGGTTTTATAAAGGCTGTCCCGGGCTTCATCGGCCGTACCGACTATCCAGATTCCAGCTTCCCTAAGTTTATCCATTACTCGAGCTAGGTTAGTCGCCTGAACAAAAGGTACTTTTTCAGCCGCCCCGCAGGCAACCCGGCGAACTGTCTCCGTCAATGACACCGAACGGTCTTTCGGTACGATAACTGCATGTACCCCGGCGGCATCGGCTGAACGCAGACAGGCACCGAGATTGTGAGGGTCGTTTATTTCATCAAGAATCAAAAGAAAAGGCGGCTCTTTCAGGCTTTCCAGTAATATTATTAAATCATCTTCATTCAAAACGGCAACACCAATAGAAAAATCGGTATGCCGATGCGCTCGCCTCTGCTGTGACCGCGGATTCTTACCCATGTGGCAATCCTATCCTTCCGGCTGTTATTACCACCTGGATTAACTTATAAACGGCAAAACTCGTCCAGATGGCTTCGAGAACTACAAAAGGAACGGCATTTAAAGTAACAGCGTAATAGGTGGAAATACCGCCACCAAAAATATTAAGCAAAATATAAATATATGAGTCCTGTGTCATTATTTTCATCAAATTCAGCTCAAAAGCCCCCAGTAAAAGAACCATCCCTATTATTCCCAGAATAAGATTGTAATCAGCCATAAAGTCATTTTAATAACATCGTAATAAAATATCAATATAAATAGTATTTAACAAAGACAAACCACCCTTTCGTATAAAAATTCTAAATATTGACAGCTCTATTAAAATATGAATATTATTGAAGTAACTTAAAATCAAACTCGAGGTCAATTGAATGAGATTAATTTCTATTATAAGCCTTATCGGATTATTCTTTTTCATATCGATAGCCGGTGCCGAAGAAAAAAGGACCATTCTCTACGACGGTGACATCCTTTTTCAGGATTTCCCTTCTCCACAGAGCACAGCGTTAAAACTGGCTACCGGGTCACCTTTCACACATTGCGGTATCCTTTTCTTCGAAGACAGTATTTTCCAGGTCTGGGAAGCCGTTCAACCGGTTAGAAAAACACCCTTCCATGAGTGGGTAGCCCGGGACACCGGCGAACATTTCGTCATTATGCGGCTCAAAGGAAAAGATTCCCTGTTAACTGAAGATATTTTAACTCGAATGAAATCCTATGCCGAGAAGCATCAGGGTAAAAATTACGACCCGTATTTCGAATGGTCGGATTCGGCTTTTTACTGTTCCGAATATGTCTGGAAAATATTTAAGGAGGCCGCCGGCATAGAACTGGTTTCTTTGAGGAAACTTGGGGATTATGATTTTTCCCATCCCCTGGTGAAGGAACAACTCAAAATACGTTACGGTGATAATATCCCGGCGAATGAACCGGTTATCGCTCCCGGAGACCTGTTTAATTCCAATCTTCTGGATACCGTATTGGTAAAATAATACCGAAAATTAAGGTAATAATTCGGCCGGTTTTCCGCCCGTTATTGAATTAAACTATAAGATTACCCGTTAGAACCGTTACCCTTCGACGCCTTTGCGAAGCAGACGTTTTACAATCAGGATAAACACCCCGGTAAGCAGGAGATTTAACGCCAGTGAAAGAGCCGCGACGGTTACGATATAGCCGGAGATGCCATAACCGAGCGAGATGACCAGTACCCCTGCGCCGACCTCCCCTCGCGGCCACATACCTATGCCTATCGCCAGGCGTTCTTTAATTGTGGCTTCCCTGCGATAAACAAAAATCGGGAACATCTTGCCGAGATTGGCCAGTACCGTCACCGCCAGAACATGCAGAATCAGAGTGTTTACATTCAAACCTTCATTACCGGACAGGGTACTGGCAAAAGAAGGCATGGACAATCCGACCAGGACCATAAAACCACCCGATACATAAGTTGAAACTTTTTGTTCCTTCGGCGATTCGGGTCCTTCCTGGTGCCCTTCACGACAATCATCACAATGCGGGTCATGCCCCTCCGTTCGAAAAAGAACACAACCGAGGACAAACGCCGGAAGTAAAACCTCGATATGAATCGGCACGACATCGTCAACCAGCAGGCTGACTTTATAAATTATTTCCGAAACGACCGTAATAATGGCGGCATAGGTGAGCACCCAGGGCCAGGTGACCGGGAGTTTTATTTTATGTAAATATTTCCAGGCCAGCCAGAGCATTATGACCATTATCAGAACAATAACACCCAGTTGCCAGCGGATGCCGACAATAAGCATTTTAAGTGGTATCATCAGAAGTACCGTATCCAGGTCATCGAATATGGCCAGGATACGCGTTTTTTTAAAATACCAGGTTCCCGAAAGGCCCGCCGCGGCCAGCATCGAGAATAACACTCCTGCTGATGTCGGGGCAGCGAAGCGGCTGGCCAGCAAAACATCGGTCCAGCCTTCGAAACTGTTCCAGGTATCCGCTGGCAACATTACGAACATGAAATACAGTGCTACCAAAATCCAGGGGAAACCCGCCGCCGTTGCGGCCACGCCGTAATCCACCACGTAGCTTTTTAGATTGGTCTTATCGATTTCAAACTCATAACCGACATGAATCATGATGAAACCCAGAAGCCACATGGTCAATATGCGAATTACCAGGCGGGCAGTTTCCTCGGAATTTCCAAAAACATAAAGATATTGTGAAAAAACCAGGCCTATTACCAGCAGAATCGAAAAGAGAAGCACTTTTTTCATATCTTACAATAACTCTTTATTCAATTTAAATCAATTAAGTTATAACTTTAATTTTGGTTTTTTATTCTCCTTTTTCCAAGCTGGAGAACTATGAAGACATAAATGATAAAAACCGACGGAATTACATATATCATTGAAATGCGCACGTATGTCCCGAAGAAACTATCGGGAGCGGTAATAACCGCAAAAAATACAATATAGACCAGATAATAAATTATAAAGAAAATCCCTTCCAGGCGTGAAATCCGGTAACCGCTGAAGAATATCGGCAGACATACTACCGATGAAGCCAGAAGTACCGGGAGATCCATCGACAGGTTATTGGCCGTAACCGTCACACCCCCGCTTGAAACCAGAGTCATGACCGAAACCACGCCCAGAATATTGAAAATACTACTGCCGACGATATTGCCCACCGCCAGATCGCACCGCCGGTGCGCCAGAGCCATAAGTGAGGTCACCAGTTCGGGCAACGAAGTTCCGACTGCGATAATGGTCAGACCGATGATGAACTCGTCAATACCAAGTTCGCGGGCAATCACAACCGAACTATCGACTACCCGGTCTGAGCCCCAGCCTAAAAGAATAATCGACAATAGGAGAATGATAAATTGAAGAGTAAGAGTACCGCGCGAAATAGATTTCCGGCTTTCACGAAAATCCTTGTTGAAATCATTCTCTTCTTTCTTCCCCTGACGCAGAGTAAAGACAGTGAAAAGGACCAGGCCTAAAAGCATGATGGCGCCTTCAATTTTGCTCAGATGTCCGTCCATGGCTAACACCAGAAGCCCGGCTGAGGTAATTATCATCAGGGGAATATCGACCCGTACCACTTTGCGCACAATCCGCAATGGCTTGAAAACAGCCATCAATCCCAAAATAAACAAAAGGTTGAAGATATTGCTGCCGATGACGTTCCCAAATCCCAGACCGATGTGATTGTCGAACGAGCCGGACAGGGCAACCGCAATTTCGGGAGCGCTGGTACCGAACGCTACAATTGTCAGACCGATTACCAGCGGCGAAAGTTTGAAAAACAAGGCGATTTTCGTGGCACTGCGTACGAGCAGTTCCGCCCCACCTAAAAGCGCGATAAGTCCTACAATCAAAGAAAATTCTGGTGATATTTGCATCTTGTTTCCGGATTCTTAAAGAGTAAATGATAAGTATTTACAGTGGGAATTTAAAGTAAAAATTTTTAACGGTTTCCGGTCAAGTTTCGACCCCGCTCATGCTTCGACTATGCTCATTCATGAGTTTATGCTGTTGAATCAGTTCCTAGCTCCGTCCTGGTGGGGGTGTGAACTGACACTTTTTTTGGGGGAGTAGACCATCAGGTCACAATTTCACCTTCAGTCCTCGTAGGTCACCTATAGAAAGGCACAAGTCAATAAATATTTTTATCAATCGGATTGCAACAGTCACCTATTCGAGCTCAAACCTTTAGGATGGCCCACGATATTATTCTTTTGGGGTGGTCGCCCATTCAAGCCGTGGGACTCTTTTAGGTCCAGTTTTTGTAGGGCAGCATCCCTGCGATGCTGCCAATTTTAAATGGTCATCCCATTAACTGTGGCAGGATCACAGGGATCCTGCCCTACAAAAAGAAGTAAAATTTGTCATTCTTTGTCAATCACATTTTAGGCATAAAAAAAGCCCGCCGTAAAGCGGGCTTTTATTTTAACCCGGCAGCTTTCTACTCTCCCACACGGTCTCCC
>CAZUAS010000096.1:7077-9957 GCA_964618515.1 uncultured Ignavibacteriales bacterium | reverse complement strand
ATAATCGTCTTTAGTATGTCGATGACCGTCCGGAGATAAGCGACGCCGAATACGACCGCCTTTTTGACCGCCTTCTGGAAATCGAAAAGCACTATCCTGAGCTGGTGACACCCGATTCCCCCAGCCAGCGGGTGGGGGCCGAGCCCTCGAAAAAATTCGAACCGGTTCGCCACCGCCTGCCCATGCTCTCCCTTCAAAAAGTTACCACGGTTGAAGAATTTGCGGAATTCGACCGGAGAGTTCACGAAGCCCTGGAAATAAAGGAAGACATCGCCTATATCACCGAGCCGAAACTTGACGGCCTGGCGGTGGAACTGATATATGAAAAGGGCTTGTTCGTCCTGGGCGCCACCCGCGGTGACGGTGTTACGGGTGAAAATATCACGGCCAATTTAAGAACCATCAGGAATATTCCCCTGAAACTTTCCGAACAGACAGCCCGTGACTATCCGCTTCTCGAAGTTCGCGGCGAAGTCATTATGCGAAAATCAGCCTTTGAAAAACTTAACCACAAACTCCTTGAGCAGGGTTTTTCGCCTCTGGCCAACACCCGGAACGGAGCCGCCGGGTCACTCCGGCAACTTGACCCAAAAATAACCGCTTCACGCCCCTTATTATTTTTTGCTTACGGGATTTCTCGTACCAACCTTAAAGGTTTACCCGACCAGAAAACGACCTTTGACTTCTTAATAAAAGAAGGTTTTCTGACCAATGAACATATCCGACTTTTAAAGGGTATCGATAAAATAGAAAAGGAATTTACTCGTCTCACCGAAATCCGCGCTGAACTCGATTATGACATTGACGGTATGGTAGTAAAGGTCAACAACTTTGCCTGGCAGGAAATTCTGGGTCAAATTTCCCGCGCTCCCCGCTGGGCGGTTGCCTGGAAATTCAGAGCCGAAACAGCCGAATCGGTTATACAGAATGTGGAGTTTTCCGTTGGCCGTACCGGGGTGATTACCCCGATTGCCAAACTTAAGCCGACCCGAATCTCAGGTGTAACCGTTTCCAACGCCTCGCTCCACAACGAAGATGAACTCAAGCGCCTGGATATCCATTTGGGCGATACGGTTATTATCAGACGCGCAGGTGAGGTTATCCCCGAAGTTCTGGAAGTGGTCATAGCCGAAAGACCGGCTAACAGCCACCGGGTCAAATACCCCCTCAAATGTCCATCGTGTGGTGAGAAAATAATCCGGCTCGAAGGCGAGGCCGCGCATCGCTGTCTTAATCCCGCCTGCCCGGCTCAGATTGAAGGCCGCTTGATTCATTTCGCTTCCAAAGGCGGATTTGACATTGAAGGCCTGGGTGATAAATTAGCCCGGCAATTAATAAAAGAAAAACTTGTTTCCGAGCCCGCCGACTTGTTTTTCCTGAAGAAAGAACAACTTCTTCCACTGGAACTGATGGCGGATAAAAAAGCCCAGAACCTAATTGAGGCTATCGACCGTTCCCGAAAAGCTGATTTGCCACGGATTATCAATGCCCTGGGTATAATCGGTGTCGGTGAAACCGCCGCCAGGGTTCTGGCTGAATATTTCGGCTCTTTTGAAAAACTCATGACCGCTGACCGTGAAACCCTTGAACACATTCCCGGTATCGGCAACGTTATAGCAAATAATATCGTCAGCTTCTTCGCTGTCGAGAGCAATCGGCGGATGATAGAAAAAATGAAACTGGGCGGTGTTGTCTTCCCTGATTATGTATCAGTCAAAACCGAAGGCCCGCTGACCGGCAAAAACTTCGTCATCACCGGTACCCTGTCCCAGCCCCGGAATTACTTCAAAAAACTGATAGAAGATAACGGCGGCAAAGTAAGTGCGACCGTTTCCAGCAATACTGATTTCGTTCTCCTGGGTGATGACCCCGGTTCAAAATTTGATAAAGCCAAAAAACTGGGTATCACAATAATTGATGAAAACGAATTCAGGAAAATGATTTAATAAACCAGGTTCCCCCCGTCATCTGAAAGCAACTTAACTGTAAATAAGCTACTCTCCCGAAACCGCCGGCGGCATAATTTTCTTCTCCAGTTCCTTAATGGCTTTGGCCAGCTTATTGACTTTGATCTCCAATTTCTGGACGTCGCTCTGTCTTGCCCAGTTAAGTTCCCGGGTTAATTTTGATACCCCTTTCTGGGCTTTCTCGGCTTCCTTAAGCACCCTGGTCTTAAACTCGCCGGTGGTTTTCTCGGCTTTGGCCAGAAGTTCCAAAATGGCTTTTTTGCGATTGGACTTGTCCAGTTCGCCTTTTTTGATCAACTCATCGATGATTTTCTCCGCCTTTTCCTTGGTCACCTGCAAAACGCCTATTGAAGCCAGCACGGTGTTTTTTAAAATCGACATGGATTTCTCACCTCCTAAAGATATGATATTTTTTAGCAATGCCCTGGCGGCTCCGATATCATTCCAGTCGGTCAGTTCCGAAACGACCACCCGGCCCAGCACGGCCAGGGTAATATCTTCGTTGGTTACCGAATCAACGACCTTTATTTCCTGCCCCTTCTTTATCATCAGGACCAGGTCTTCGAAAGTAATGGTCCGACTGGATTCGATATCGTACAGCCTTCGGTTTTTATACCTTTTTATCAGCTTCATGGTTTTCTTTATAAATATAGTGCACTGCACAAAAAAGTCAACCAAAAAAACATGCCAGTCCGGTAATTAATTTTTTTATCATTAATGTTTGCTGGTGGACATGATCACGATATTGACTATTTCCAGAAGCCGCTCGCAGGAAAACGGTTTTTTGATAAACATGTCTCCGCCGGCCTTGAACGACCGCCCCATATCATCGTTACGGTCTTTGCCGGTCAGGAAAATGACCGGGATATGGGTCAGGGCGGGATCTTTCTTTATTTCCTGGCAAACGTTATAG